>NZ_JBVVPO010000028.1:0-44629 GCF_055811795.1 Bradyrhizobium sp. MI1.7
CCCCCGGGGCCATTGGCGGGGGGGTGGTCTCCCCCCCCGCGGGGGGGTGTTGGGCCGTTTTTCCCCGCGGGGCCCGGGGGGCCGGCCCAATTGCCCCCCCCGCGGGGGCCGGACACTTCCCGGTTGCAAAACGCGCGCCGTACGGCATGGTTAGGCCTGATGCCCGCCAAGACCGACCACGACAAGGCCAAGCCCGAGGACGCGCCGCACTATCACGGCCATCGCGAACGGCTGCGCGAGCGCTTCTACAGCGCGGGCGCAGATGCGCTCAGCGATTACGAGCTGCTGGAGATGGCGCTGCTTCCGGCGCTGCCGCGGCGCGACACCAAACCGCTGGCAAAGACGCTGATCAAGACCTTTGGCTCGTTCGCCGAGGTCGTCCATGCCCCGGTGGCGCGTCTGCGCGAGGTCGGCGGCATCGGCGAAGCCGCGATCCACCAGCTCAAGCTGATCGCCGCGGCAACGCATCGCGTCGCCAAGGGCGAGGTCAACAGCCGCAACGCGCTGTCGTCCTGGAACGAAGTGATCGACTATTGCCGCTCCAGCATGGCGTTTTCAGACAAGGAGCAATTCCGCCTGCTCTTCCTCGACAAGCGGAACCAGCTGATCGCCGACGAGGTGCAGCAGACCGGCACCGTCGACCACACCCCGGTCTATCCACGCGAGGTGATCAAGCGCGCGCTGGAGCTGTCGGCGACCGCGCTGATCCTGGTGCACAACCACCCCTCAGGCGATCCCTCGCCGTCACAGGCCGACATCCAGATGACCAAGGCCATCATCGACATCGCAAAACCGCTCGGTATCGCCGTGCACGACCACATCATCGTCGGCAAACGAGGTCACGCCAGTCTGAAGGGACTGAAGCTGATCTAAACGACGTCGCCTCTTGGGGGCTAAAGCGGACCTTACCGCGAACCTCGCAAAACGACGCGATTGCCCCAGAGCAGTCATCAGTCCCGCTGGCAACTCGAGGTTGTCCAGAGAGCACGGCGTGGATCCGTTGGATCAGCATTGTTGTCCCATGCGTGACTCGTAAGCGACAGTGGTCGGGATAATGGATTGCTGCCGCGATCGCCACAGATGCGGCGTCTTCGCACAACAATTCTGGTGCTCGTTGCCTTTCGCGATCGCGTGTGATCGGGCGCAACAAAATGGAACTGCGCAAGCCTTTGCGATTACGTGCCGGTCAGGCGCCGCGTCGGCACCCTCTGCGAGCACGGGTGCTTTCCGTTGTTCTGCCTTGCGTGATTATCATCGCCGCACCGCAAGCGGCCCGCGCTCAATGTACAACTGATCCTGTCAACGGCGGCATCCTTCAGAACGGCGGAACCTGCGTAGCCAATAATCCGGTGAGCACCGGTTTCAACATCGCGGTCAGCGCGTTGAACGGCGCAAACGTGACGACCAATGGCACGGTGACGGCCAATGGTGGTGGAACAGGAATCCAGGCCACCACCAACGCCACGGTCACCGCAAACGCAAATGTAACCGCCGCCAGCACTGGCCTGATTGCGAACACCGGCGGCACGATCATCATTAATGCGATCACCCTGGCGAATTCTGGCGGCGGCGGCGCGGCCATGATCGCCACCACCGGCACGATCATCGCGAATAGCACGACCGTGAATTGGAACGGCGGCGCCGCGGTCGGGGTGGGCGGGGTAGTGCAGGCCACGGCGGGAGGTCTGATTCAATTCACACCTGGCTCGTCGATCAATCTCAGCGGTGGCTTCGGCAAGTTGATGACCGCCGACGGTGCGACAAGCCAAATCATCGCCAATGGTCTTTCCGTGAACATGGGTGCTTCGGGCGGCATGACCGCGGCTACGGCGCAGAACGGGGGGAGTATCCAGCTTGCGAGCGGCAGCAGCATCACGTTCGCCGGAGGCGGCGGGAATACCGGCTTATCGGCAACAGGGACCAACAGTTCGATCACGGCGACCGATCTGAGCTTGTCGGTAGGTAATGGCGGTGGTGATGTCGGTGTGAACGCCGCGTCCGGGGGCCAGGTGACGTTGACGCGCGGCTCCGTTACCGTTCCGGGCATTGGCGGCGGGGAGATAGGACTTCGGGCGACGGGGGCGAACAGCCTGGTTACCGCAAACGATGTGGTCGTCAGCGTGACGGGAGGCGGTGGAAACGCTGGAGTGAATGCGACGACTGGCGGCACCGTTACGACGAGTGGTGGCTCGGTGTCCGTCGTCAACGGCGCGGGCGGGCTGCTGCAGAACGGCGGCAACGCAACCATGACCGGAACCGACGCGACCGCGTCAGGAAATGGCGGCTTCGGCTTTCTGTTCAACGGTAGCGGAAACACGTTGCAGTACAGCAACGCCACCATCGTGGCCAGCGCCGCCTCCTTCTCGGTGCAGGGCGCCGCGGCCAACATCAGTCTTAGTAATGCCGTCGCAGTAACAAATAACAACACCCTGCTCGAAACGGTGTCTGGAGCCAGCACGACGTTCAACGCACAGGCATCGACCTTGCGAGGGGTGATCACGACGGCGGCCGGCGGCATCAGCACAGTCACCCTTGCGCAGAATACCGTCTGGACGATGACGGGCAATTCGAACGCAACCAACCTGACCAACAACGGCAGTGAGATCATCTTCACCCCGCCGACCGCGGACCCCACACAACTGTCGAGCTACAAGACGCTGATTGCGAATAACTATGGGGGCGCAGGCGGCTTGATCACGCTCAATACTTTTCTCGGCAACGACACTTCGCCATCCGACAGGCTGGTCATTAACGGCGGCGCAGCGACGGGCTCGACAACGCTAAGAGTATTGAACACGACCGGTCCCGGCGATCAGACCGTTGCGAACGGCATCCTTTTGGTGCAGACCGTCAACAACGCCACCACGGCGCCCGGCGCTTTCTCGCTCGCCGGCGAGGTGCGCGGCGGCGCCTATGATTACTTCCTGTTTCGCGGCGGCATTAACGGCAATGCGCCCCAGGATTGGTTCCTGCGCTCGACTTTCGATTCGGGGCCGACACCCCCGGACCCGCCGATTATCCCGCCGCCGATCCTGCCGCCCGATCCGCCTCCGGACGGGCTGCCGCCCGGCTCCTACCCAATCATCGGGCCTGGACTTGCAACCTACGGGTCCGTTCAACCTATGGCCCGGCAAATCGGCCTCGCCACGCTTGGTACGCTCAACCAGCGAGTCGGCGACACGATGACATTGTTGAATGCGGGTACCGACCCTGATGGCTGGGGCCGGTCGGACTGGGCGCGCGTTTTCGGTCAGCAGATCAACGGCCACTACCAGGCCTTCGCCGACCCGCGCACCGATGGCTGGCTGGCGGGCTTCCAAGGCGGAATCGATCTCTGGCGCGGCAGCACCATCCCCGGTCACCGCGACTCTGCTGGACTTTACTTCGCCTATACCCAGGCGCGGGCCGACGTGACCGGGCTGGTCACAAACCCGGCCGCCACTGGCTACATGCTCACCCACACCGGGACCAACGACATCCAGGCTTACTCGGCCGGCGGCTACTGGACGCACTACGGTCCGACCGGCTGGTACCTCGACGCGATCCTGCAGGGGACGCTCTATCGCGGCAACGCGACGACGCAATTCACGCAATTGCCGCTCACGGGCGCCGGCTTCGTTGCCTCGCTGGAGACGGGCTATCCAATCCCGCTGCCGCTTGGCCCAGGCTTCGTGCTCGAGCCGCAGGCCCAGATCATCTGGCAACGGGTCTCGTTCGACGAAGCCAATGACGGTCTGGGCCCGGTCGGGCTGGGCACGACGTCGGGTCCGATCGGACGGCTCGGCCTGCGCGGGCAGTGGAATACCACGAGCAGCAACGGGATGCTCTGGCAGCCTTATGCAGGCGTCAATTACTGGCGCAGCTGGGGCGCGGGAGCGGACACCACTTTTGGCATCGATCAAGTGCTGCTGCTGCAGAAGATGCAGACGGTCGAAACCTTCGTCGGCTTCACCGGCAAGCTCGACAAGAGCTATAGCGTCTATGCTCAATTCGGTTATCAATTCGACGTCGGCAGCACGGTCAACGCGGGCCCGCAAGGCGCCAAAGGCACCGCGGGCATACGCTACAGCTGGTGAATAGGGTTCCATCAAGCTGCTTGCGATCTCTACGCGCAGCGAGGCCCGCATTCCGCGGCCTGCCGTATACACTATGTGCATGTCCGGATGCGGCCCTGTTTGAGACATGCCGACCGACCTTGAGAATGTCCGCGAACCGAGGAAGACCGGAAGTGGCCAGCGCACAAGGCAGGCCGCTTCCATGCGGCCGTCTTCGCTTGGTCACGAATGACCCGGATTGGCAGCCTACAACGCGCCGATCGCCTCGGCTAAAGCATGATCCGGAAAAGTGCGCAGCGGTTTTCCCTCGCGACAAACGCGGAGCGCGTTTGAGCGGAGATCATGCTCAAACAACAACCTAAAGCGCGATGACGATTCATCCCAATCTCATCGCGCTTTAGGCAAGATGACTGGCCAGCCGAAAGGTCTCTCGGCGAGCTCGGCAGGGCGGGCCGATGATCACTTCCTTACGGCAGCGACCCTCTAAGGTCCGCGACACCAAAATCTACCGTGGCCCCGCCACCGTTCTCAGAAGTCGTCTGGGTGCGGGCCTCGCTGTGCGCTGACACAGCGATGACCCGGTCGCCTTTCTTCTCCGCCAGTCCGACATTTCGAGCGAGGATCGCGCCAAGCAAAAGCATCGTGACCATCAGCCCGCTCACGGACGCAGTCACATAAACATTGGACCAATTGCGCATCACTACACCACCCATGCGCATCGCCCCGGCCCGATGCAACATGCGTCGTTGAGTCGTTAGGCGATTTGGTGGCGCGGCAGTGGCGTTCTGGAGTTCACCTCACTTGTTACGCGGTGGCGGCACTCGTTGCAGGTTCGTGGCGAGCGGATTGCTTTGAGCAGCCTTTCCTGTGGACCGCCGCACTTCCATCACAGGAGGCAGCATGGACTCAGGCATACTCCGAAATTGCGCGGCTTGCTCTCCCGGCCGCGCGGATCTCGCCTGGAGCCCCGGCTGGTACGGTCGGGGCTCTCTTTGGAGCGGCTCTCCGAGACCGTTCAGCTTGGCCTCGGGCGGCGGTCTTCGTGCTGCCAGTCGCCTAAGCACTAACCCGATCACTAGCTCCGTCAGAACTGCTGACGTTGCTATCCGCTTCCGGGATTTCAGCGCTGTTCGTCTGGATCAGAATAGCTGTTTCTGCATCTCGACGAGGCGCGCGCGGCTATATTGCCACCGGATAAAGCCGCAGCCGCGCCGTGCTAATTGTTGCGCGCAGCTCAAATGACGACCATTCCGGGCTGCATCGTGCGCGTCGGACTGAAGCATCACTTGCGCTGATCTGTTTACGGCGACTTCCGCTTCTGGCCCGTCTCGGACCTCACGACGCCGAAGCAGAATGTCCGCCACTGAGGTCAGAGCTGAAGTCCGCTGATGGTCCCTGGTGAGTGAAATGGCTTATAAAGGCGCTTCCACGTGTTAACGTGATCATCACGAACGATCACTGCTTACAGTCCCCTGTCTACGTCCCCTGCTACTACCCCACCTAAAAAATCTATTGTGTGTTCAACGCATTACGTGAAGCGATAGATTCATCCACAACCACCCCTCGGGCGATCCCTCGCCCTCGCAGGCGGACATCCAGATGACGAAAGCCATCATCGACATCGCAAAGCCGCTCGGCATCGCCGTGCACGACCACATCATCGTCGGCAAGAGCAGGCATGCCAGGCTGCGCGGGATGCGGTTGATCTAGAGCCTCAAATCAGATGACAAGGACACGATGAGCGACTGGCTGCACAATCTGCCGGTGCCTGCAATGGCGCTGGTGATCTTTGGATTCACGTACCTGCTCGCCGCGGCCATCTTCGCAGGCATCGCGAGGGCCGCGACGGAGGAGCGCGCGAAGTCGCTGAAGGCGATCTCGCCGGGCATGCTGCCGGTGCTCGGAATCATCTTCGGCCTGTTCGTCGCCTTCATCGCCGCGCAGGTCTGGGGCGACAGCGACCGCGCCAGCGCCGCGGTGAGCCGCGAGGCCAGTGCGCTACGCAGCGCCGTGCTGCTGGCCGCCGGCCTGCCGGCGGAGCAGGAGACGAAGCTCCGCGGCCTGGTGCGCGACTATGTCGGCCAGGCCGTCGCGGTGGAATGGCCGATGATGGCGCATCAGGAAGTGTCGCTGAAGGTCACGCCGCCGGCCCTCGCCGAAGCCCTGCAGTTCGTCGTCGCGATGACGCCGCAAGGCCCGGGGCAGGCGAATGTGCAGCGCGAGCTCATCGCCGCGCTGGAGCAGGCGCTGGACGCGCGGCGGCAGCGGATCATCGTCAGCCTCGCCGCGGTGAACCCGGTCAAATGGTGGTGCCTGTATCTCCAGGCGGCCTGCGCGCTGCTGGTGATCGGCCTCGTTCATTGCGACAACCGGCTGGGATCGGCGATCGCGATGGGCCTGTTCGCCACCGGCGTCGCCACCTCCGTCCTGCTCATCGCCGCGCATGACCGGCCGTTCGCCGGCCAGATCTCGATCCAACCGGAGCCGCTGCTCCAGATCATGCCGGCAGACCCCGGCAAGAGTTGAGCAGAGCGGCCGCCCCGCGTGAGAGCATCTCACCGGACGAGCTGCCACCCCTTCGGCGTCCAGCGCAGCAGCGTGCCGGACAGCGGCTTCGGCGCGCGCGCCATCATGTTCCTGGCCAGCGTCCGCAGCGCGTCGATCGCGGCACTGCTGTCTTCGCTTGCATAGAGCACGAGATCGGCCGACGGCGCCGCGACGATCAGGACACCGCCCTGGGCCTGCGCGAGCGGCGCCCAGCTGTCGATCAGCGCGAGCCGGCTGGTCTGATAATAGTCTCCCGTCAACGTGCCGAACTGTCCTGATGGGACCGCTTTTGCGACGGTCGTGAACGGCTTCACGCTGCTGCGCAGATTGGCGATGGCGATGTCGAAGACCTGGTCCTGCGTCAAGCCGAGCGCGGCACGATCCTTGTCGTTGAACACCCTGACCGCCCGCGGCGAATCCAGCACCGGGACGATCACCAGCCCCTCCGCCAGCGGCCGCGTCAGCGCCGGGCCGCGCGCGTCGACCTCCCGAAGCGCCTGCCGCATGTAGTCAGCCGAGCGCACGACCACGCGAAGGGCTGCTCGGGTCGGCGGATCATTCCGGCTGCTCGCCGTTGCCTTGACGCCGCTGACATAGGCGCCGATCTCCCTGGCGCAGCCGCCGGTGTTGGCCTTGCAGAAGGCGTAGATGCGGTCGAGGTTGGTTTGCAGAGGGCCGACCGACAGCGTCAGCGGTCCCTTGATCACGACCGGGGTGTCACGAATCTCGGCGCGGATGCGCTCGGCCACGAAAGCCGTAAACGCGGGTTCGTCGGTTGGAATCTGTTGCGCCCGGGCAGCCCCGGCTCCGACGAGATCGCCGGCCACGATCGCGGCGATCAGCCACCGGCATATGCGAGATCGGATGCTCATGCGAACCACCAGCTCGGGAGAGCGGCTCGCCGGCCGATACTCACCCCTCCGCGTCCAATCTACTGCCGGGCGCCGTCAATCCTGTGGGCGCCGGCGGTTGATCGATCAATAGCAATAGCGTTGGCTGACCCGGACGTAATAGCCGTCGGGACGCTGCACATAACAGCCGCGCTGATAGGCGTAGTAACCGGAGCGGCGGCGCTCGCCCTCGGAAGCGATCGCAGCGCCCGTGCCGGCACCGACGACGGCGCCGATTGCGGCGCCGCGGCCTCCGCCGAGCGCACCACCGAGGATCGCCCCGCCGACACCGCCGATGATCGCACCGCCGATGGCATCCTGGGCTGCAGCCTCATGCGCCGGCATCGCCATCGCGACCGTCAGACATGCCGCGATTCCAAAACTTCCAATGCGAAGACCTCGAAGCATGCTCGCCCTCCCTGTGATGAGCCAGTCATAGCGCCGGAAGCGGATTCGGACCAGACAAATAGCCGGCAGCGCGGCTCGCGACGCCTACGCGATGGCGCCGGAGGCGCAGCGCGAAGACGGCTCAAACCATGCCGCGAGCGACGCACAGGCCGGCCAATCGGACGTCAGGGATAGATCCAGCGCTGCACGGCCTCGGCGGTGTCGGCCGGCGTGGAGTTGAAGCAGATCGCGGCGTCAGGCGCCAGTTGATGGACGAGGTTGAGCACCTTCTCGAACAGCAGCGGGCGCTCTTTCGGCTCGCGCAGCCCCGCGCCGATCACGATGCAGTCGAAGCGCTCGTCGCGCAGTGCGGCCGTGACGCCGGCTTCGGCGGTCGCGTCGAGATCGATCAGGCAGCTCGTGACCTCGTAGCCGAGATCACGCAGGCGCAGCAATTGCGCTTCGATATAATGGCGCATGAGCTCCGGCGTGAGCTGCGGAAATGCGCTGTAATCCGCATTGCCGGGTTCGATGCCGATCGCGAGGACGCGCTTGGCCATGCAGGGCTCCCTACCGCATCGTCTAAAATGCTAACGGACGAACGACCATGCCGGTTCCCCCACTGGCGGGTCGCGCTGCCGGCGAAGGCGCGGGTCCGGCCCTGCGGCGCATTTTCGCGCCCAGGCTGTAAGCCATTTCACATGCGCCGGGCCGGCAACCTGCCACATTTGCCGGAGATCACGTTGGAGTCACACCCGATCACGGCACCTGGTCCATATCTGACTTGCACGAAATTTCGATAATTCATCAATTTTCGGGAGCGGAAGATGGTCTCATTCGAGAGTCTGAAAAGCGAGTACGAGCGGAATTGGGCCGATCTCGAGATCCGGCCTTCCCGCCTCGGCGACGCGAATGGCGTCGCGCGCAAGGCGATCAACGGCAAGGCGACCTATCAGCAGATCGAGCGGTTGACCGGAGTCCCCTGGTATTTTGCCGCGCTCTGCCACTACCGCGAATCCAACTTCGATTTCGACACCTATCTCGGCAACGGCGAAACGCTTCATCGCGTGACGACCATCGTTCCGAAGGGGCGCGGCCCCTTTACCACGTTCGTGGACGGCGCCGTGGACGCGTTCAGAATCGAGAATTTCATCGGCGCCCACGACTGGGGCATCGCGCGGATGCTGTTCCGGCTCGAGGCGTTCAACGGCTTCGGCTATCACTCGAAGGGCTGCAATTCGCCCTACCTCTATGGCGGTTCGACACTGTACGGCCCGCCCGAGGCGAGGGCCGGCAAATTCGTCCGCGACCACGTGTTCGACTCGAACCACGTCGATTCCCAGCTCGGCACGGCGGTGATCCTGCATGCGATGATGTCGCTCGATTCCTCGATCACCCTCGACGGCAGCCCGCAATTCGCCGGCCGCACCGAGCCCGAGGACGATGCGGCGTCGACGATTGTTCTTATGCAGCAGGCGCTCAACAAGCTCGGCGCCAATCCGCCGCTCGCCGAGGACGGCATCAGCGGACCGAAGACCGGGGCCGCGGTCTCGCAGTTTCAGCAGCAGAACGGCCTGAGGGATACCGGGCTTCTCGACGGGGCCACGGTCGCGGCGCTCACGCGTGCAACGCAGGCGGGAGGTTCCGTGCAGAGCGGCGATCTGTCCAAGATCCTGAAGCGGCTGGAGGACCTCGCACACTTGCTGCGACCGTCAGCCGGCGGCGTAACACCGGGAACGACGACACCGGGCAACACGCTGCCCGCCACCAACGATCCGATCAACCTGTTCGAACGGCTCTTCTCCCTCATCAACAAGACGGCGCCCGTGCCAGGACCGGTCAGCCCGACCAATCCAGCCCCCGTCGATCAGTTGAAGCAGGTCGTCGACCTGCTCAGCACGCTGCTCAACAAGGACGGCAAGCCGGTGCTCGGCCAGGTCAACGGCGCGCTCGGCGAGACCATCGGCAAGCTGCTCGACGGCAAGAAGACGGCACTCGGCATCGGCGGCTCGGTGCTCACTGCGCTGCTCTCTTCGGTGACCGCGAGCCCGAATGCAGGCGGTATTGCCGGACTGCTCGGAACGATCGTATCGGCGGTGCCGGGCCTCGGCCAGTTCGCGATGCCGATCTCGCTGGCGCTCACGGCCTGGGGCGTGCTCGGCAAGTTCGAGAAGTGGGCGCAAGGCACCGCGCCGCCGCCGAAGCCGACGACGTAAAGCCGTTTGCGTCTTCAGCCGTCGGCATCGGCAATGGCTGCCGCTCGCCGCTCCATCAACACGCGCTCGCGCGCATTGTTCGTGAGACGCGCTGCGGTCTCGAACGATCGTCGCGCCTCGGCGAAGCGACCGAGCTTCTCCAGGAGGTCGCCGCGGACAGAATGGAGATGGTGGTAAGTCCCGAGCGCCGGTTCGTCCGCGATCATGTCCACGAGATCGAGACCGGCCTGCGGCCCTTCGGCCATGCCAAGCGCGACCGCCCGGTTGAGCTCGATCACCGGCGAGCGCACCAGCGCCGCGAGCTGGCCATAGAGCTCCGCGATGCGGCGCCAGTCGGTGGCAACGGCCGTCTCCGCCGTCGCGTGGCACGCGACGATCGCGGCCTGCAGCGTGTAGAACCGTCCGGCACCGCCGAGCTCGCGCGCGCGATCGAGCGCGCGAAGGCCGCTGCCAATCTGGCGCCGGTCCCAGAGCCTGCGGTCCTGGTCCATGAGCAGGATGGGCTCGCCATCGATGCCCGTGCGCGCCTGCTTCCGCGCAGCATTCAGCTCCATCAGTGCCATGAGACCGTGGACCTCGGGCTCGAGAGGCGCGAGCCCGACCAGCACCCGCCCCATGCGCAGGGCCTCGTCGCAGAGCTGCGGCCGCAGCCACTCCTCGCCGCCTGAGGCCGAATAGCCCTCGTTAAAGATGAGATAAACGACCTCGAGCACCGAGGCGAGACGCTCCGAAAGCGCCTCGCCGCTCGGGATCTCGTAGCTCAGGCCCGACCGCGACAGCGTGCGCTTGGCGCGGACGATGCGCTGGGCGATGGTTGCCTCCGTGACCAGGAAGGCGCGCGCGATCTCGTCGGTGGTCAGGCCGCAGATCATACGCAAGGCCAGCGCCGCGCGGGCCTGCCGCGGCAGCAGCGGGTGACAGGCCGTAAAGATCAGCCGCAACCATTCGTCACCGATATCGTCGTCGAGGGCGGCGTCGAAATCCGGCATCGCGTCCTGCTCCTGCATCAGCTCGTACGTCAGCAGGTCCTGCTTGCGGGTGAGCATCTTTGCCCGGCGCAGATGATCGAGCCCACGGCGCTTGGCCGTCGCAACCAGCCAGGCGCCGGGATTGTCCGGCACCCCGCTGTGCGGCCAGGCTTCCAGCGCTGCGACCAGTGCGTCCTGGGTCAATTCCTCCGCCAGCGGCACGTCCCGCAGCATACGCGACAGCGTGGCGATCAGCCGTGGCTGCGCGACGCGCCAGGTTGCGTGAATCGCGGCGCGGATCTCGCGATCGATGTCGGCGGTCGTCATCGCCGCCGACCAGAGCCCTTTCCGTTCCGATGGAATCGGAACGGGGCTCTAGATTCTTGTTTTGACGCGTTTTCTTTGCGCGAACCGGTATCCACTTCGCTCGAAAACGCTCCAGGACGAGCGGTGGTGTCCATCAGGCGTGGGCAGCCACCCTGGACTGCGCGTCGACCTGGCAGGCGATCTCCACGCCCGGCGTGGCGAATGCCCGTAATTCGCAGGTACCCTCCCAGCCCGGCATGTGATCGAGGTGCAGCTGCATGAATTCCTTCGCCATGGCCACGGCTTCCGCCTTGTCGCGCAGCTCGAAAATGGCATAGCCGCCGATCACTTCCTTGGCCTCGACGAAGGGGCCGTCGATGACGCTGAGCTCGCCGTCCACGATTCGCACCCGTGCGCCGGTCGCAAGCGGCATCAGGCCGCCATTGTCGATCATTCGACCGGCCTTGATCTCCCGCTCGGATATGTTCTGCATGGCCTCCATCAGCGCCGGGCTCGGGGCAGCCATCGGCTGGCTGGAGGTGACGATGTACATGAAACGCATGAAAAACTCCCTTGGCGAGCAGCAACCGCTCCGGCTGCAAACCGGCTCGCTATGGATGTGACGATTGAGCCTTGGCTAAATCGACATCGACCGGAAGATTTATTGCCGCAGCATGATCAGGGGATCGGCGGTATCGGGGACGCGCCGCCATTGCGCGTTGTCATCGGCCTCGAACTGCCAGGCCTCGCCTGATTTCGACATCAGGACGATCTGGCCGCGCTCGAGCCGCCATTGCGCCAGATTGAACTGAGCAATCGCCGGATCGCATTTCGGCTTGACGAAGACCTGGAAATTGTCCGGGCCGGCTTCCGTGTTGGTCAGCGTCAGCCCGCACACCGGCTGGCCGTTGCCGCGCACCATCGACCAATCGCCGATCATCTGGTCCATCGACTTGGCCATCGAGCGGGCTGCGGCGAGGTCCTGGAGGATGTAGACGCCCTCGCCCTGCCGCAGGCCTTCGAAGATGCCGGCCTCGACCTCGGTGAAGTCGATCACGGCTTCACCGGTCGCGTCCTGCAAACGAACGATGTCGAGGCCCCTGACGCTCCAGGCGACGATGTCCTTCGTAAAGGGCAGCGTGGTCTTGCAGGCCGGCTCCAGCTCCAGCTTGAACCCCTGCGCCGCGGCATCGCCCTTCATCGTGACGACGCAGGTCTTGCTGCGCTCGGTGGTCGAGAGCTCCCACTGCCCGGGCATCGTCTTCTTCAGGGTCGTCGCATCCTGCGCATGCGCGATGCCGATCGCGGCCACAAAGGCCGCGACGGCGAATGCAACGAACCGAAGACCTCTCATCAGCGCCCCTTGAACGGCGTTTCCGCAACCGGCGTCAACGGCGCCTTGCCGGCGAACCAGGACTTGAGGTTGTCGACCACGAGCTGATCCATCGCGTTGCGCGTCACCACCGACGCCGAGCCGATATGCGGCAGCAGCACGACGTTCTGCATGGTCTTGAGCTCGTCCGGCACGCTCGGCTCGGCCGCGAACACGTCGAGACCGGCGGCGAGGATGGTGCCTGATTTCAGCGCCTGGACCAGCGCCGCCTCGTCGACCACCGAGCCGCGGGCCACGTTGACCAGCACGCCGCGCGGACCGAGCGCCTTCAGCACCTCGGCATTGATCATCTTGTTGGTCGAGGCGCCGCCGGGCACGATCACCATCAGCGTGTCCACCGCCTTCGCCATCTCGATCAGATCGGGATAGTGCTTGTAGGAGACGTCCTTCGACGGATTGCGGGAGTGGTAGACCACCGGCACCAGCGAGGCATCGAGCCGGCGCGCGATGGCCTGGCCGATCCGGCCCATGCCGACGATGCCGACCTTGCGGTCGCGCAGCGAGCCGACGCTGAGCGGATAGTTCTGCGTCTGCCAGAGGCCGGAGCGGACGTAGCGGTCGGCCTTGATGAACTCACGCACGGTGGAGATCAGAAGGCCCATCGCGACGTCGGCGACCTCCTCGGTCAGCACGTCGGGCGTGTTGGTGACGATGATGTTGTGCTCGGCCGCGTATTTGGCGTCGATATGGTCGTAGCCGACGCCGAAGCTCGCCACCATCTCGATCTTGGGCAATTGCGACAGCGAGTCCCTGTCGGCACGCACCGTGTGATAGGTCACCGCCACGCCGCGGATCTTTTCGCGGATCGCCGGTGTCAGCCGCTCGAGATCGCCCCGGGTCTCCGCCTTGTGCACGACGAAATGATCGGAAAAACCGTTGTCGAGAATTGGCCGCACCGGCCCATAGATCAGAAGGTCGATCTTTTCGGACGAAATCGAACCGGTAGTCATCAGTTTTCCTTTCCAAGCGCGCTCTCGTGCCAGCGCCGTAAAACGAGGTGGGAAACTAGCGCCAGCACCCCATAGATGACAATCCCGGCCAGCGACAACAGCAGCAGCGCTGCGAACATGCGGGGTATGTTCAATCGATAGCCGGATTCGGCGATCCTGTAGGCGAGCCCGGAGCCCGCGCCGGCGGTGCCGGCCGCGATTTCGGCCACAACCGCGCCGATCAGCGACAGGCCGCCGGCAATGCGCAGGCCGCCGAGGATATAGGGCAGCGCCGCCGGCAGCTTCAGGAAGCGCAGGGTTTGCGGCGGCGAGGCGCCATAGAGCTGGAACAGGCCGGCAAGGTTGCGATCGACCGAATTCAGCCCGAGCGTGGTGTTGGACAGCACCGGGAAAAAGGCAACGATGAAGGCGCAGACCACGACCGCGGTTTGCTGCTCCAGATAGATCAGAAGCAGCGGTGCAATCGCGATGACAGGAGTCACCTGGAGCACGATTGCATAGGGGAATAGCGAATATTCCACCCATTTCGACTGGTTGAACAGCAGTGCCAGCGCGATGCCGCCGATGCTGGCGGCGACAAAACCTTCGAGCGTGGTCAGCAGCGTGGTCGCGAGCGATTGTGACAGCACCGCCCAGTCCTTGATCAGCGTCAGGAAGATGACGGAGGGCGCTGGCAGAACGTAAGGCGGGATGTCCTTGATGCGGACGACCAGTTCCCAGGCCGCGAGTCCGGCTGCGAACACGATGACGGGAAGCACCAAGCGCATCGCGCGTTGCGCGCCTGATGGCTTTGCGGTGACGGTAGCTTGCGCGTTCATAGCATCGATTGCCCCGAATAGGACGGCGCCAGCGCGGCCGACACTTTCCGGCAATAATTGGAATAGGCGGCCGAGGTCCGAAACTCCTCACCGCGCGGCTCGACCGTCTCGATGCGGATATCGGCCTGGATGCGGCCGGGCCGCGCGGTCATGACCACGACCCGCTGCGACAGGTAGACGGATTCGAACACCGAATGGGTGACGAAGATGACGGTCTTGCCCAGGGCTCGCCACAGCGCGAGCAGGTCGTTGTTGAGGCGAAAGCGCGTGATCTCGTCGAGCGCGGCGAACGGCTCATCCATCAGGAGGATATCAGGGTCGGTGACGAGCGCACGCGCCAGCGACACCCGCATCTTCATGCCGCCGGAGAGCTCGCGTGGGAAAGCATCGGCGAAATCGGCAAGACCCACGCTGGCCAATGCCTCATCGGCCCGCGCGCGCGCCTCCGCCTTCGGAACGCCTGCGAGCCTCAAGGGCAGCCGCACATTCTCGCGCACGCTGGTCCAGGGCATCAGCGTCGGCTCCTGGAACACGAAGCCGATGCCATGACCCGGCAGCACATCGCCCTCGTGGCGCGCCACCCGCACGATGCCGGACGATGGCGCGCTGAGCTCTGCGATCAGGCGCAGCGCAGTGGACTTGCCGCAACCGGACGGGCCCAGCAGCGAGATGAACTCGCCCTTGCGAACGGCAAGGTCGAGCGGACCGAGCGCCATGACGCCATTGTCATACGCCTTCGTCACGCCGCGCAGGCTGACGGCGAGAGCCGTCAGTCCGGCCTCGACCCCGGACGAGCTTTTGACGGATGACATGGACCTTGCGCTACGGCTTGCTCGGGCGCAGCTCGACGCCGACGCCCTTGTTGACGAAGCGCAGCGTATAGGACTTGCGGAAGTCGAGATCCGCCTTCACGACGCCGGCCTTCACCATCTTGTTGAAGAAGGAGGTGTAGCGATCGTCGCTCATCGCGCCGATACCGTTCTTCAAGGACTCGCCGGAATCGACGATGCCGTATTCCTTCATCTTGGCGACGGAATAGGCGAGCAGCTCGTCAGTCATCTCCGGGTTGAGCTTCCTGATCATGGCATTGCCCGCGGAATTGTCGCGGTAGATGTAATTGTACCAGCCGACCATGGAGGCATCGACGAAGCGCTGCACCAGGTCCGGCTTTTTCTCGACCATGTCGCGGCGCGTCTCGATCAGGGTCGAATAGGTGTTGAAGCCGTAATCGGCAAGCAGCAGCACATTCGGCTTGAAGCCGGCGGCCTTCTCGACCGCGAAGGGCTCGGAGGTGACGTAGCCCTGCATCGCGCTCTTGGGGTTGGCGATGAAGGGCTGCGGATTGAAATTGTAGGGACGAACGTTCTTCTCGTTGAAGCCGTATTCGGACTTCAGCCACTGGAAGTAGCTGGTCATGCCCTCCTTGGAGACGAACAAGGTCAGCGGCTTGAGATCCTCGATCTTGGCGACCTTGGCGTCCGGCTGCGTCAGCATCACCTGCGGATCCTTCTGGAAGACCGCTGCGATGGTGACGACGGGGACGTTATTCGCCACCGCGTCGAACGACATCAGCGTGTTCGCGGCCATGAAGAAATCGATCTTGCCGGCGATCAGCAGCATCCGGTTGTTCTCGTTCGGACCGCCGGGAACGATGGTGACGTCGAGGCCGTATTTCTTGTAGGTGCCGTCGGCGACCGCCTGGAAGAAACCGCCATGCTCGGCCTCGGCGACCCAGTTGGTGCCGAAGGTGACCTTGTCCAGCGTCTCTGCACGCACCGGCGCGAGAGAGACGCAAGCGGCCATCAAGCCCGCCGTTAACGCTCGCCGCAGATGAGAGGGGGTCATGATGGCACTCCGTCGATCGTGGCTGGCCGATGTGAAGGCAACGCGATAGAACCGCATGAAGTTCGGGGACGCGAGCCGGCCAGGCCCGCGTCCCCTGATAACCCCAAAATACGCGACAAATTCGGGCAAAGAAACCACGATGACGCCGTCCCGCGACTGGATCGACATCAACTGGGCCGATGGGAGCCTTGCAGACGTGTCGCGCCGGATCGCGGTGCTGCCGCTGGCGGCGACCGAGCAGCACGGCCCGCATCTGCCGCTCGAGACCGACGTGCTGATCGCGGACGCGTATCTCGCGCGCGTGCGCGAGCTGTTGCCCGCAAATGTTCCGGCGACGTTCCTGCCCGTTGAACCGGTCGGGATTTCCACCGAGCATATCGACTTTCCGGGCACGCAGACGCTGCCGACCGAGGTGGCGCTGAAGCGATGGACCGCAATCGGCGAGGACGTCGCGCGGCGCGGCTTGAAGAAGCTCGTCATCATCACCAGCCATGGCGGCAACAGCGCGGCAATGATGCTGGTCGCGCAGGATCTTCGCGCGCATCGCAAGCTCTTTGTGGTGACGACGTCGTGGTCGCGGCTGTCGGGCGCGGAGAAACTGTTCCCGGCGGATGAAGTGCGCCACGGCATCCATGGCGGCGCGGTCGAGACCTCGATCATGCTGGCGCGCTATCCCGATCAGGTGCGCAAGGATGCGATCGCGGATTTTCCCGCGAGCAGCATCGCCATGGAAAAGCAGTATCGCTGGCTGTCGACGCAGCGGCCCGCACCGTTCGCCTGGCAGGCGCAGGATCTCCACACGAGCGGCGCGATCGGCAATGCGACGCTGGCTGTCCCCGAGAAGGGTGTGCAGCTCGTCGATCAGGGTGCGCGCGCCTTTTGCGAGCTGCTGGCCGAGGTCGATAACTTCGACGTGAAGAGGCTCGCCAAAGGGCCTCTCGGCTAGCTCGCATCCGACTGGAATCATTCGGGAAACAGCCGATCTGCACGCTCACTTTTGCTGGATTCGAACCGGACGCGGCAAGCCTCCGTCCAACTGGGCACGCGGGCCACAACGGACCGCCTCAACCCGGATGGAGTTTCACATGTCGATCAAGACCAGGATTGCCGCCGTCGCACTCGCTGCCCTCGCCGTCACCGGCAGCATCGTGTCCACCACCTCTTCGGCCGAAGCCAAGCAGCCCGGCTGGGTCTGGGGTGTGGGTGCCGGCATCGCCACCGCCGCCGTCGTCGGCTCCGCGATCGCCGCCAGCAACGACCCCTATTACTACGGCTATCACCGCTGCGGCTGGGTCGCCCAGTACAACGCCTTCGGCCAGTACGTCGGCCGCGTTCGTACTTGCTACTGATTTGAGTACCTGAGGCCGATCTCACGTGGATCCCGCGTTCGACACGGGCGCCTCATCCACCCCGTGTCGTGCCCCCGACCCGCCCGGCTGTCCCCCCGGGCGGGTCATTCATTTTGGACCTGAGAATTTGTTGCAGCTCCGTCACACAAGAGTGCGAACCATCCCCTGCGGCAATCCGTGCCAGTTGCTATTGCGAATTAATCGCAATAAGGTTTGTAACAAGCACAGGGGCTTGGGAAGAAATCGCGTCGAGTCGGGATCGTCTGGTCCGATCGCGTGAACAACCAAGACTTCGTGACAGGGTCGCCGCGAATCTGCAGGGATATCGCGGCGAATAGGACACATTCGCGTTTGGGGGCGTGCGTTTTGAAGTTGAGAGGTCACCGGCACCGGTATTTGCGAACGGCCGCGGCGATTGCCTCGGGCGTGCTGGCTTTTCCCGCCGCCGTACACGCGGCCGATCTGCCGCTGAAGGCGCCGGCGCTGAAAGCGGTCTATGACTGGACCGGCCTCTATATCGGCGCGCATGCCGGCTACAGCCGTGGCTCGTCCAGCTTCGCGCTGAACGACGGCACCGCGATCAACGGCAGCGGCGTCTTCAGCGGCATGATCGGCGGCGTGCAGGCCGGCTACAACTACCGGCTCAACTCCGGCTGGCTCGTCGGCGTCGAAGGCGATTTTTCGTTTCCCAATTACATCACCTCCAACTCGATCGTTTCCTTCCTCGCGACACCTGCCAACACGGTCATCCAGCAGTGGGACTACACCGCCAGCCTGCGCGGCCGCGTCGGCTACACCAGCGGTCCATGGCTCGTCTATGCCACCGGCGGCTTTGCGTGGATGGGCGAGCGCTATTTCGACACGCCGGCCGCGGGCGACGTCCCGAAAATCCTGAACACGCGGCCCGGCTGGATCGCGGGTGCCGGCATCGAATACGGCTTCGCGCCGCATTGGAGCGCACGGCTCGAATATCTCTATAGCCGCTTCGACGGCGCCAACGTCGCCTTCTCCACGGGGGCCCAATACACCTCCTCGTCGCTCGACTTCCAGTCGATCAGGCTCGGGCTCAACCGCAAGGTCGATTGGCCGGGCATGCCGAGCTACAATCCGAAGAGCTCCCTGATCGACACGGAATCGGATCGCTGGGAGATTCACGGTCAGAGCACTTATCTGCCGCAAGGCTATCCGTCGTTCCCCGCTCTCTACAGCGGAACAAACTCGCTCTCGCCTTCAACCCAGGCCAAGGCGACCTGGAGCAACAGCCTGTTCCTGAACGCGCGGCTGTGGGACGGCGGCGAGGTCTATTACAATCCCGAACTGCTCCAGGGATTTGGACTGAACGACACGGTGGGCGCGGCAGGCTTTCCCAACGGCGAAGCGCAGAAATCGAACTTCCCCTATCCGCATTACAACACCTCGCGGCTGTTCGTGCGCCAGACGTTCGGCTTTGGCGGCGAGCAGGAAGAGCTCGCGAGCGGCCAGTTGCAGCTTGGGCAAAAGGTCGACGTGTCCAGGCTCACGGTGCAGGCCGGCAAGTTCGCGGTGATCGACGTGTTCGACGGCAATGCCTTTGCCAAGGACACCCGCAAGGATTTCATGAACTGGTCGCTGTGGGCGCCGGGCGCCTTCGACTATTCCGCCGACAAGGTCGGTCTCACCTATGGCGTCACCGCCGAGCTCAACCAGAAGCAATGGGCGCTGCGCGGCGGCTATTTCCTGATGGTCGCGGAGTCCAATTCGAATCATTTCGACACCAGGGTCGGGGAACGCGGTCAGTACGCGATCGAGCTGGAGACGCGGTTCTCGCTGCTCGGCCAACCTGGCAAGCTCAGGACCATGGGCTGGGTCGACAGCGCCAACATGGGCAGCTTCCGCGAGACGCTGGACAATCCTGCGCTCAATCTCGACATCGCGCAGACCCGCCGCGGCCGCCTCAAGGTCGGCTACGTCGTCAACCTCGAGCAGGCGATCACAGAAGATATCGGGCTGTTCGGCCGCTGGAGCTGGAACGACGGCAAGACCGAAACACTCGCCTTCACCGACATCAACAGCAGCCTGGCCGGCGGACTGTCGATCAAGGGCACGAAATGGGGCCGGCCTGACGACGTCGTCGGCATCGGCGGCGCGGTCAATGCCATCTCGCAGGATTATCGCGACTTCCTGGCCGCCGGCGGCCTCGGTGTTCTCATCGGCGACGGCGCTCTCAACTACCGCAAGGAGCGCATCCTTGAGGCCTACTATGCCTATTCGGTGAACAAGAACGTCACGCTGACCGCGGACTATCAATTGATCACAAACCCGGCCTATAACGCCGACCGCGGGCCGGTCTCGATCTTCTCGGGCCGCCTGCACGCAGAGTTCTAGCCCAAAATTCCAGCCCAAGGGCGGGCCTATGAAGCCGAGAGATATCCGCACGGCCGCGATCGGCCGGGCGCTACTCCCCAATGTCTGGGATGTCGCGGCGCTGATCCTCGTGATCGGCGCCATGGTCCTGATCGTCTATGGCGGCGAGCAGACCACGGCGCCGCTGTCCGAGCTCGAGCGCGCACCGGTCACGCTCGATCCGGCAAACCTTCCGCTTTATGCCTTGCGCACCGTCTTGCGGATGCTGCTCGCCATCGTCTGTTCGACGGTCTTCACCTTCATCTACGCGGCGATCGCAGCCAAGAGCCGGCGAGCCGAATTGGTGATGATCCCGCTGCTGGATATTTTGCAATCCGTCCCGATCCTGGGCTTCCTCACCTTCACCGTCGTGTTCTTCATGAATTTGTTTCCGGGGCAGGTGCTCGGCGCCGAGCTCGCCTCGGTGTTCGCGATCTTCACCAGCCAGGCCTGGAACATGACGTTCAGCCTGTACCAGTCGATCCGCAACGTTCCGAAGGATCTGGAAGAGGCCACGCAAAGCTTCCATTTGTCCGGCTGGCAGCGCTTCTGGCGCCTCGACGTCCCCTTCGCGATGCCCGGCCTGATCTGGAACGCGATGATGTCGATGTCGGGCGGCTGGTTCTTCGTGGTGGCCTCGGAGGCGATCACGGTCGGCAACACCACGGTGACGCTGCCGGGCATCGGCTCCTATGTCGCGATGGCAATTCAGCAGCAGGATTTGCCGGCGATCCTCTACGCCATGCTGGCGATGCTGCTCGTGATCATCGCCTATGATCAGCTGCTGTTCCGCCCTATCGTCGCCTGGGCCGACAAATTCCGCTTCGAGCAGACCGCCTCAGGCGAGGCGCCGGCCTCCTGGATGCTCGACCTGTTCCGCCGGACTCGGGCGCTGCGTGCGCTGACCCTTCCTTTCGCGGCGCTGAACCGCGCGATCTCGAACTTGCGCATTCCGCTGCCGAAGCTGCCGCCCGCGGCACCAGGTAAAGACCAGACGTCACGCCTCGTCGATACGGTCTGGATCGCATTGATCCTCGGCGGCACGGCCTATGCCGCCTGGCTGACCTATCGCTATCTCTCGGCCAGTCTCGGAATGTCCGACGTTCTTGTCGTCATCAGGGACGGGCTCATCACGTTGTTGCGCGTCGCCATCCTGATCACCCTCGCCACGCTGATCTGGGTGCCGGTTGGCGTGTGGATCGGGCTACGCCCGAAGCTCGCCGAACGAATCCAGCCGCTGGCCCAGTTTCTGGCGGCCTTCCCGGCCAATCTCGCCTTCCCCGTCTTTGTCGTCGCCATTGTCAGCTTCAAGCTCAATCCAGACATCTGGCTGAGCCCGCTGATGATCCTGGGCACGCAGTGGTACATCCTGTTCAACGTGATCGCGGGCGCGAGCGCCTTTCCGACCGATCTGCGCGAAGCCGCCGGCAGCTTCCATCTCCGGGGATGGCGATGGTGGTTCAAGGTGATACTGCCCGGCGTCTTTCCTTATTACATCACCGGCGCGATCACGGCGTCCGGCGGCTCCTGGAATGCGTCGATCGTCGCGGAGGTCGCAAGCTGGGGCGACACGCATCTGAAGGCCACCGGGCTCGGTGCCTATATTGCTTCCGCCACGGAAGCCGGTGACTTCCCGCGCGTCGTGCTCGGAATTGCCACGATGTGCATTCTGGTGACGTTGTTCAATCGTCTGGTCTGGCGGCCGCTCTATGCCTTCGGCGAGCGTCGCCTGCGGCTCGGCTGACGAGGAGACCATCATGCTCGATCAACCCTCTGCGCTCATCGACATCCGCGGTGTCTGCCGATCCTTCCCGAAAGGCAGCGGCGAACAGCTCCTGGTGCTGGATAAGGTCGACCTGACGATTCGCTCGGGCGAGATCGTCGGCCTGCTCGGCCGATCCGGCTCCGGCAAGTCCACCTTGCTGCGGATCATCGCCGGTCTGGTCAGCCCGTCTGCGGGACAGGCGACCTGTCGCGGCGAGATCATCGTCGGGCCGCCGAACGGCGTCGCCATGGTGTTCCAGTCATTCGCGTTGTTTCCCTGGTTGACCGTGCTCCAGAACGTCGAGCTCGGGCTCGAAGCGCTGGGCGTCGATGCCACCGAGCGCCACAAGCGCGCTCTTGCTGCGATCGACCTGATCGGCCTTGACGGGTTTGAGTCCGCCTTCCCGAAGGAACTGTCGGGTGGCATGCGGCAGCGCGTCGGCTTCGCCCGCGCGCTGGTGGTGCATCCGGACCTCCTGCTGATGGACGAGCCGTTCTCGGCACTCGACGTCCTCACGGCCGAGACGCTGCGCACGGACCTGATCGACCTCTGGATCGAGGGCCGGTTGCCGATCAAATCGATCCTGATGGTGACGCACAATATCGAGGAGGCGGTCCTGATGTGCGATCGCATCCTGGTGTTCTCATCCAATCCGGGGCGTGTCGCCGCCGAGATCAAGGTCGACATGCCACATCCGCGCAACCGGCTCGACCCCCATTTCCGGCAGCTCGTCGACAACATCTACGCGCGCATGACCCAGCGCGCCGAACCGAAGGCGCCCCCCGTCGAAGGCATCCTGGGCTCCGGTGTCGGCATGACCCTGCACCACGTGTCGTCCAACGTGCTGTCGGGCCTGATCGAGACGCTGGCGGGGCCGCCCTATCACGGACACGCCGACCTGCCCGTGCTCGCAAGCCAGCTCCAGCTCGAGGCCGACGAGATCCTCCACCTCGGTGAGTCCCTGCAACTGCTGCGCTTCGCCCAGCTGAGCGAAGGTGACCTGATGCTCACCGACACGGGCAAGCGTTTTGCCCATCTCGAAACCGACGCACGCAAGAAGCTGTTCGCCGAACATCTCGTCACTTACGTGCCGGTGATGGGATTGATTCGCCGCGTGCTCGACGAACGTCCCTCCCATACCGCCCCCGCGGCACGGTTCCGCAACGAGCTCGAGGACTACATGTCCGAGGACTATGCGGACGAGACGCTCAGGACCGTCGTGTCCTGGGGACGTTATGGCGAGCTGTTCGCATATGACGAGCAGTCGGAGACGTTCAGCCTCGAAAACCCGGGCGAGAGCGCTTGATCCGCCTGCGGCAATTTGGTCGGGAACCGGACAAATTGTGCATCGAGTTCATATATAAGGGGCTTGGTCCGGCGTTCGCCGGGTCAAGTATCCCTTCTCCTTGCGCACAATGTTGTCCGTCGAAATCATCATCGTCGTCGTCCTGATCGTCATTAACGGCCTGTTGTCCATGTCCGAGCTGGCCGTGGTCTCGTCCCGCCCGGCCCGGCTGTCGCTGCTCGCGGCCAAGGGGGTGCGCGGCGCCGAGCGGGCGCTGACGCTGGCGGCCGACCCCGGAAAGTTCCTCTCGACGGTGCAGATCGGTATCACGCTGGTCGGCGTGCTCTCGGGCGCGTTCTCCGGCGCGACGCTCGGACAGCGGCTGACGCAATGGCTGGTCGAGCTCGGCCTGTCCTCGGGGATTGCCGACATCGTCGGCGTCGGCATCGTCGTCACGCTCATCACCTACACCACCCTGATCGTCGGCGAGCTGGTGCCGAAGCAGGTGGCGCTGCGCGACCCCGAGAGCATCGCGGTCAAGGTCGCGCCCGCGATGCACGTTCTGGCGCGGATCTCGCTGCCGCTCGTCTTCCTGCTCGATCTCTCCGGCAAGCTGATCCTCACGCTGCTCGGCCGCGGCGGCAAGGCCGAGGAGAAGGTCTCGGAGGACGAGATCCATCACCTCGTCAGCGAAGCCGAGAACGCGGGCGTGCTGGAGTCGGGCGAAAAAGAGATGATCGCGGGCGTCATGCGGCTCGGCGACCGGCCGGTCGGCGCGATCATGACGCCGCGCACGGAGGTCAACGAGATCGATCTGAACGATGCGCCGGAGGCCATTCAAGCGATCATCGCGAAGAGCCCGCATTCGCGCTTTCCCGTCTCGGACGGCGATCGCGACAAGCCGATCGGCGTGCTCCAGGCCAAAGACCTGCTGGTCGCCTACATGAACGAGCGCACGCCGGATCTGCGAGCGCTGGTGCGCGAGGCGCCCGGCATTCCGGCATCAGCCGACGCCCGCGACGTGCTGGCGATCCTGAAAGCCGCTCCGGTTCATGTCGGCCTGGTCTACGACGAATACGGCGCCTTCGAGGGCATCGTGACGACGGCTGACATTCTGGAATCGATCGTCGGCGCCTTCCATTCCGAGGAGGGACCGCCGGAGCCGGCCTATGTCAGGCGCGATGACGGCTCGCTGCTGGTCTCCGGCTGGATGCCGGTCGACGAGTTCGGCGAGTTGCTCGGCGTCGAGCTGCCGCCGCACCGCTACAACACGGTGGCGGGCCTGGTGCTGCAACAGTTCAACGTGCTGCCCAATGTCGGCGATGCCTTCGACTTCGCCGGCTGGCATATCGAGGTGGTCGATCTCGACGGACGCAGGATCGACAAGATTCTGGCGGGCCGGTTGAGTGAGGTCGAGACGGGGTGATTGCGCACCCAACCCTCCACCCGTCGTCCCGGACAAGCGCGCCCTAAGCGCGCGCCGATCAAACGCAGACCGCTCACCCGAACCGCACGCCGATCCGCTTCTCCTTGCGCCAGACGACCGTGCAGGCGAGATGCGTTCCGTCGGCCTGGATGACCAGGGTGAAGCGCTCCGGGATACCGACCGGACTGGTGACATCGAGCGCGGCACCCGTATCGGAGAAATTGCGGATGGTGCAGTCGATCGCGCCGCCGCCGAACTCGATGGTTCCGGCTTTCAGCACGCGGTGCCTGGTTTTGTCGCGTCGCTCGTCCATGGGGCCAATTTACACCCCAAGCTGACACAGACGTTAAAACACAACCACAATCCCCGATGAATTTTCACCGCCGCAGGATCCGGCGGATCATGCGGTGGCCCCTACGGCGCCGGCTGGAACGTCTCCGCCCGCGCCATCTGCCAGGCTTCACGGAAGCGCGGATCTTCGGTGCCTTCGAGCAGCTCGCCCGGACGCAGCGACGGATAGAGCTGCGCAAAGGATCGCACCTGGGTGGTCGATGTCCGCTGGCTGAAGTGGATCGGGCGCAGCTGCTGCGGATGTTCGAGACCGGCCGCGGCGATCAGCTCGGTGAGCGAGTGCAGCGTGGCGTGGTGATAATTATGCACGCGGTCGATCTTGAGCGGCACGTAGAGCGCACGCGCACGCGTCGGGTCCTGGGTCGCAACCCCGGTCGGGCAGCGGTCGGTGTGGCAGCTCAGCGACTGGATGCAGCCGAGCGAGAACATGAAGCCGCGCGCCGAGTTGCAATAGTCGGCGCCAATCGCCATCGCCCGCGCCATGTCGAAGGCGGTCGCGATCTTGCCGGACGCGCCGATCCTGATGCGGTCGCGCGCATTGATGCCGACCAGCGCGTTGTGGACGAAATTGACGCCCTCGCGCATCGGCATGCCCAGATGGTCCATGAACTCCAGCGGCGCGGCGCCGGTGCCACCTTCATTGCCGTCGACGACGATGAAATCAGGATAGATGCCGGTCTCCAGCATCGCCTTGCAGATCGCGAGGAATTCCCAGGGGTGGCCGATGCACAGCTTGAAGCCGGCCGGCTTGCCGCCGGACAAGCGCCGCATCTCGGCGATGAACTGCATCATGCCAACAGGCGTGGAGAAGGCGCGGTGCGAGGCCGGCGAAATGCAGTCCTCGCCCATCGTGACGCCGCGGATTTTTGAGATCTCCTCCGACACCTTCGCAGCCGGCAGCACGCCGCCATGGCCGGGCTTGGCGCCCTGGCTGATCTTGAGCTCGACCATCTTGATCTGGTCCTGGCTCGCGACGCGGGCGAATGCCTCCGGATCGAACGTACCGTCGAGATGACGGCAACCGAAATAGCCGGAGCCGATCTCCCAGATGATGTCGCCGCCCATCTCGCGATGGTAGGGGCTGAAGCCGCCCTCGCCGGTGTCATGCGCGAAGCCGCCCTTCCTGGCGCCGGCATTGAGCGCGCGCACGGCGTTCGGGCTGAGCGCGCCGAAGCTCATCGCGGAGATGTTGAACACCGATGCCGAATATGGCTTTGCGCAATCGGGGCCGCCAATGGTGACGCGAAACTTCTCCTCGGCGTGCGTCTTTGGCGAGACCGAGTGATGCATCCACTCGTAGCCCTCGCGGTAGACGTCCTCCTGGGTGCCGAACGGGCGCTTGTCGAGCTCCATCTTGGCGCGCTGATAGACCAGCGAGCGGGTATCGCGCGAGAACGGCATGCCGTCCTTCTCGCTCTCGAAGAAATACTGCCGCATTTCCGGGCGTATCTCTTCGAGCAGAAAACGGATATGCGCCGAGATCGGATAGTTGCGCAGCACCGCGTGACTCTTCTGCATGAGATCGCGGACGCCGAGCAGCGTGAGAGCGCCGAAGATCGCGATCGGGATCAGCAGGATGTCGAAGATCTTGCCATCGGCGAGGCCGATGCCAATCAACAGCGCGGTGACGACCGCGCAGATGGTCAGCACGATGAAACGCGGCGAGAACGGCAGCAGCAGGGTTTCCATCAGCCCTTCGGGCGAAGCTTGCGTCTTGTTATCGTTGGCCACGACCACATCCCTCTCGTCAGTCTGACAGGGCATGATACGCCCGCGCCACGTCCATGGTTATGACGCGGACCCCGCCTTGAGGCTACCGAATCCGGATGCCGCAAATCAATCCATCCCGCGGCGGGCTTCGCAGTGCAATAGATTCAAATGAAATGACAAATCAGTGACCATGAGGCTGCGCCTCGTGCGGAATGACGCCGTGCTGCTCGAGGCCGCCTCGCGCCAGCCAGGCATCGGTGCTCGCGACCGCACGCTCGATATGGTCGTCGGTCCGCGAAAAATCGTAGGGCGATCCCACCAGCGGACAGAGCGGCGGCACCACGACATATTCGATGTCGGACGCCACCCCCTCGAGCTCCGCCACCAATTGCCGGGCGATCAGCAGCGTCAGCGCATGCAGGGCATTGGCAACCGCGCCCACCGGCGGATCCTTCACCGCGCAGGCGTGCCCGGTCGGCAGCACGACCAGCCGTTTTGCGCCTTTCTTGATCGCGACCCGGACCGGGGTGTTTGAGGAGATCGCACCGTCGGCGAGGAACCGATTGCGGTAGTAGACCGGCGAGAACGCGCCGGGGATCGCAGTGGACGCCAGGATCGCGTCCACCGTCGCCCCCTCCGACAACACCACGCTCTCTCCGGAGACGAAATCGGTGGTGACGATGTGCACCGGAAGCGCGGCATCCTCGAGGTTGCGATAGGGGATGTGGTCCTCGACCAGCTTGCGGATGCCGTCATGGGGAATCAGGAAATCGCGCCGCCACATGAATCCGGCGAGGCTCTTCCAGGTGACCGGGAAGACATCATGACGCTTCAGGCCGCGCCAGACCGCTTCCAGCCCCAGCACGCCCTTGAGCGAGGGATCGCCGGCATAATAGGCGCCGTTGATCGCGCCGACACTGGAGCCGACCACGAGATCGGCGACGACCCCGTGGCTCGCCAGCGAATGCATCATCCCGACCTGGATCGCCCCGAAGCTGCCGCCGCCCGCCAGCACGAAGGCGGTCGGTTTCGGCGAACCATGGTCGATCACAGACAAGATTTGCGCAGCTCCCCAGCTCTCGCATTGCAACATCGCGGCGAGATTTTGGCGCGAGCTTATAACAAGGTGCGCGCGAGACGCGCCAATAACAAAGTCGGGGGAGGATGGTGAGGGACGTGGATGGCCTAGCGAGTGTGAGGCGAGATGCCAGCCAAACTCTCAACTGTCGTCCCCGCGCACGCGGGGACCCATAACCACAGGGAGAGGTTATGGAGCGAGCTGATAACCACTAGCCGTCGCTAAACCACTTCCTGTGGTTATGGGTCCCGGGCTCGCGCTTCCCGCGCCCCGGGACGACACCGATGTTGTGGCTAAAGCCGTCGCTCAGAAAACGAGCGGCTTACCGCTCGACGAACGCCTTCTCGATCACGAAATGGCCGGGCTTGTTGCCGGAGCCCTCGATGAAATCGCGGCCTTCGAACATCACCTTCAGCTCTTCCAGCATCGCCGGGCTGCCGCACATCATGATGCGGTCGGTTTCGATGTCGAGCGGACCCTGTCCGATATCGTTGAAGATCTGCTCGGAGCTGATGAGGTCGGTGATGCGGCCGCGGTTCCTAAACGGCTCGCGGGTCACGGTTGGATAGTAGATGAGCTTGTCCGCCAGCAGCTCCCCGAACAACTCGTCCTCGCGCAAGGAAGCAACCAGCTTTTCGCCATAGGCAAGCTCGGAGACCTGGCGGCAGCCATGCACCAGCACGATGCTGTCGAACTGGTCGTAGACCTCGGGGTCCTTGATCAGGCTGGCGAAGGGCGCGAGACCGGTGCCGGTCGAGAGCAGCATCAGCCGCTTGCCGGGGATGAGGTTGTCGGTGATCAGCGTGCCGGTCGCCTTGCGGCCGACCAGGATGGTGTCGCCTTCCTTGATCTTCTGGAGGCGCGAGGTCAGCGGACCGTCCTGAACCTTGATCGAGAAGAACTCGAGCTCTTCCTCGTGGTTGGCGCTCGCCATGCTGTAGGCGCGCAGCAGCGGACGGCCGTCGACCTCGAGGCCGATCATGGCGAACTGGCCGTTCTGGAAGCGGAAGCCGGTATCGCGCGTGGCACGGAAGCTGAACAGCGTGTCGGTCCAGTGCTGGACGGAAAGAACCTTCTCTCGGTAAAACGCGCTCATGATTTTCGATATTCCGAATAATTGCGGTTTTAGGGCAAAAGCATTGCCCGGCCCCTGAAAGCGGGGCGGACACCATTGCCATGGCGGAGGATTTCGCGTGTGTGATGTACGCCATTGAGGCCAATAATCAACCTCGTTCCGGATGCAATTGATGCCGCTCAAACCGGCATTTGCGGCGGAAATGGCCACATCATTAATGAATCTGCTGCCGGGCATGCGCGGCGGGCAATTTCTTTTCCCTTCAGGGGCTGATTGCAGCACTTAATTTCCGTCGCGCTCGCGAGAATTTCATTAAGAATAGCTCTGACTTTCACCCCGGTTTGGCGCCGTTTCCCGCATTTTTGCGGCTTTTGGCGACAGGAACGACTGAACACATGGCAAGCGGCGAGCGGATCTTCGTCCAGGCGATCAGGCGCTATTGCGCGACCCATGGCATCGCGCTCGATGTCCGCGCCGGCGGCTGGCTGCTCGCGATGCGCAGTCGCGCGAAGCGCCACTTCGCGTTCGGCTACGACATCGGCCTCAACAGCGCCATCGCGCACCGCCTCGCCAACGACAAATCGGCCACTGCCGAGGTGCTGGCGCTTGAGGGCATACCATGCGTTCCCCATCGCCTCTTCCTCAACCCGAAGCTGGGCAAGAACGTTGTTGGCCCCAATTGGCGAGACGCCATGCTCGAGCTGCTTCACGACCATCCGCAAGGCGTGGTGGTGAAGCCGAACGAAGGGACATCGGGGCGCTCGGTGTTCAAGGTGACGACAGAGGCGGAACTCGACCACGCGGCTGCCGAGGTCTTTTCGATGAGCGCCGGACTCGTGATCTCGCCCTATGTCGCGATCGAGCAAGAGGTGCGCGTGATCCTGCTCGATGATGTGCCACTCGTCGTCTACAGCAAGCAGCGTGGGTCGGATTGGCGACACAATCTCGATGCCGGCGCAAAGCCGGTGCTGCTGGAGGACGACAAGGTTCGAACGGCCTGCGTGAAGCTCGCGACCGATGCCGCGAGCGCCATCGGCATCGCCTTCGCATCGATTGACGTGGTCGGTGTCGATGGCGAGTGGCGGGTGCTGGAAATCAATTCCGGCGTGATGATGGAAGCGCTGGCGAAGCTGCATCCGGAGCTGGTGCAGGCGACGTACGACGCAGCGCTGGATCGGGTGTTTGGGGCATAACGTTGATTGAACGCTCGCGACAAAGTGCGCTGCGTCTCCTCTCCCCTTGTGAGAGAATGGGGCTCTATCTAACCGTTTGATCCGTCAAGGCAAACCAAAACGGGTGTCCCAATAGTGTCCCCTTCACGGGGTTCCCTGCGCGGGGCTTCGCAGGGACGCGCGCTGATGCGTCCTCGCGCCGACTATACCCGAATGCGTCGAGCGGCCCAGAGACGCACCACGCCCGTCCCCTGCGAGTCCGCGCATGCGATCGATCGGGTTGCCCTCTTTGGGCGCTGGCGGGGTTGTTCGGGCCGTCCTGTGACCTTGGTGTCTGACGCAACCGCTTTCTTCGGTTCACTTTTGTACTTTCGCTGCGGAACGGAAACTTAGGCTGCAGCGTTAGTGCGCCAAACTTTGGGGCTGGCGTACCTTGTCCAAGAACCACTACCACGCGCGCGAAGCGGCAGCGGCGCTGCTTAAAATGGCAAAGGCCACCTCCGATCCGGCTGTTGCTGTCGGGCTTATTGAAGCCGCCTCCAAACTTAAAGACGAAGCTGGCGAGTTAGCCCCGTCAGCGACTGTCCAAGCGCCAGACGTGTACCCTGACGACGTGCAGCCCAAGGAAGGTTGAGACGGTGCGAACCGCTCCGTGGTCCCGTCGTGGTGGCGTGACGCCCGTTATTGTCGGCTGTCGCGCGTTGTACTTCGGGACATCTTTCCCGTGGCCTTGTTTCCTGAGTTGATGGCTCAACTGCTTCGCCGTTCCCGGTCCCATTCGGCCCCCATGAGGTGCATCATGACACGCGCTCAGTTCTTGCGGATCAATGCTCTGATCTGGGCAATCGCCGCTCTTGGTGTGGTGTCAATCGTATCCTTGATCTGGCGATGACGCTGGGCGCGATCTTGGCCAACTAAGTCGTCGGTTGGACACGGTTGTGGTCGCTCAAAATGCCGACCCGCTCGGCCAGCGAAACAAGCTCCGCCAAGCTCTGAGCCTGCATCTTCTCCATCACCATGTGGCGATGGGCCTTGATGGTCCGCTCGGTCGCTCCCAGCGTGTGGGCGATCTGCTTGTTGAGTTTGCCGCGAATGACCAGTTCGAAAACCTGCCGCTCGCGCGGGGTCAGCGTCGCGAGACGGCCGCGAGCTGCCTCTAGTTTGCTCCGTCGCTCGTTAAGCGTCTGGTGATGTGCAAGCGCACGTTCAATGGCCGGGAGAAGGTCGCCGGATGAAACCGGCTTTGTAAAAAAATCCTCTGCACCCGCCTTGATGGCCCGCACCGTGGCCGGGATGTCGGCATAGCCGGTAAGAAATATGATCGGTAATGCGGAGTCGACTTCGCCTAATCTTCTTTGCAGTCCCGGACCGTCCAAGTCGGGGATTTGCACGTCGAGAAGGATGCACCCCGGAATGCTGTCGCTGGGCAAGCGATCCAGTAACTCTTGCGCCGTCGCATAGACCGCGACGTCGTACCCGGCGAGTCTCAGCCGTCTTTCCATCGCTTTCGCGAATGCCGCATCGTCGTCAACAATATGCACCCACCCCGCCAACCCAGCCACTTCCTCTGTCACGGGTGGAGGGTATCGACCAAGTCACGCTTGAGTAAGTTACCTTTGTGCGTCTCTCGGGCATGGCTGGTCTGCTCTACTGAAAGAGGTATATGCACTTTGTGCCAGAACTGGGATGGCGGCCATGAATGAGCGCGACCAAGCACGCTTCGCGGAGATGATCACCCGGTTCGTCGACGCACGCTGCACCGCCAGCGTCACGCGGTACGGTCCGCACGACGATGTCGAACGCATCAGAGCGGACGCGAAAGGCATCAGGTTGAACATGCTTCGCCGTTGACAGTGACGGTGATTTCGCAGGACGGCGTCGGAAAGTCGGCGCGGATCACGGTCGTGTGGCTCGCACCGTGTCGCAGTGAAGACGTGATGGCCGCCCCAAGAGATGTCAGGGCGGGGGTCCTCTGAAGGGCATAGAAATGTGGGGGGACCGCCGCACGGCAGATATTGAAAATATTAGCATTTTGGGTTTTCCGGGTTGCGTTGCGGATCGGTACAAAAATCTCAGCGCAAATCGTGGCTGTGAGGAACGGCGGCAGCCTCGTCCAAATCCGCAGTCAACTTCGGATTTGCTTTGCGCGCCGACCTCATGAGAGCCGCAATGTCGGTCTTCGAGATTGCGAAGCGGGCCGGATCGACCGGCGCGGCGAGCGGGGGTTCGCCTACGCGCCGCCGGAGCCATTCGCGGAATTCTTGCCGCTCAAGTCGCAGCGCCGCCCTCAGGCCCGCTTGGAAGAACCGCTCGCGCTGCTGCGGGTTGAGCCGCGCCCAGCCCTTCATCGTGACCTCGAACAGATCAGTGCGCCGCATCTCGCGAGCCCCTTTGAAAAGCAGATGCGGCAAACAAACATCGAAAAATGAAAAACGCAAATATGCTGAAGGGGCGCGCGTCTATCTATGCTCCCAGAGGGACCCGGACGACCGATTGCCGGAGTTCGTGACAGTCCGATTTAATCCTGAGCGACGGATTACGATTTGCGCAACGGCAGTCGAATACGGAACACCGCGCCCCCTCTGGGTTGATTGTGCGCCGATATCGTTCCGTTGTGGGCCTCGATAACTGATCGCGCGATTGACAATCCCATCCCCATGCCGTGCGCCTTAGTCGTGACAAACGGTTCAAACACGCCTTGGAGTTTGTCAGGCGGGATGCCCGGACCAGCGTCGGCAATTGCTACTTCGGCAAATTCGCCGCGAAGCGAGGTCTGGATTGTCAGCCTGCGGCGAGAGGCCGGAATTTCGGACATCGCATCCATCGCGTTAACGATCAGGTTCACTAGGACCTGCTGAATTTGAACCCGGTCCCCGCTGATCGGCAGCAATGGGGGTCCAATGGCAGTACTCACATCAACCTGCCGCGCAGCAGCTTGGCCGGAAAGAACTGCGACAGCCTGCCGGACATTTTCGTTGAGTTCGATGGGTTTTACCTCGAATGGCACCTTCTTGAGCAGGGTCCGAATTCGTCGAAGTACTTCACTCGCACGCACATCGTCGCGGTTGATGTCGGCAGCGATTTCTCGAATTTCACTGATGTTCGGCGTGGGGGACTCGAGCATCGACTGCATCGTTTCAACGTTAGTGAGAATGGACCCGAGAGGTTGGTTTACCTCGTGCATGATCAAGGCGGCCATCGCTTCCATGCTCGCGAGCTTGTTGTGTTGCTCACGCTGCAGCACATCGTTTGATCGAGCCAAGTGGACGTAAAGCCACGTCGTTTCCGCGAGCAGAATGATCAGGACAATACTCGACGTAATAAGTGAGAATACTCGCCCCGCGTAGAAGCCGGCACTGAAGCGAACGGTTGGCAGCAGGCCGCTGAAGGCAAGCTCCGCAATAAACACCGCAGCCACCACAATTAACCAAAGGTCGAGTACTGAACGCCGCCGGATTAACAAAACGGTGAGGCCAGCAGCGGTGATCAGTATCGTGAACCAGATTGGATAGATCACGAAGGGACTCAGCCGGGACCCGTCAAGAACGATTGGGGGTAGCAGCGCCTCACCTGCGGTAGTTAGCCAGGTGATCCCGATTACCAACGCAACCACGGTTGCCGCGCACCAGCCGATCTCACGTCCGACAGGTGCTTCGGAGGCGAGCCCGTCGTGTTTCGCGTCCTTCGATATCGCGTAACCCAACAGAGCCACTGCGAAGCCAACATGCCAGAAGATGAAAAGCCATGATCCCGTCTGCGGGCCTGCACCGAAGAGTCCCGTTGGCGTGAACGCGCCGGTAAAAGTAAGTGCATGAGGAATGACGATGAATGCCGTGAACAAATAGCCGCTCGCCAGCGCAAGGAGCGAGCGCGAACGGGAAATCGAAAACTGGGCGTACAGCAGAACGGCTGTAATCAGGTCGGTGACCAGAACAATGGCATCAAGTGAGGGAAAAAAGGCATTGAGTGCGACTACCGGTCTATCGGAGAACGGAACTACTGCCGCAAAGCCAACCAATACTATTAATAAAACGGCGATCGCCGCCCGCGTCTGACGCCTTGTCGGCGGCAAGTCCGTGAGCAATATCTCGGAAACAGCCGTGCGGTCTTCCGTAACCATCGTCGGTACCAAGAATATCCGATCGGCATTCCGAAGCAAGCCAGTTGCAACAGTCAGCACAGAACGATCAGACCCGCGCAGAGATGGAGGTCGGCTAGTTTTGGGCCAGCCGCGCAACTCATGGCCTGTTCCGCGTCGTCAACCGCCGTGTCGGCAACCTCGCGCCGATGCCGGGCGTGTTTCCAGATTATCCGGCCCCGGTGGTGCGCAACACCGACACCGGGCGCGAATTGAGCATGATGGGGTGGGACATAGGCAAAACGCCGGGCCGCACTAATCGGAGTGGCCTCCCGGACGTTCCTGCTACTGGGGCCCCCTGTGTATATGGCACATTCCCGCGCAGCATAGGGTTCGTCCACATGGCCGACTCACTGTAACATTGCGTTTTGGTCCTTCGACCATTTTCGCGCGAACCGGCTTTTTGTGGAATTTCAAGATGAAGCACCTTGCCGAGTTCAACACCTTCCTAGAGAGGGAGGTCAATCTCAACAACACTCGAATCAAAACCCTTAGTGATCGCGTCGAGACGATTGAAAGCTTTCTCTGGCGCAGCGACTGGGGCCAAATCATCAAGCGGTTTAGCTCGCAAGGATCATGGGCGCACAAGACAATTATCAAACCACCGGGCGAAAATGGCTTTGACGCGGACTTGCTCATGTTCGTTGATCCTGTCCCGGGCTGGACGGCCAACGATTACATTCTCGGGCTGTGTGGCCTTTTTTTAGAGTCCAAGACCTACAAGGATATAGTCGGGCTAAAAAACCGGTGCGTCACCTTGAATTACGCAGGTGATTTCGAACTCGACGTTGTTCCGTGTGTCGTGGAACGACCCGGACGGATTTATCCGTATGAAGTTTGTAATCGAACGGATGACCGCTTCGAACCCACAGATTCGGAGCGATATACAGAATGGTTTCAACACGCCAATAACTTGGTCGGCAGCGATCACCTCATCCACGCCATGCGCCTCATAAAGTATCTGCGCGACACCAAAACCACTTTCTCATGCAAGTCCGTCCTGTTGAACACGCTAGTAGCCGACCAAATTAGCGAGGCGGACACCCACTTCCGGCCATCATACTTCCCGGATTTGCCGACCGCGTTTCGTACTCTGATTTCGCGTCTCGACCATTATCTGCAAGATCGACCCCACCTACACAAGGTCACAAACCCCGTCTTGCAGATCGAGAATTTCAACCGGCACTGGGATCAAGACAAGTACGAGAATTTTCGGGCTATGATCCATAAATACCGTCAGTGGACTGATGAGGCCTACCTCGAGACCGACGAAAAGCAGAGCATCAAGAAGTGGCGCTGGATATTCGGAGACGAGTTCGCGAAAGGCGCGGACATTCTGACTGAGGAGGTCAGCGGCTCGCTTGTTCCCATTCCCAACTTCAATGTGCAGAGGTTTGCGGACACCGTACAGGCGATCAAGCTAATGGGCCTGAGCGTACTCGGTTTAGTTCGGCGGGATTTGCCTTGGGTACAACGAGCGCCGTTCGTGTTTAGCAAACAAGCCATTCCCATTTCGATCAAGGCAACGGTTCACCTACAGGAAAATGGATCAGCAGCCGGAAGCGTCGCCTCTGGTCAAGTTCTTCCTGCGGACCGTCACATACGCTTTGAGGCGGTTGCAGGGACCGGCCTTCCTTTCACAGGTAAGGATCACGATGTCCAATGGCAGGTGGTGAATACGGATCGCTCCGCAGGCTATGCCAAGGCACTGCGCGGCGGATTTTATCCATCGAAGCCGCGCAGCGTTAGGTGGGAACGCACTGAGTATCGCGGCATCCACTGGGTGGAGGCATTTCTCATTCGCAAACGCACGGGCGCATGTGTCGGCCGTAGCGACCGTTTCTTCGTCGTCATAGAGTAATAGCCAATGGTTTCCTATCCCGCTCGTATCATCATTTGGACCCGCTCAGGAGGCCGCTGTAATTTTCCCGGCTGTAACGAGTATCTTCTCGATGACTTCATTGCGGGCAAGGAGAATAGAAACTATGGCTTGATCGCACACATCATTGCCGAAACGCCCGGCGGCCCTCGCGGCGATCCCGGTCGCTCTCCCGAACTCGCGGATGATCCCAGCAATCTAATGATGATGTGTTACAAGCATCACAAGATCATTGACGATGAAGAAGATCGCTATCCTGAGCAGCTTCTTCTCGACATGAAGGCTGGGCACGAAGAACGTGTAAGTATTGCTACTGGCATCACGGAAGATCGAGCCACATATGTTCTTCGGTACGCCGCGAACATCGGAAGTCACTCCTCGCCAGTGTCCTTCCCGAAGGTCCGCATCGCCACCTTTCCGGACAGATACCCTGCCGATGGCCAATCAATCGCTATCGAAGTAAAGGGGAGCATACAAACAGACGCGGCCGATCTATTCTGGAAACTTGAGCCCGAAAACCTTCGCCAGCAATTCGCAACGCTCGTAAAGTCGCGCATTGATACCGGCCAAATCCATCACCTTTCTGTCTTTGGTTTAGCGCCTATTCCGCTGCTGATCGAACTCGGTCGCCTGCTTGGCGACATAACGCCCGCTGATGTGTATCAGTTGCATCGCGAGCCAGCGGGATGGCTTTGGGCCAAGACGGGCCCACGCATCTGCTTCAAGACGACTACGCCCGCCAACAAGAGTGGTCCTGTCGCTTTGAAGCTCGGTCTCAGCGCCACGATTACCGACGACCGGATCACATCAGTTCTCGGCAAAGATGCATCTACGTGGAGTATCCACTCCGATGCTCCGGGGAACGACATCATGCGTTATCCCGAAGATCTTTCTGAATTTCGTCGGCTTCTGCGACAAACCTATGAAGCGATTAAAGCGGCTCATGGCACGAGTGCTGTAATCAACCTGTTCCCCGCAATCCCTGTCTCTGCTGCAATCGAGGTCGGACGCGTATGGATGCCGAAGGCTGACTTGCCACTGACCATCTTCGACGAAATACGAGGCGAAGGCTTCGTTCCTCGTCTCACAATCGGGCACTAACGGGCTCGCTAAAGGTCGCGGCGTCAACGTGTCCGCGCGGTCGATCGCCGCCGCCGATACCTTGGCCGCAGAACCTGCCAGCGGCAATTGTGAGGCGAAAACTCGGCGCCGGTGTCGGTTCTGACCAGCAGGTGTCGCCATGTCGGTGGCTTGCCGACATCGAAATAGAAATTCGAAAATGATCGCCAGCGTTCGCACACCGGGCCGCGCGATTGGATCGCGAGCCACGCGCTGAAGATGGGCGAACGTCGCCTGCGTCGAGGATAGGTTTTGCGCGTCCTCGTCATCCGTCCGGCCCTTCCATACCCGGTCGCGGTTTCGAACGATGAAACCGGCCTTAGGTGCCCTCCTAGATGGCCTTCTGACGAAGCCAGTAGCCGTGGTCGGGTCCAACATTCCGGGTCTGGCGAAGCCCGATGTAGCGCCGCAGCGTTTCGACCTCGCTTTCGGACGGCATCCGCCTCAGCAGCAGGATGCCCTCGTTGTCGCCGTCCTGATGGGCCATCGCGAAACCGGCGAGTTGCTTCTTGGCGTAGGTCCAGTGCATGGGAGAGCGACACTGGACGTAGACGTGGAACGTCCCGCCGCAGGCGCGGATGTGGCCGCGCGATCCGGCAATCGTCCAGTCGCCGCGCTCGTCGCGATGGAGCGCGTTCATTGCACCATGCAGGACGCCCAGCAGCGTCGATAATTCGTCACGATCCTGCGCACGCAGGCGGTTCAGTCCGGGTTGATCTATGTTGCTTCCCCTCCGGGTTTCGATTGAGGCGGGCCGAGATGCCGCGTCAGCAGCACCTCGACCCTGACGCGACGCTCCGCCGCAAAGCCGGGATGGCCGTCGCGTTCTGAATTGGGCGAGCGACGCAGCCCCGACCTGTGACCGCGTCGCCCGACGTGACGGTCTCGACACCGGGTGCCGCCGTCGCGTTGGTTGGGCGGAGCAGAAGGAGCAACCGCTCCGCCCGAGAGCCAGGGCATCCGCTGGCGGATGCCTCGCCCTGCGCGCTGCCGGGCATGCTGCGTGTCCGATCGCGCGGTTCGTGGTAGAGGGTGGCGCGGGAGAGGCGATCACCCGTCCCGCGCCCGTGCACGCCGGTGAGGAAGCAGGCAGCGAGCCCAGCGGCTGCACGAACTCTCACCGCCCGCCGATGAGGTTGTAGCCAGCAATCTCCGGCGACGATGGTCCGCTGGGCGCGCGTGGTACTAACCGAAGCGCCACGCCAAGCACTGCTTGCGGTGATGTCGTCGGTCTAAAATCAATGACCTCGCCGCGCTCGGCGGCAACGTGCCAGACTAACGAACACTCGGCTCTCTGCGCCGCCAGATCGTCCGCGTCGATGATCGCAAGCATCTCCTCGCGCTGGCGCTGGTCGAGGGCATTCTTGTCATCGCCAATTTCACGGAAACCGGCGCTGATCTGTGCCAGTAGCTGATCGCGAAACATCCAACAAATCAGACCAATGGCGTCCGGCATTTCCGCGTATGCGACGGCTCCGTGCGCATCGACGTTGTAGACACTTGAAGTCAGCCGTGTCGTCGCGAACGTGATCGGCAGATTATGCTCAATCGCGTTTTCGAGGACGGGCCTGCCAGCATCTGCAAGCCGCTCAATCAGCGCTCGCGCATCGGCCTCAGCGCCCGAAATCGGCCATTGCTGCGAGTTCACGCGGTGCCGTTCGGCGGCACACTCTCGCTGCCGCAACCGGTAACGCTCGACCGCCGCCTCGATGCGACCACCGTCAGCCTTCGTCAGCAGTTCGCTGAGCGCCTGATCCTCGACCACGTCTAGCACGCAGTCGCCGGGAATTCCGCGCAAAACCCAATCGTTGACGGATTGACGTAGTTGTCCGGCAACAGTCGATCTGACCGTGCGGGCTTCCTTCAACTCGATCACCCGCGCGAGTTCTTTTTCAGCGCGTTCCAGCTTGCGCTCAACGTCGGCAACCTGCCACGTGGTTGCGGGCACCGGACTGCCTCCCTCGCTCAAGGGTCGCTTTAGATCAGCAAGACGATTTTTGAGGCCAGTGACTTCGAGCCGCAATTCCTGCACCTCATCGAACGTCGGCACCGCCGCGAAAAGATCAGCCGCCCGCTGTCCTATCGCGATCATTTTTGTGGCGGCCGGATCGGGCAGCCGCGCCGCCGCATCGTCAGGTGATCTGTCGCCGCGAAAGGTGATCGGCGCAAAGCCACCCGCTGTTGCCGGTTGAAAGGCGGTTAGTTGTTCTGCGGTCGCTTCCATTTGCGGAAGCATGCCGAGTACGTGTTGTCGCCAGCCTTGGTCGGGTCCGTGTTTCGCCATGGTCTTCTCCATCGTGCGCGATGATGATCGGAGACACGGTGGCGAAGGGCGTGGGCAAAAAATAGCGGGGTTGGCAAATTGGCCGTTAGGATCGCGAAATAGCAGCCAGCGCCGCCCGGATCGTCCTATCGCCCGGCACTCGATCGCGCGATTTCAACAGGCACCACAATGCCTGCTTCAGCGTGCCCCGGTATCGCACCGGGCACAGATTTTCGTTTTGATCTCGACGCCATGCGCCCGCGCGATAGGTCAGCAATGCCTTGAGCAATTGCCGCGCAATCTCGCGATCACCGCAGCCGAGATAGAACGTCGCCGCCTCGCGCAAGTATCGATCGCGCTCGTCTCGGGACAGCATTTCGGTGGGCGTGGGATGACCGGGGCCGATCGGAAACGCGCCTGCAAATGTCGCTGGTCGATGCGGCTTCATCGTGAGTCAAGCCATTTGCCGTCCGCGATGATGGTCCTAAGAACCCTTTCTGCCTCGCGTTCGACAACGTCCAGATCGTGCGAACATTGATCGCAAAATGCCGTCACGCTGGCATTTGTCGGCGCGATCGGCGTTGTCGAGAACAGGAACGCGCCGGGAAGCGCGCCATCGGCATAGTTCGCCTTGCACGCCGGGCAGAATGGCCGACGCTGCATGATGTTGCTGCGCCAGAACGATAGCGCCCGCGACAATAGCGGATGACGGTCGAGCGATGCTTCGTCGTCAGCATCGATCAGGAACGTCACAAGATGCCCTCGATGCGCATCTCGCTTGAAGTCAGCCAGATCGCGGCGGCGCTGGTGCCGGTTGCTCACAGTGATGCTCCCTGATGTTCGATGCCGGTCAGCGCGGCGATCCGCTCCAGCACCGGCCTGCCATCGGCGGCCATGATGTCGGCTGAGGTCACGACGGCTTGCCTCCTTCCTCGCGGAAGGTCTCAAGGTCCTCGTCGGCCTGCGTCAATGCCCTGTTCATTGGGCTGTTGATGCGCTCATGGATATGTTCGCTGCACAGCCAGTTGTCGTTCTCGACGTTGATCAGTCCGACCTTGGTGCAGCCGGGGGCGAAACAGAGTTGCGGCTTCTTCTCCGTGCTGTTGTCCGTCATGGTGTCCTCCTTGGTTTGGGTCTGGTCGTCACTGCCTGCCGGTCCAGCTCACCTCGCCGCGCTCATCGATCACCAGCACGCTGCCGCCTGTCATGGTGGTGATCGAAATATCGGGCACGCAATTGCAGGGCTGACGCTGAAAGATCGCGCAGCCGTCATCGTGCAGGACCACGCAGTTCGACAGGCCGGGCACGGCGGCCAGATCGGGACCGGCGGCGAGCAGGCGGTGGATATAGCCCGGCTTCGTGGCGCGGTTCATGTGACTGGCTCCTGTACTTTCCCGACCACCGGCTCCTGATCGCTTGGATGGTGGTCTTGCGCGCGACGACGCTCACGAAGTCGCCTGACACGCAACCGCGTCTGTTCGCGGATCATCTCTTTCGACTGACCGATGCCAAGTTTTCGGCGCAGGTCGCGGATGTACATGCTGCAAAGCGCTCGATCCTGCAAATCCAGACCGTCCTGATTGATGCCTTCAACAAAGCCAAGCCAGAACTCCCGCTCCTGGCTGGCAACGGTTGCGGCAGCCTTTGCAGCGGCGTTTCTCGCAAGGGTCTCAGGACCACCAGCTGCGATCAGGTCGTGCAGGTTTACCGGCAGGTGCTTGGGCAGCCGCCGCTTGGATCGTGATCGCTTGGGGTGTCGTGCCATTGGTCGGCTCGCTAGTAACGGTTGCCGCGCAGATGTGGCGCGTTACCCGTTCCCGCAAAGCAGACGCCGATGTTGCGGTTGGCCGCAGAGATGATCCCGCGACGAGCGGCAAGCATCATCATCGCCCGGAATTTCACGGGGACGCTGATCGTGAAGCGGTTGGTGCCGGAAAGCTCAGGAACCACGAACTCAGGCTCGATCCGCGCCGGGCCACCCGCGCGCGGCCTCAGTGTCGGCGGCCCAGCGCCTTGGCACTGTTTCGCGTCCCTCACTATGTCCTTCGGACATGCTGTACCCGAATTAGTGCCACCAGTGCCATTTAGCCCTCTGCGATAGTAGGTCCGGCGGCTGATGCCGAGCGCCATCCACGGCTTCGATCTTGCGGCTGACTTCGCATGTGACACAGCGCCAGCTTTGGCCCGGCGTGCGCGCTTGGCCGCGTTGTTCCGCTTCCTGCGCAATGCTGCGCGCTTGGCTTTGCCGCAGTCGGTCGCACCGATTGTGGTGACCTTGAGCCGCGTTCGGGTCGCCAAGTCGAGCCCGATCCGCTGAGCCAGTGCGTCGGCGCGCCATTTCATGGGTCGCGGCACCACCATCTCGATCAGCTCGTCGGTCTGGTCGTCGCCGTGCCATGGCGCCCAAAGCCGCACCCATGCCCTGATCCGCCGATCGGGTGCGTCGAGGTGAGCGAGATGGTTGGCTATGACGAAGATGTCGTCCAGCCCGGCGTCATCGTTCGGCAGCACCGCGCCGTAGCGATCTGCGAAAACGCACTCAAGGTCGCGGATGCGAAAGTACGCCTTCGGATTGTTGCGCGACTTCCGTCGCCGGTTCCGCTGTCGATCGCGCCAAGCGATCTCACGGTGCTTCAACCGCTGCGCGGGCGTCTCATTGGCAAACGATTTTTCGAAGGGTGGCAACGGGCGCGCTTGCGAAGTGACGCGACGTTGACTATTGATCTGACCGTGCATGACGGCCTCCGATTGGGTTGTGGTGACTTCGTGAGGGTGGCCCAGAAAGTTTTCGTTCGGTTGATCCGCTGGAGGCGGGCTGGTCGATCGAAAGCACAAAGCAAAACGCTGCTGCTCTTGATCGAGCAGCGGCGTTTTCGTTTTCAGGTGGTGGTCGTCGTCTCGGTCTGCGGCTGCTTTTTCGCCACCTTCGGCAGCGACTTGAGCCATGCCTTCAGATCGTCCGGCAGGATGATCGTGCGCGTGCCGTGCTTGCGGGCTTGCAGATCGCCGTTGGCGGCAGCCTCGCGAATGCGTGTCGTCCCGATCCCGGTCAGCGCGCTCGCTTCCTCTGGTGACAGCGAAAATCGATCAGCCAGTGGCACCATTTCATTTTGAACGTCGTCGCGCATTTTGCCCTCATCGTGGCTCATGGGCATCACTTCGCGGCATCAGCCGGAGGCGTCGTGGCCGCTTCTTCCTCCATGCGGGCGCGGCAACAGCGGGACACCTCAGAACTGATCGTCGCGCCAAAATAGGCCGCGCGACGGTTCAGCCATTGCTTGATGTCGGGCGGGATTTTGACGACCAGCTTGACGGTGCCCGCGACACGCCGTGCGGGTTTGCTGGGCGCAGCATCGCCGCGCGCTGAACGCAGCACGGCGGAGGACGAACTGATGGATTGATCGGACATGGACTGAACCTCTCCGGGCTTCCGCGTGTGGAAACTTCCGTGCGTGTTGGCGCACGGCCGGACAGCTCAGTCAGCCACTCAGGGGCTCCGCAAGCCGCTATCTCATCGAGCCGTTGGCTCTGATGCAGTCCGCGTGGAGCGACCCAATGATCGCTCTGCTCCGTGGCATGGCCGCAACAGACCGTCGCCGGTCAATTGCTAGCGTCATGATAATAAAGTCGGGCCACGGAGATGGTCAAGTGGTGTCGCTGTTAGGAACTCGCCGATCGACCCGGCGAATTCCAATCTCACAGAAAGATGTGGCTGTGAGGTTTGATCGCTGTCCCCTACGCCGCCCTGTAGGAGACCGCATCAAGCCCAGTCGCTGTTCATCCTCGCGCCAATCGCACCACGTTGTCCGCTGGCGGCATCTTGTCGGCGAGCAATCCCTTCCGCGCGTCGTCCGATGCGTGGTTCAGATAGCGCGCATAGGTGCGCTCGATTTCGGCAACGCTGGTATCGTGCGTGAAGGCGATAAGGCGCAACGGCGTGTTGCTGCGGATTTGCCGGATGATGGAGCTATGCCGCAACGTGTACGGCGTCAGCGTCAGGTCGAGGTCGAGCCGTTCCAGAACGACCCGGAAGCGCGCCGACAAGTTCCAGATGCGATCGAACAGCAGGCGGTTCGAGCCTCGCGCAATCGCCCGCGCCCTCAGCGTCTGTGCGAGCTTCGGTGTGATCGGCAGCGCGCGCTGTTCGGGATCGCGATCCCTGCCTTTGGCGGAGCAGTGCATCATCAGGCGCGGCGCTTCGATGTCGGCGTCCTGCAGATCGTCGGGCCACAGTTTCAGTGCTTGGCTCTCGCGAACGCCGGTCCCGGCCAGCGTTTCGATGAGCGCGCCGAAATCGGCATCCTCGACGTAGCATTCGCGCACAATCGCGAGGATGGTGCCGTCCGGCAGATAGTAGTTATCGCGCGGCGGGGCGTTGCTGCCCTTCGCCTTCAGCGGCTTCAGGCCGTTCTTCCATGCGATGCCGTTGGTGATGCGCTTGTCGCGCTTGGCGCTCAATGCCAACGCCGCCTTGAAACTTTTCCCGATCCTGTTGGCGGATGACAGCTTGAGGCCCTTGCTGATCAACGAATTGCGCCAGTCGAACAATTCCGTTTCGGTCAGCAGCATGACGACCCTCGACGCCAGCGCAGACGATAAATGGCCCCGTACCGATGTCGCGTTCCACTTGTTGCCGCCGCGTGCCGCGAGGTCGGTCTCGTAGGCGTCGATCGCTTCGCTGACGGTCACCGGCTTATCGCTGTCGCCTTCGCTGCCGCGAGCCATCTTCAGGGCGTGCGCCTGCGCCTGAAAGAACGACATGACGGACTTGTTGTTGGCGTTCTCGTAGTCGTCGGCGACGGCGAACCGCTTCAGCCATCCGGCTTGAACGCTCCATGTGCCGGGTCCTTCGTTGCGCCGGTAGCAAAGGAAGATGCCGGGAGCGACCTGCGCCTTGTAGGGTTTCTTCCTGATCGCGAGCTTGAGCCTGTTCGTTCTGTTCTTCAATTTGTCGGAATAGATGCTGCGTGCCATGATGATCGTGGTCCCGTCGGGTGTCCCCCAAAATGTCCCCAATGCGTGAGTATCAACGCATGATAGCTCGTGATACGCAGTGGGAGATAGTTATGAGAGTTCAATGAGTTACAATGGAGCCCATGATATATCATGATGCCCTGTGGGACGCAAAATCTCCCCTTGTGGGAGAGGGTGGCTCGCCCCGGGGCGGCGGGGCGGGGGGGGGGGGGGGGGGAAAAAAAAAAAAATTTAGGGGGGGGTAAGGCCCCGCCACCGCGCGCTGGGGCCCCCCAAGACCACAAACGG
>NZ_JBVVPO010000028.1:44639-89690 GCF_055811795.1 Bradyrhizobium sp. MI1.7
CGCGCCAAAAAAACCCCCCCCGGGGGGGGGGGGGGGCGCCGCCCGCCCCCCCCCCCCCACGGGTGAGGGGTCTCTCTCCTCAACGTAGATTTAACGTGCGGATAGAGACCCCTCATCCGGCGCTTCGCGCCACCTTCTCCCACAAGGGGAGAAGGAAGTAAGCGCTAATTATTCGCGCTGGCGGAATCGTCCATCGCCTTGAACGCTTCCTCCAGCTGCAGGGAGATCGGCACGTTCAGGCGTTCGCCGGTGGGCAGCCGCGCGGTGAACCATTTGTTGTAGAGTGGAACGAGATCGCGATTGGAGCCGAGCTTGCGGAAGGTGCGGTCGACCACCGCCGTCAGCTGAGGCTCACCCTTCCTGAACATGATGCCGTAGGGGTCATAGGACAGGTAATCGCCGGTGACGCGGAACTTGTCCTGCGCCTTGTGGCGCGCGATCAGGCCGGAGAGCAGGATGTCGTCGGTCGCGAACGCATCGGCCTTGCCGTCGACGAGCATCTGGTACGACTGCTCGTGATCCGGCGACGTGACGATGTTGAGGCCGAGCGAAAGCTTCTTGTCGGCCGCCTGGATCGCCTGCTCGTTGGTGGTGCCCTTCGTCACCACCACGGTCTTGCCCTTCAGATCGGTCAACGACTGGACCTTTGACGCCTTCGGCACCATCAGCTTGGTGCCGGCGACGAACATCAAAGGCGAGAACGCGACGCGCTTGCCACGCTCGGCATTGGCCGTGGTCGAACCGCATTCCAGGTCGATCTTGTTCTGGAGCACGGCGTCGATGCGGTCGTCCGAGGTGACCTTGACGTAGTCGATCTTCAGATCGGGATCGTCGACCTCGACGCCGATCTCCTCGACGATGGCCTCGCAGAGTTCGAGGCTGTAGCCGATCGGGCGGCCTGACTGGTCGAGGAAGGAGAACGGCGGCGAGCTTTCGCGATAGCCGAGCCGCACGGTGTGCCTGTTCTTGATGGCCGACAGCGTCGGGCTAAGCCCTTCGCTGCCGCCGGTCTGGGCGGAGGCGCCGGTTGCCAGCAGGCACGCCGCCAGCAACAGGCCACCCGATATCGCCGTTGAAAGGCGCATGATGCACTCCCGTCAATGGCCGGCCATCGCGGGCAGTTCGCCCGGAACCATGTCCGGCGTCGTCGCTTCGCCGGGTCCGAGCTCGTGCTCGGGCCCGAGCTCACCTTCCCACTTCGCGACCACGGCGGTCGCGAGCGAATTGCCGATGACATTGGTGGCGCTGCGTCCCATGTCGAGGAACGTGTCAATGCCCATGATCATCAGCAGGCCTGCCTCGGGGATGCCGAACTGCGACAGCGTCGAGGCGATCACCACGAGGGATGCGCGCGGTACGCCGGCAACGCCCTTGGAGGTGATCATCAACGTCGCGAGCATCGCCAGCTGCGTCGCGAGCGACATCTCGATGTGGTAGGTCTGCGCGATGAAGATGCTCGCGAAGGTGCAGTACATCATCGTGCCGTCGAGATTGAAGGAGTAACCGAGCGGCAGCACGAAGCTCGAGATCCGCGACGACGCGCCGAACTTGGTCAGCCCCTCCAGCGTCTTCGGATAGGCCGCTTCCGAGCTCGCGGTGGAGAACGCGATCATCAGGGGTTCGCGGATCAGCTTCAGCAGATGGCTGTATCGCGGCCCGATCACCATAAAGCCGACGATCATCAGGATGACCCACAGGATCCCAAGCGCGAGATAGAAGCCACCCATGAAGACGATGAGCTTCCACAGCACGCCGAGGCCGTTCTTGGCGACAGTGGCCGTGATGGCGGCCCATACCGCGAGCGGGGCGAACAGCATCACATAGCTCGTCACCTTGAGCATGATGTGAGCGACGTCGTCGATCATTGCCAGGATCGGCTTCGACCGTTCGGGCATCGAGCCCATCGCCACCGAGAAGAACACGGCGAAGATCACGATCTGCAGGATCTCGTTCTGCGCCATGGCGTCGGCGATCGAGGTCGGGATCAGATGGGTCAGGAATTTTTCGATCGAGAAGGCCGAGACCGGCAAGCCGGTCGATTGCCCCGCCTGCGGCAGCGTGCCGGGGAAGTTCGCGCCGGGCTGGAGCAGATTGACCATGACGAGGCCGAGCAGCAGCGACACGAAGGACGCGCTGACGAACCAGCCCATGGTCTTGGCGAAGATGCGCCCGAGCCGCGAGCCGCTGCCCATATGCGCGATGCCACCGACCAGCGTCGCAAACACCAGCGGCGCGATGATCATCTTGATCAAGCGCAGGAACATCATGGCGATCAGGTTGATGGAGGAAGCCCATTCGGCTCTGGTGTCAGGCAGGAAGTTGAAGATCGCCGCCCCCATGACGATGCCCAGCACCATCGCGGCCAGAATGTATTGCGTAAACTTGTTCGACATCGCTTACCCCCACCTACACCGGCGCTTCATGATGTCGCAGATATGACGACGACGCAACACGCTTGGCGTGCTCGCGCGATGGCCTGATGTTCCCGTTGCGAAACGGGTCGGCGCGATCTAGCCTTCATGCAGCGCACAACGAATGCGGCTTGCACGTTTTCTTTGCGGCGGCTGCATCCATAATCGTCAAGCAAACGAAGAGGAAACGCCATGAGCAGCAGCATCAATCGCCAGATTCTTCTGGTCGAAAAGCCCAGCGGCAAGCTCGGTGCCGAGCACTTCAAGATGGTCGAGGGTGCGATGCCGGAGCCGAAGGACGGCGAGGCCTTGCTGCAGGTGCGTTACATCTCGCTCGACGCCGCCAACCGCGCCTGGATGCATGGCGCGACCTATCGCTCCGCGGTCGAGGCCAACAGCGTGATGGCCGGCGGCGGCATCGCTGAGGTCGTCAGCTCGAAGGCGCCGGGGCTGGCTGCCGGCGACATCGTGTTCGGCGACACCGGCTGGCAGGAGTTTGCCGCGGTGCCGGCAAAGCATCTCACGAAAATGCCGAAGCTCGAACCGATGACGCATCTGCTCAGCGTGTTCGGCATCGCCGGCCTCACCGCCTATTTCGGCCTGCTGGAGATCGGCAAGCCCAAAGAGGGCGAGACCGTCGTGGTGTCCGCGGCGGCCGGCTCCGTCGGCTCGATCGTCGGGCAGATCGCCAAGATCAGGGGATGTCGCGTGGTCGGCATCGCCGGCGGCGCAGACAAGTGCAACTGGCTGACCTCCGAGCTCGGCTTCGATGCCGCCGTCGACTACAAGGACGGCGCGGTGTTCAAGGCCCTGCGCGCGGCGGCGCCAAAAGGCATCGACGTCTATTTCGACAATGTCGGCGGCGACATTCTGGAAGCCTGCCTGCCGCAGATGAACAATTACGGCCGCATCGCCTGCTGCGGCGCGATCTCGCAATATGACGGCGCACCTGCCGCGCACGGCCCGCGCGGCGTGCCCGGCCTGATCGTGGTGAAGCGGCTCGTCATGCAGGGCTTCATCGTGATGGACTACATGAAGGAGAGCCAGCGCGCGCTCGCCGACCTCCAGGGCTGGGTCGCATCCGGCAAGCTGAAGGTGCAGGAGGACATCATCGACGGATTGGAGAATACGCCGAAGGCGCTGATCGGATTGCTGGCGGGAGAGAACCGCGGCAAGCGCATGGTCAAGCTCTGACGCCGTATTGTTTGAGCATGATCTCCGCGCCAACGCGTTCCGCGTTTGTCGCGAGGGAAAGCCGCGGCACACTTTTCCGGATCATGCTCTGGTTACGTCGCAATTGCGCCCGTATAATCTACTTGCGGTAGAGGCCGAGGCAGCCAATGATGCTGCACGCGGCATCACCCGCAATGATTGCTTGCATTACATTTAAAAATCGTCGGCGTGACCGACAGGGCAGGGAATTTACCCAAATGTTCAACACGTTGAAACACGCGTCAACGCGTCGCGCGCTGCTGGCGGCAACGCTCTTCGCAACTGCAACAGGCGCATTCGCGCAAGCGCCGACCGAGGCTCAGAAGAGCGCCATCCGTTCCGCATGCCGCTCGGACTTCATGGCACACTGCGCGAGCGTCACGCCCGGTGGCGCGGAGGCGTATCAATGTCTCCAGAAGAACATGTCCAGCCTGTCATCGGGATGCCAGACCGCGGTTCGCGCGGTCGAGCCCGCTGCGGCGCCGAAGACTGAAGCTGCGCCCGCCAAATCTGAACCGGCAAAGACCGAAGCGGCCCCCGCCGCCGGGGCGAAGCCCGCCGCCGCAGCCGCTCCGAAAGCGGCAGCGTCAAAGCAGCCGAGCAGCACGCAGATTGCCGCGGTCAAGAGCGCGTGCCGCGCCGATTATCCCAAGGTGTGCGCCAGCGTGCCGCCGGGCGGCGCCCCCGCCCTCGAATGCCTCGAGAAGAACAAGGCCAAGGTTTCGCCGGCCTGTGAGAAGGCGGTGAGCGCCGCAACCGGTGGCGGCAGCGCTGCTGCGACAGCAGCACCTGCGGGCGCAGCTCCTGCGGCAGCAGCACCGGCGGCGGCGCCGGCCGTGATCGTTCTGCGCCCGCTACGGCCGCGCGAAGAACTGTTCATCGTGCGCTCGGCCTGCGGTGCCGACATCCGCACGCTCTGCGCCGGCGTCGCGCCGGGCGGGGGCCGCATCGTGCAATGCATCTCCAGCAATGCCGCATCACTGTCGCCCGCCTGCAAGGAAGTGCTGGCGCCATTCGCGGCGCGATAAGCGGCGCGGGATTGCGCGCCAAGCGCGCGACCACGATCGGGCGCGCGCGAATGAATTTTCGCGCGCCGGCCGCGACAAACCCTTTGCAAGTAACCGATTTCGATCACGACAAGACCGGGAGAAAGACATGCGTTCATTTCTGCTTATTGCTGCCGCGCTCCTCGCCTTCGGCGCGAGCATGACCTTTGAGTCTACCGATGCCAACGCGGTGGTGTGCGCCCGGGGCGTCTACCGCGCCGGCTGTGCCGGGCCGAATGCGGCCGTCGTGGTGCGCAAGCCGGTTCCCGCGGTCCGCTGTACCAGGGTGCTGGTGAACGGCGTCTACGTGAAGCGCTGCGTCTGACCCCGGATGGCCAAGCCCGCGCGGTTTGGTTATGGTTCGCAACGTCACTGCTTCGGACACGCGCCAGACGCGTGTCCGGGAGTAAGCTTCGGCGCGCCTCGCCTTCGATAATTCCGCTGGCGTGGAAAGCCGGAGCACATTAGTCTACCCCTAGATAGTAAGTATACTGTCAATTAGGGAGGCAGACGTTGCGGATCGCCGTGATTGGCGGGGGGCCCGGTGGGCTCTATTTCGCCTATCTCTGGAAGAAGCGTCATCCCGAGGATCAAGTCGACCTGTTCGAACAGAACCCGGCCGACGCGACCTGGGGCTTTGGCGTCGTGTTCTCCGATCAGGCCCTGGAATTCCTGCGCGCCGACGACCCCGAAACGGTCGATGCGATCGCGCCGCATATGGAGAGCTGGGAGAACATCACGCTGAACCTTCACGGCGACAGCGTCGCCATCGACGGCGTCGGCTTCTCCTCGATCGGCAGGCTGGAGCTCCTGCAGTTCCTCCAGCAGCGCGCGCTCGACGCCGGCGTCACGCCGCGCTTCGACACGCAGATCCACGCCATCGACCAGCTCAACGGCCACGACCTGATCGTCGCGGCCGACGGGCTGAATTCGCTGGTGCGGCGCGCCTATGAGGGCGATTTCGGCACGTCGCTGTCCTACTCCTCCAACAAGTTCGTCTGGTACGGGACCTCGAAACGCTTCGACACGCTGTCGCAGACCTTCGTGAAGACGGACCGCGGCGCCTTCAATGCCCATCACTATCGCTACTCCCCGACCATGAGCACCTTCCTGGTCGAATGCGACCACGCGACATGGCAGGCCTATGGCTTCGCCTACAAGGATGCCGAGCAGTGCAAGGGCGTCTGCGAGGAGGTCTTTGCCGACACGCTGGGCGGCCACTGCCTGGTCTCCAACAAGTCGGTCTGGCGCAACTTTCCCTGGGTCTGGAACGAGCACTGGTCGTTCAAGAACATGGTGCTGCTCGGCGACGCCCTGCACTCGGCGCATTTCTCCATCGGCTCGGGGACGCGGCTCGCGATCGAGGACGCCATTGCGCTGGTCAAGGCGCTGGAGTCGGATGCGCATCTGTCGACCGCGCTGCACCGTTATCAGGCCGCGCGAAAACCGGTGGTGCAGAAGCTCGTCAATGCCGCGCGCACCTCGGCCTTCTGGTACGAGCACTTCGCCCAGCACATGCAGCTCGGCCTGATGGACTTCGCCTACAGCTACATCACCCGCTCCGGCCGTATCGACGACCCCCGGCTGCGCGCGATGTCGCCCGCCTTCATGACGCGCTACGAGGCCGAGAAGAACGGCGGAGATGCCGCATGAGCAGCGAGATCCGCGACCAGGTGCCCGCTGACGGCCCGGGCGCCCGTGAAATCGGCTTTGCCATTCCGCAAACCTACAATGCCAGCCGCGTGCTGTTCGACCAGCTCGCCAAGGGCCGCGGCGACAAGCCTGCGCTGATCGGACCCGCGGGGACCCGCAGCTATTCCGAGCTTTGCGCGGAAACTTGCCGCTGGGGCAACGGTTTCGCGTCGCTTGGCCTGAAGCGCGGCGACCGCGTGCTGCTGTTCCTCGACGATACCCCGGCCTATCCGGCCGCATTCTTCGGCGCGGTGCGCGCCGGCTTCGTGCCGCTCCTGATCAACACGCTGACGCCGCCGGACCTGCTGCAATTCTATCTCGCCGATTCCGGCGCCGCGGTCGCGGTGGCGGATGCCGAATTCGCGACGCGCTTCGATGCGGAGGCCTGCGCGGCGACCTGCCTGCGCACGCTGATCGTCGTCAACGGCGACGCGCGCGGCCACGCCGCGCCTGCTGCGATCGCGGCGCCAGGCTGGCTCGCGCAGTTCCCGGCCGAGCTCGCGGAAGCGGACACCCATCGCGACGAGATGGCGTTCTGGATGTACTCCTCCGGCTCGACCGGCCGGCCCAAGGGCATCGTGCATCTCCAGCACGACATGGCCTACAGCGATGCCGCCTTTGCGCAGAACGTGCTGAAGCTGACGCCCGGCGACATCTGCTTCTCGGTGCCGAAGATCTTCTTCGCCTACGGTTTCGGCAACTCCGTCACCTTCCCGTTCTCCGCGGGTGCCGCGACGCTGCTGCTGCCGGGCCAGCCGAAGCCTGCATCGATCTTTGCCGCGATCGAGCAATACAAGCCGACGGTCTTCTTCGGCCTGCCGACGCTGTACACCTCACTGACCAAGGCGGAGGGGGCAGACAAGACCAACTTCTCGTCGCTGCGCATGTCGCTTTCGGCGGCCGAGGTCCTGTCTGCGGACGTCTTCAACGGCTGGAAGACGCTCACCGGCCTCGAAATCGTCGAAGGCCTCGGCTCGACCGAGGTGCTGCACATCTACCTCTCCAACCGCCCCGAACAGAAGAAGCTCGGCGCCGCCGGCCTGCGCGTGCCAGGCTACGAGGTCGCACTGCGCGACAAGGACGGCCGCGACGTCGCCGACGACGAGGAAGGCATCTTGTGGGTGCGCGGCGGTTCCAACACGCCGCTGTACTGGAACCGGCCGGACAAATCCGCCGAGACCATCCGCGAGGGCGGCTGGATCTACACCGGCGACCGTTTCGTGCGCGATGCCGACGGCTTCCACTTCTTCCGCGGCCGTGCCGACGACCTCATCAAGATCTCAGGCCAGTGGGTCTACCCGCTCGAAGTCGAGCTGTGCCTCGCCGACCACCCCGACATCCGCGAATGCGCCGTGTTCGCCGCCGAGCTGCCGGACCGGCGCATGACGCTGAAGGCGGTCGTGGTGATGAACAACCGCGCGACCGATCAGAATGAGGCGACGCGGCGGCTGCAGGATTACGTCAAGGGCAAGCTGCTTCCCTACAAGTATCCGCGCGAGGTGATCTTCATCGACGAGCTGCCGAAGACGGGGACTGGGAAGATTGACCGGCAGGCGTTGTTGCGGATGTAGCAATCCCAAACTCGCTGTCATCGCCCGCGAATGCAGGCGATCCAGTATTCCGAGGCGGTTGTGATTGAACCGAGAAGCCGCGGCGTACTGGATTCCCCGCTTTCGCGGGGAATGACAGCGGAGATAAAGGCGACAGCGTCACCGCATCCGCCGACCATCCCGCTCACCCCGCCTTCCCCATATGCTCCAGCGCGTCCTCCGCGCGCAGCGGCACGCGCGAGGCCTCGTTGTTGAGGTCGACGAGCTGCACCAAAAGCCCCATCAGCGCCTTGCGGTCGGCGGGTTTCAGCGGCTCCAGCATCCGCGCCTGGGCGCGCTCGACGGCGGGGATGATCTCGCGCAGGATCGCGGCGCCCGATTTCGTCAGATAGAGCAGCTTGATCCGCTTGTCTTCGGGTGCCGGCTTGCGTTCGATAAAATCCTTGGCCTGCAGCCGCTCGATCACGCTGCCGAGGGTCGAGCGGTCGAAGGCGATCACCGCCGACAGCCGTGTCGCGTCGATGCCGGGGTGGGTGTGAATCGCGATCAGCGCCGCATATTGCACCGGCGTGAGATCGAACGCCTTGCACTCCTCCATGAAGATCGAGACTGCGATCTGCTGCATGCGCCGGAACAGATAGCCCGGCGCGGCATAGACCGCGTCGATCGTGATCGGAGGGGCGGGCTTACTCGGCATCGGGCTGCTTCTCCGGCGCGGCGTTTGCGAAGGCCGGCAGCGCCTTTGCCGCAGCCTCCGCCTTCAGCAGCCGCGGATAGGTCGACACATCGACGCCGAAGCGGCGGGCATTGGCGAGCTGCGGCACCAGGCAGAGATCGGCGAGCGTCGGCGCATCGCCGAAGCAGAACGGCCCCGGCTCGTCCCTGATCAGCGTCTCGCAGGCCGACAGCCCCTCGCGGTTGACCCACGCCGCCCAGTCCTGGACCTTCTCCTCGGCGAGCCCAAGCTCGCGCAGCCGCGCCAGCACCTTCAAATTCTGCACCGGGTGGGTGTCGCAGGCGATCGCCAGCGCGAACGCCCTCACCTTCGCGCGCCGCAGCGGATCCTTCGGCAGCAGCGGCGGATTGGGATGCGTCTCGTCGAGCCATTCGATGATGGCGACCGATTGGGTCAGCACCGCTCCCGCATCGTTCTCCAGCGTCGGCACCAGCCCTTGCGGATTGATGGCGAGATAGGCGGGCGCACATTGCTCGCCCTTGCGAAGATGATGCGGCAGGTGCTGGGCGCCGAGGCCCTTGAGGTTCAGCGCGATCCGCACCCGATAGGCGGCGCTGGAGCGGAAATAGCCGTGCAGCTTCATCGGAACCCTCCCTGTATTTTGTTCGTCATTCCGGGGCGACGCGTTAGCGTCGAGCCCGGAATCCATAACCACGATCGGGAGTATGGATTCAGGCCTCGCGCCTTTCGGCGCGCCCCGGAATGACAGCGGCTTTGTAGGCCGTTCGTCACGTTGACGCTACCTAGATCGTCAGTATACTGTCAATCAACAAAACGAACGGGAGCCGCACCATGGAAGCCGTGACCAAGACGCCGGAACGCGAGGCCTTCTACAAGAAGATTGACGGCGAAAACCTCACCGCGCTGTGGACGGTGATGAGCGATTTGATCACGCCGGAGCCGAGGAGCGCCTGCCGGCCGCATCTGTGGAAATTCGACGTCATCCGCGACTACATGACGGAAGCAGGCCGACTGATCACGGCCAAGGAAGCCGAGCGGCGCGTGCTGGTGCTGGAGAACCCCGGCCTGCGCGGCCAGTCGAAAATCACGACCTCGCTCTATGCCGGCGTGCAGATGGTGGTGCCCGGCGACGTCGCGCCCGCACACCGCCACAGCCAGTCGGCGCTGCGCTTCGTGCTCGAAGGCAAGGGCGCTCACACCGCGGTCGACGGCGAGCGCACGCGATGGAGCCCGGCGATTTCATCATCACGCCGTCGATGACCTGGCACGATCATTCCAACGAGACCGACCAGCCGATGTTCTGGCTCGACGGCCTCGACATCCCGCTGGTGCAGTTCTTCGACTGCTCCTTTGCGGAAGGTTCCAAGGACGACCAGCAGAGGATCACAAAGCCCGCCGGCGACAGCTTTGCGCGCTACGGCCACAATCTGCTACCGGTCGACGTGAAGCGATCGTCCAAGACCTCTCCGATCTTCAGCTATCCCTATGCCTACACCCGCGAGGCGCTGGAGAAGGCACGCGCGAGCCAGGAGTGGGACGCCTGCCACGGATTGAAGCTGAAATTCAGCAATCCCGAGACCGGCGATTTCGCAATGCCGACCATCGGCACCTTCATCCAGTTGCTGCCGAAGGGTTTCAAGACCGCACGCTACCGCGCGACCGATGCGACGGTGTTCTGTCCGATCGAGGGCAAAGGACGCAGCCGGATTGGCGATGCCGTTTTCGAATGGGGCCCGCGCGATCTGTTCGTGGTGCCGAGCTGGCAGTGGGTGACGCACGAAGCCGAAGACGACGCCGTGCTGTTCAGCTTCTCGGATCGCCCGGTGCAGCAGAAGCTGGATCTGTTTCGGGAAGATCGCGGGAATGCGTGAGCCGCCGGTTTCGTAGGGTGGGCAAAGGCGCCCTTGCGCCGTGCCCACCACACTTCAGCGACTGATGAAGAGATGGTGGGTACGCTTACGCTTTGCCCACCCTGCAGTCGCGCGGGTTGCGGCTACCGCCAGTGCAGCAACCGCGTCTCCAGCCAGCCGATCACCTTCCCCACCACAAGCCCGAACACCGACAGGATCACCACGCCCGCGAGCAGCTGGTCCGTCTGCATCAGATTGCCGGCCTGAAGCACGAAGGCGCCGATGCCATACTGGGCGCCGATCATCTCGGCACTGACGACGAGCAGCAGTGCGACAGACGCGGTGATGCGGAAGCCGGCGAGGATGGCGGGCAGCGCGCCGGGCCAGATCACCTTGCGCACGATGGTGGCGAAGGGAACGTTGAAACTCTGCGCCATGCGGATGAGGTTGCGCGGCACCGCATCGACGCCGCTATAGACCGAGATTGCGGTCGAGAAGAACACGCCGAGCGCAATGGTCGCGATCTTCGGCTCTTCGCCGATGCCGAGCCAGAGAATGAGCAATGGCAGAAGTGCGATCTTCGGGATCGGGAACAGCGCCGAGATGAAGGTGATGCCGACGCTGCGCGCAAGCCGCGACAGGCCGATGGCGAAGCCGACCGCGACGCCGGCCGCCGTTCCCAGCACCCAGCCGACGCCGATGCGCAGGATCGAGGCCGACAGATGCTGCCACAGCGCGCCTGACATCGCGAGCTCGTAGATCGCGCGCGCGATCGCAGCCGGCGCCGGCAGGAACAGCGGATTGACGAGCCCGGCGCTGCCGGCCGCCTGCCAGATCGCGATGACGAGGGCGAGCGCGATCCAGCCGCCGAAGCGGCTGCTGGCGGGCACGAAGCCGGCGCCGCGAAAACGGACGCGCCGCGTCGTGTCGTCCTTCGCAGACGTCCCCGCGCGATCAAGCATGCTGGACCTCGCGCTCGGCGTCGATCGCCTCGTTGCGGATCAGCGACCAGATCTGGTTCTGAAGCGCCAGCAGCTTTTCACGCGCAGCGATCTCGCCGCGCTCGGTGCGCGTCATCGGTACGGCCACGACTTCGCGAATACGGCCCGGCCGCCGCGACAGCACCACGATGCGGTCGGCGAGCCGTGCGGCTTCCTCGAGATTGTGGGTGACATAGACTGCGCCCATGCCGCCATCGGCGAGCAGGCGGACGAAGTCTTCCATCAAAAGTTCGCGGGTCTGCGAATCCAGCGCCGACAGCGGCTCGTCCATCAGCAGGATGGCGGGCTTGACCGCAAGCGCGCGCGAAATGCCGACGCGCTGGCGCATGCCGCCGGAAAGCTGCTTCGGATAGGTTGTGCGAAAATCGGTCAAGCCGGTGCGGCGCAGGGCATCGTCGACCAGCGCGCGGCGCTGCACGGCCGAGAGCTGGGTATGCAGCAGCGGGAATTCGACATTCTCCTCCACCGTCGCCCAGGGCAGCAGCGCGAAATCCTGGAACACGAAGGTCAGCGGATTGAGACTGTCCGCCGGCGGCGATCCGCGCAGCTCGGGCGCGCCCGACGATGGCTGCAACAGTCCGCCGAGAATCGACAGCAGCGTGCTTTTGCCACATCCCGAAGGCCCGACGATCGCCACCACCTCGCCGGCACCGACGGTGAAGGAAACGTCGTCGAGCACGGCGAGGTCACCGAAGCGATGGCTGATGTGGTTGGCGATCAGGTCCATAAGCTGCGTTCTACTCTCAATCCGCCTTCACAAAATCCTTGGCAATGATCGTGTTCACATCAAAGCCCTTGTCCGCGAATCCCTGCTCTTGGAGCCATTTGATCTGGTTGTCGACGTTCTTGACGTCCAGCTTGCCGTCGGGATCGATATAGGCGCAATTGCCGACCACCTGCTCGACCGGCAAATTGGTGTATTTGGCGATGATCTCCAGCAGCGGCCTGGTCTTGTCGTTGATGGGGGCGACGCCGTCCTTCATGGCTGCGAGGATGACGTCGTGATATTCGCGGTCGGCTTTCGCGAGCACGCCGAGAAATTTCGTCACCAGCACCTTGTTGGTCAGCGTCTTCGGCGAAGCGAACACTGCGCCGAGCTGCCACGGCGTCTCGTCGCCGACCCATCCCAAAAACTTCGCGCCGCCTTCGTCCATCAGCTTTCGCGCGGTGGAGATCGGCAGCAGCGCCGCATCGACCGTCTCGCCCTTCAAGGCGGCGGCCGCGTTCGACAGCGATTGCAGCGGCACGATCTTCACGTCGGCGAGCTTGAAACCGTATTTGTCGGCGAGCAGCCCCAGCGAATAGTGGAAGGACGAGCCAACCTGCGTCACGGCTACGCGCTTGCCCGCGAGGTCCTTCGGCGTCTTCAGCCCGGCGGCATAGGCGTTGTTGCTGGCGAAATAGCCGATCAGGGGATAACCGGCCTTCTCTCGGCTCATGCCGCCGATCACTTTCAGCGTGCCCTTGCCGGCGAGATTGTAGAGACCGGCGGTGAATGCGGTGACGCCGAAATCGACGTCGCCCGATGTGGTCGCCACCGCGATCGGCTGCGCCGCATCGAAGAACTTCAGCTCGACGTCGAGACCGGCCTCGCGGAAATAGCCCTTGTCCTGCGCAATGAAGACGGGCGCGGACGACGACAGGCGGAGCACGCCGACCCTGGCCTTCAGCGCGTCTTCGGCCCGGGCCGTGCCCATCGCTGTGATCGCCATCAGGCCAGCCAGTGCGAGCCGCGCAATCCCGATCATTCCGTCTCCTCCGTCGTCGTTCTCTCGGTCGTAATGTTACAACCGTCACAAACCTTCAGGCACGGGCTGGTCCCGCCCGATGAAGGCGCCCTGTTGTTTCAACGTTTCCTGTAATTTTTCAATGGGGATATCGCGCGGGATGCGGTTTCCTGAGAGCGCGAGCGCCGCGGCGGAACCGGCGGCCTCCCCCATCACGAAACAGGCACCGGACACCCGCGCCGCCGACTGGCCCTCATGGGTCATCGAGGCGCAGCGGCCGGCGACGAGGAGATTGTCGACGCCCTCGGGCACCAGCATCCGGTAAGGCAGCTCGTTATAGCCGCGCGATTCCGGGATTGGCGGGAACGTGAAGACGACGTCGCCGGGAACATGGGCCTCGATCGGCCAGCCATTGACGCCGATGGAATCCGCGAACGAGGCGCAGCCGAGCACATCCTCGCCGCTGAGCTGGTAGCCGCCCTTGATGCGGCGGGTCTCGCGGATACCGAGCTGCGGCGGCAAATCGACGATGTAGGACTTTTCGAAGCCCGGCACGGTGCTGCGCAGGAACTCGAATGCGGCCAGCGCCTGCTTGCGGCCCTCGATCTCGCCGCGGGTGAGGTCGTCGGGCTCGATGCCGTTGATGGCATGGCCGTCCTCACGCGCCACTTGGGTGAAATTCACCCGCCATTCGATGCCTGATTTCTGCGGCCGCACGATTGCGCTCTTGCGCGGGAATGTGTGGGTGCCGGCGGCGATCGCCTTCTCCATCAATTGCGGGATGGTGCGCCAGGCATCGCCAGCCTTCTCGGGATCGATGCCGTTGAGGCGGAGCATCATCGAGGGGTACATCGGATGGCCGTGCTCGTCACCGAGCTCGAAGGGCGCCCCGGCCCAGACCGCGAGGTCGCCGTCGCCGGAGCAGTCGATAAAGATCTCGGCGCGGACGGCCTGCCGTCCGGCCTTGGTCTCGACCATCAGCGCATCGATGCGGCAGTTGTCGCCCATCACGACGCCGGCACCGAGCGCATGGAAGAGGATGTGCACCTTGTGGCTGGCGAGCAGCTCGTCGGCCGCGATCTTGTAGGCCGCGGTGTCATAGGCCTGGGCGAAGACCTTGCCGAGGATCAGGTGCGGTGCGTTGAGGCCGTTCAAATGATCGATCCGCGCCAGCAGATCGGACGCCATGCCCTGTACCAGCCGGTGGGCCTGGCCGTAGACATTGCCATGCAGGCCGCAGAAATTGGTGACGCCGGCAGCCGTGCCCATGCCGCCGAGGAAGCCGTAGCGCTCGATCAGCAGCGTCTTTCGTCCCGCGCGCGCCGCTGACGCCGCCGCCACGATGCCGGCGGGTCCGCCGCCGAGAACGACGACTTCATATTCGCCGTAGAGCGGCACCTGGCGTGCCGGTTCTTCGATCATCATGGCCCGCATGCGCGTCCGCTCCCAAAATCTCTTGCTTGAAGCCGACTATGAATTAACGCAGGGCGAGCTACAATCCACCAAAATACGCGATCAGCTTTCTCGAATCGAGAAAGGTCGACATGGACATCCTGGTGAACCTTCAGGCCTTCCTCGCCACCGCGGATACGGCCGGATTCTCCGCCGCCGCGCGCAAGCTCAATGTCTCGACCTCGGTCGTGGCCAAGCGCGTCACGCAACTGGAGGCGCGGATCGGCGCGCCGCTGTTCCATCGCTCGACCCGGCAATTACGCCTGACGGAAGCCGGCCAGCGCTATGTGCATCGCGCCCGCAGTGTCGTCGCCGATGCCACCGACCTGCTCTCGCGGATGGGCGAGAAGGGACACGATCTCGTCGATCACCTCCGCATCAAGGCGCCGACCTCGCTCACCGTGGCGCGCCTTGCCGACGCCTTCAGCGCCTTCCAGACGCAGAACCCGCGATTGAAACTCGAGATCGTGCTGATCGACCGCCCGGTCGATCCCGTCACCGAAGGCTTTGACATCGCCATCGGCGCCTTCCCTCATTCCTTCGGCGGTGTGGTCGACGAGCCGCTGTGTCCGCTGAAGCGGCTGCTCTGCGCCTCACCGGCCTATTTGAAGAAGCACGGCGCGCCAAAGCACCCGCGCGACCTTGTCGACCATCGCTGCCTCAGCTTCCTGCCGACGGGACCGGAGTGGATCTTCGACGGCCCGCGCGGGCGCATCAGCATCCAGGTCAGCCCGCTGCTCTCCTCCAACGAGGGCCATGTGCTGGCGCGCAGCGCGATCGCCGGCAACGGCATCGCGCTGATCTCCCATTATCTCGTGGCGGATGCCCTGCGCGACGGTACGCTCAAGCCGGTGCTGCGCGACTTTCCAATTCCCGAGCTGTGGGTCAAGGCCGCGATCCCCGAGCGGCGGCGCAACGCCGCCGCGGTGCAGGCGCTCTTGCGCGAATTGAAGAGCGCGCTGCTACCGGTGCTGTAAGGCCGCCTCGTTCGCCCCCGTGGCGTCCCCGGTTTTCCCGGGGTTCAGGCCGCCGAGCGGATGGTGTGGAGGAAATCGTCGACGTTCGACCTCATCGAATCCGCCTGCTGCTTCAGGGCGGCTGCGACCGTCAGGGCGGCTTCGGCGCCGGCGTCGGTCTCGCCTGCCACGGCGCGCACCTGCCCGATTTCCTGCGTCACCGCCGAGGTGCCGTTGGCCGCCTCTTCGACGTTGCGCGCGATTTCGCCCGTGGCCGCGCCCTGCTCTTCGACGGCCGCGGCAATCGCCGTGGCGATGTCGGCCATTTCCTTGACGGTGGAGCCGAACTGCCTGATCGCCTGAACCGATTGGCCGGTCGCACTCTGGATCGTCGCGATCTGGCTGGCGATCTGCTCGGTCGCCTGCGCCGTTTGGGTGGCGAGACTCTTGACCTCGCTGGCGACGATCGCGAAGCCCCGGCCGGCGTCGCCGGCGCGCGCCGCTTCGATGGTCGCGTTCAGCGCCAGCAAATTGGTCTGGCTGGCGATGGCCTGAATCAGCTGAATGATGGTGCCGATCTTCTCAGCCGCATCCGACAGCCCATGCATCAATTCTGAGGTGCGGTTGGTCTCGTCGGTCGCCCTGTTCGAGACCGCGACGGAGCGGTGCACCTGGCTCGAGATTTCACGGATCGAGGCCGCGAGTTGCTGGGTGGCGGAGGCGACGGTCTGCACATTCATCGATGCCTGCTCGGCGCGGGTCGCGACCGCTTCGGCGAGCCCGCGTCCGCGTTCGGCGACCTTTGCCAACTCCTCGGCGCTGCGCCCCATGTCGTCGGCACGGCCGCCGACACCGGAAATGACTCCCTGCATGCCCTGCTCGAAGCGGCCGGCAAGATCCGACATCATGCGGGCGCGGTCAGCCTCGCTGGCTTCGCGCTGTGCCGTCGCCTCGCCTTCCATGCGGCGAACCGCCAGCGCGTTTTCGCGGAACACCTCGACGGCGCGCGCCATGCGGCCGATTTCGTCGCGCGAGTCGCCGCCGGGGATCGGCTCATCGAGCTCGCCCGCCGCCAGCGATTGCATCCGGTCGGTCATGCTGCGAATCGGACCGGACACGCTGGCGCCGATCAACCACGCCAGCACCGCTCCCAGCAGCAGCGCGCCGGTCGCGGTCGCGATGACGGTCTGCTTGGTCTGATCGACCGCTGCCGCGGTCTTGTCGCCCTGCTCGGCGCGCACAGTGCCGAGCTTCGCGTTGATCTTGTTGACGTGGTCGTCGATGGCCGCACTGGCCTTCTTCAATTCGGCCTGCCTGGCGCGCAGATCGGCGGCCACCTTGATGACCTCGTCCAGCGCGGCCGCGTCGGCAGTGATCGCGGTCTTGAGCGCGGCGACCAGCGCCTTCAGTTTGGCGTCGTTCGCCCCCGCCAGCTCAGCCTCGGTGTCCGCGATCGCCAGCTGGGCGTAGGACAAGGCCTGCTTGGCGTCGTCGGCATCGCCCGTCGACAAAGTGGAGCCATAGCGCATCACGGTGATCCGCAGTGCGTCAACGACGCCGGCCAGACGCATCGGGTTGACCAGCCGTTCCGCGTCTTCGGACCGGTTGGCGAGCGCAACCTGAATGCCGCTGACATTGAGGCCGGCGGCTGCACCCTGGGCGTCGGTTTTCGTGGTCGCGGCGCGCAGCCGATCCGCCGCCTCCGCTGCCGCGGTGAACGACGAGCGATAGGTTTCCAGCGCGGTCTTGACCGGGCCGATGCCTTCCGCGATCGCTTGCAGCTTGCCGAACTGCCGGTCGACCTGATCGGCCAGTTTGCCGACGCCGTCGATCGCCTTGGCCGCGGCATCCTTGTCGCCGACATTCCAGGTTCGGATGAATTTCTCGACCGCCGAGTTCGCCTCCAGAAGCGCGGCCCGCGCCTGTGACATGCCGGCGTCGCCGGCAGCGCTGGTCACGAGCTCATTGACCGTTCCGCCGATCCGCTCGACCTGGACCATGGCGAAGCCCCCGAGCAGGACCAGAAAGCTGAGAACCAGCGCGAAGCCGCCGAACACGCGCGGACGAACGCCGACGCGGGACATCATGTGCGATAATTTCATGGCAAATCCGAAATTCTTCAACGGGTGGAGCGGATGGCGGCGAGCAGATCCTTGCCGAACCGCTTCTCGAATTCCTGATCGAGCGGTTTGACCGCGTCGACGAACGGCTGGCGATCGAATGTCTCGATGACGTCCATGCCGCCGCTACGCACCTGCTCGAGCGACGCGGCATCGAGCTTCGCCTGCCAGGTCGCCTCCGCTCCCTCCTTCGCCAGCGCGATCAGCATGGCCTGGTCGGCCGGCGGAAGCTGTTCGAACATGGCACGGTTGGCGACGAATGCGATCGGCGCGAAGAAGTGACCGGTCAGCGTGAGGTATTTCTGGACTTCGTAGAGCCGGGAGCCGGCGATGGTCGGCACCGGATTTTCCTGCCCATCGAGCCGGCCGTCCTTCAGCGCGGTATAGACCAGCGGAAATTCCATCGGGACCACTTCGGCGCCGAGCGCCTTGAACGTCATCTGGTAGATCTCGTTCGGAATGACGCGAATCTTGAGCCCTTTGATATCCTCGGGCGAGCGAACCGGCCGTTTGGAATTCGTGACGTTGCGAAATCCCTGTCGGCCGATCGCCAGCAGCGTCAGCCCCTTGTCGGCGAATTTAGTGGCGATCGCCGCGCCGGCCGGACCTTGCGCCACGGCCTTCGCGTGGGCTGTGTCGCGGAACAGGAAGGGAATGTCGAACACGCCAAGTTCGGGGACGACCGAACTGACCACAGACCCCGACAGCACCGCCATATCGACCGAGCCGGCCCGGGTCGCCGCCAGGATGGCGTTCTCGCTGCCGAGCGCGTTGGTGGCCCGCTCGTCGATCACGATGCGCTTGCCGGCCGACGCCACCAGCTTCTGGCGAAACTCATCGGCTCCGATTTGCTGCGGGCTCCCCAGCTGGGAATTGAACGCCAGAGAGATCAATCGCGGTGAAGCGGCAGCCGATTGCAGAACCAGCAGCCCCGCCGCCGCGGCGACGATCGATCCGGCTTTCCAAAGTCCCAAAACTTGTCTGTGCATTCGACACCATGGCGTGACAATTGTCGTAACCCTAATGGCGGGGAATGATTGAACCCTTAAGGAAGGCCCCGCGGAATTACGGAGATTCGCCTCGATCCGCCGCCGACGAGATTTGGGACAGAGGTCCGATGCAGATGGTATCGGATTGCTATGTGATAATGAGTGGTTCGGGGGAATGACGATGGGATCAAGGATAAACGTGGCCGCCGCCATCGCGATCGGCATCATGGGCGGTACGGCCCCGGCCCGCGCCGAGGTCGCGCAATGCCGGCTCATACAGGCCAAGCCGGAGCGCGAAGCGTGTTACCAACGTCAGGAAGCCGCGCTGGCCGCCAAGCGCAAGCCGGAGCCGAGCGCGGAAAGCAAGACGCTCGAATCGATGCGCCAGATGCGGCAGGACGACGATGCCGTCTATCGCAGCATCAACAACATCTGCCGCGGCTGCTGAGATCGCAACCGAGCTCAAGGCGCCTAACGTTCCGACTGATTTCGATAGATCAGTGAGATCACGAAGGCCTCGATCGACCTGCTGCCGGGAGGCAATGGCGGGAACGGTTGTGCCTGCCTAAGGGTATTGAGCGCCGCCTCATCCAGCATGGCCGAGCCTGAGCTGGTTTTCACGCTGCTCGCCGCGAGCAATCCCCAGCGGGTGATGCTGAATGCAAGCTCCGCCACCCCTTCGACCCTGTCGCTGACGGCCTGCCGCGGATAGGACTTTTCGATTTGCAGCCGCGCAACCAACATGCGGCCGTATTCATCGATGGATTTCACACCTGCGCCCTTCGCCGCGCGCACATTGTCACGCGCCAGCGTGCTGCGGCCGTCGCTCGGGTCACGCTTGAGCAACCGGTCATAGTCCGCGATCGCGAGATCGAATGCCTTTTTCCGGCTGTAAGCCCATGCGCGATCCGCATAGGCGTCCCCGGAACGAGGATCGAGCTTGATCGCCCGTGTCATGTCGGCGATCCCAGCATCGAACTGTCGCAGCAAAACGTATCTCCGCCCCCGGGACAACAGGCGCGATGGCGCCGGATCAAGCCGGAGCGCCGCATCGAAATCCTTGAACGCGGCGTCATCTTCGAGACGGTACCAGTGCAGGAAACCGCGATGCATGAAGGCGTCAGCATTCCCCGGATGATTTGCAATCGCTTCGTCGAAATCGGTCAAGGCATGTGCGAAGTCGTCCTTGTCAAAATAGGCATCGGCGCGGCGGGCCAGCAGTCGGGATCGGCTCTCCTTGTTCTTCTCCTGATCGAGCAGTCTTGTGCAGATCTCGATGCGTATGTTGGAGGCAACCTTCTCGTCATTGCAGACGACGCTGTCATCGGAGCTTGCATGACCGGGCCAGATTGCGACGAGCAACGGCAGTGCAAGAATGAACTTCCGACGCATGACCTCTCAGCCCCCACACTCTCGATAGTGGTGGCCATCCAGCACATCGCCGGAGCAAAATCTACCCTTGGTTGCTCCAACGCCCCGCGCGCTTTTCGGCGAACGACGCTAGGCCCTCCGCCGCCTCCGCGCTCTGACGCTTGACCGAATGCAGGTGCACGAGCCGCTTGTACGCGGCATCGTCCACCGCCATCCCGCCAAACGAGCTCTCCAGCGCGAGCCGCTTGGTCTCGGCCATCGCCTCCGGTCCGTTGGCAAGGAGCTGCTCGACCACCTTGGCGCCGGCAGCCTCCAGCTCGGCGAGCGGGACGACCTCGTGGACGAGGCCGATGCGGCGGGCGTCTTCGGCGCCGAAGCGTTCGCCTGTCAGCGCGTAACGGCGGACTTGCCGTACACTAATGGCATCGCAAAGCTGCGGGATGATGATCGCGGCGGTCAGCCCCCAGCGCACCTCCGTGATCGAAAACAGCGCATTGTCCGCCGCGATCACGACGTCGCAAGCGGCAATCACGCCGGTGCCGCCGCCAAAACAGCCGCCCTGTACCAGCGCGATGGTCGGGATTGGCAAGGTATTGAGCCGCTGCACGGCCTCGAAGGTCGCCCGCGACGCCGCCTCGTTCGCCTCAGCCGATTGCGGCCGCACGCCGTTGATCCATTTGAGGTCGGCGCCGGCCTGGAAATGCTTGCCATTGCCCCGGAGCACGACGACGCGAAGGTTGGACTTCCTGCCGAGATCGTCCATGGCCGCGAGCACGCCTGCGATCAATGCGCCGTCATAGGCATTGTTCACTTCAGGCCGGTTCAACGTGACGGTCGCAACCCCACGCTCATCGAGGGTCCACAGGACGGGGTTGGCAGTCATCGGCGATCCTCCGGTCATCTTGTTTGCCGCCCACTATGGCTGAGGCAACTCATCCCGATCCATATCTTTCCGGCGTAGGGCGGCCGCGTCCATCGCATGGCGGCTTGTGTCATGCTGCTGCCGGGCGACATCACGGGATCAGGGACGGGACATCACACCATGCGCATCTGCATTTTCGGCGCGGGCGCCGTCGGCAGCCATATCGCGGTCAGGCTGGCCCGCGCCGGCCATGAGGTCTCGTGCGTGATGCGCGGCGCCCATCTGGAGGCGGTCCGCGCCAATGGCCTGAAGCTGCGCGTCGGCGATTCCGAGGTCACCGCCAAGGTGAACGCCTCCGGCGATGCGGCCCAGCTCGGCCCGCAGGACGTCGTGATCAGCACGCTCAAGGCGACCGCGCTGACGGGCCTGGTCGCCAGCATAAAACCGCTGCTCCATGACGACACCGCGATCGTCTTTGCGCAGAACGGTATTCCCTGGTGGTACGGCATCGGCCTGCCGCCGCGGCATCCGACGCCGCCCGACATTTCCTTCCTCGACCCCGGCGGGCGCTTGCGCGCTTGCATCCCGAAAGAGCGGATCGTCGGCGGCGTCGTCTTCTCCTCCAACGAGGTGACCGCGCCCGGTGTGGTGCAGAACCTGACGCCGGACCGCAACCGCCTGCTGATCGGCGAATGCGACGACCGCAATTGCGAGCGCATCACCAGGCTTCGCGGCGTTCTCAACGATGCTCGGCTGGAATCGCCGCCGGTGGCGGAGATCCGCGAGGCGATCTGGTCAAAGCTCCTGACCAACATGTCACTGTCGGTGCTGTGCCTGCTCACCGGCCAGACCGCGCGCGGAGTGCGCGACGACCCGGCCTTTGCCGAGGTCATTCCGCGCATGCTGAACGAGGCTAACGACATCGCGCAGCACTTCATCCCCGAGGTCAAGCGCGTGACGCGCAGCGGCCCCGCCCCCAACCACAAGCCGTCGCTGCTCCAGGATTACGAGCTCGGCCGCGCCATGGAGATCGACGTGCTGGTGAAGGCGCCCGCCGCCTTCGCCCGCACCGCCGGCCTGTCGACGCCGACGCTCGACCTGATCGCCACGCTCGCGATCCAGAAGGCGCGGGACAAGGGGCTTTATTCCGCTTGAGCCTTAAGCGAGCTCATCGATCCAGGCCGCCAGCGTATCGAGCACCTCTGTGAGGGCCTCTTCATTCGTCCGGCCGGACTTCTTCAGCACCGCGAAGGAATGATCGCCGCCGGCGACCTCGTGCAGCGTCGCCTTCGGGCCGAGCTGCGCGATCACGGGCTTGAGGAGGCCGAGATCGGCAAGCCCGTCACGCGTGCCTTGCAGGAACAGCATCGGGATCTCGACATGGACCAGGTGCTCGGCGCGCTCCGTCGACGGCTTTTTGTCGGCGTGCAGGGGAAAGCCGAGGAAGGCGAGCCCTTTGACGTCAGGTAGCGGCGCCTTGGACTGCGCCTGCGAGGTCATGCGCCCGCCGAACGACTTTCCGCCGGCAACGAGCTTCAAGCCGGGGCAGAGCCGCGCTGCCTCCTCGACGGCCGCACGGATGGCGGCATGCGCGACCGCAGGCTGATCGGGACGCCCCAGCCTCTTCTCCATGTAGGGGAAATTGAAGCGAAGCGTCGCAATGCCTCGACCGGCGAGCCCCTCCGCAATCTTGTCCATCGATGCATGGCGCATGTCGGTACCGGCGCCGTGCGCAAGGACGTAGCAGGCGCGCGCATTGTCCGGCTGCGTCAGGATCGCCGAGACCGTGCCGATGCGCTCGATGTCGAGCTTGAGCTCCTGCATTTTGACAGCCAAGATCAGACACCCCGACAGACGCGTTTTCCGGCCGCCTTGGTAGCGTCACCGGCGCAGCCTGAAAACACAATAATTGCCGCCGCCGACCAGCCTACCAAGGCCGGAAAGCCGCATTGACCGAGGTGACCATGTCCTACCGCTCCTCCTGGATGACCGAAGAGCTCGAAATCTTCCGCGACCAGTTCCGGAAATATCTGGCCAAGGATCTGGCGCCGCATGCCGAGAAATGGCGCGAGCAGAAGATGGTCGACCGCTTCGCCTGGCGCGGGCTCGGCGAGATGGGCGCCCTGCTGGCGAGCGTGCCGGAGGAATATGGCGGCCTCGGCGCCACCTTCGCCTATGACGCCGCCGTGCTCGACGATCTCGAAAGCACGGTGCCGGAGCTCACCACCGGCGTCTCCGTGCACAGCGCCATCGTCGCGCACTACATCCTCAACTACGGCTCGGAGGAGCAAAGGAAGCGCTGGCTGCCGAAGATGGCTTCCGGCGAGATGGTCGGTGCCATCGCCATGACCGAGCCCGGCACCGGCTCGGACCTGCAGGCCGTCAAGACCACCGCGAAGAAGCAGGGCAATTCCTACGTCATCAACGGCCAGAAGACTTTTATTACCAACGGCCAGGCCGCCGATCTCGTCGTCGTGGTCGCGCGCACCGGCGATGTGGGTGCCAAGGGCATTTCGCTGATCGTGGTCGAGACCGCGGGCGCGGACGGCTACAAGCGCGGGCGCAACCTCGACAAGATCGGCCTGCATGCCTCCGACACGTCAGAACTGTTCTTCGACAACGTCACGGTGCCGCCGGAAAACCTGCTCGGCAAGGAGGAAGGCCAGGGTTTTGTCCAGCTGATGCAGCAATTGCCGCAGGAGCGCCTCGCGCTTGCGGTTGGCGCGGTCGCCTCGATGGAGCGCGCGGTCAAGCTCACCACCGAATACACCAAGGAACGGAAGGCGTTCGGCAAGCCGCTGATGGATTTCCAGAACACCGCCTTCACGCTCGCCGAGCGCAAGACCGAAGCGATGATTGCGCGCGTCTTCGTCGACTGGTGCATTGAGCGCCTCGTCGCCGGGGATCTCGACACCGTCACGGCGTCGATGGCGAAATACTGGTGCTCGGACAAGCAGGTCCAGACCGCCGACGAATGCCTCCAGCTGTTCGGCGGCTACGGTTACATGCAGGAATACCCGATCTCCCGCATCTTCATCGATTCCCGCATCCAGAAGATCTATGGCGGCACCAACGAGATCATGAAGCTGCTGATCGCGAGGTCGCTGTAGCTCTGTTCATCGCGCACGCCAATCGCGTGGGCGGCAGCCGAAGCGCTGCTTGAAGCGCCGCGCGAAGTGGGAGAGATCGGAGAACCCCCAGTCGAAGGCGATAGCGCCGATCGCGCGGCCGCCCGATGCCGGATCCTTCAGGTCGGCCGCCGCGCCCACGAGGCGGCGATCGATCACGTAGTCCGAAAATGTCGTGCCGGAGCGTTCGAACAGCTTGTGGACATAGCGCTCGCTGATGCCGACGGAGCCGGCGACCGCCGCGACCGTCAGTCCCGGCTCGCGCAGCCGCTCGTGAATGGCGCGGCGCAGCGCCAGCACGGTCGCGTCTGCAAAGCTTGCGGCTTCCGCCGTCTGCGCCCGCGAGCGGCGCGACAGGCTGAGCGCAACGAGATCGAGCAGCACGTCGAACAGCCGAATGCTGTCCTCTTCCGCCATCCGCAATGCGCCGGCGTTGAGGGAGCGCGCGGTCTCGACGATGAGGTGACCGACATGGGGATCGTCGGAGACGCGCTCGGCCCTGAAATCGAACGACGGCGGCAGCCGGTCGCGCAGGGCGCGCGACGGCACCCAGAACGAAGCGACCCCCAGCATCGGACCGCGATCGTGCAGCAGCGTCACCTCGCGGTCGCTGTCGACGATGCCGACCTGGCCGCGCGACAGGCTGACCTCGCTGTCGCCCTGGAGCATGCGGCAGCGCCCGGCCAGCTTGAAGTTGAGATAGAAGCAGCTCTCGGTCGATGCTGCGATATCGGCGCGCGAGCGATTGACGGTATGCTCGGGAAACATCACCCGGTTGATTGCGCCGGCGCCGAGCCCGATCGTCTCCACCTTCGCAGGGAAGCGCGACGTCGTCGCCGATTCCGGCGTCAGGTTCATGAATGCCTGGCAGATCGCCTCGCGGTAATAGGAAAACTGCTCGTCCGGCCGCGTCACTGCGGTGTTCCAGACGACGTGCCGCGGCCGGCTTGTGACCTGCTCCATCAGTTCGCTCCGAGACCAATCCGGTTCAGCGCCAGCCAAGCGGAAAATGGCCGGCCGGTTCACACTTCGCACAACAAGAATTGTCCGCTGCGCCTCGCGAGCGCCGCAAAGGACCCACGTCATGCCGATCTAACCACACCCTCGGGAGCAGCTACAACATGTCGACCTACGTTCTCGTCCATGGCGCCTGGCACACCGGTGCCGAGTTCGAACCCGTCGCGGCCCCGATCCGCGCCGCCGGCCACAAGGTCTATACGCCGACAATCAAGGGCAATCGCCCCGGCGATGCCAAGACGACCGGGCTGAAGGACGCGATCCAGTCGATCGCCGACTATCTCGCCGAAAACAATCTGAAGGACATCGTCCTGCTCGGCCATTCCTATGGCGGCATGATCATCACCGGCGTCGCCGACCTCGCGCCCGAGCGCATTCGCCGCCTGGTGTATTGGAATGCCTTCGTGCCCAACAACGGCGAATGCCTCAACGACATGGTGCCGCCGCACTTTATCGGGCTGTTCGAAGCGATCGCGGCCGAACGCGGCGACAGCTCTGTGGTGTTGCCCTTCCCGATCTGGCGCGAAGCCTTCATCAACGATGCCGATCTCGAGACCGCGCAGCGCGCCTATGACGTGCTCAACCCGCATCCGTTCGCGACTTTCACCGACAAGATCGCGCTCAAGACCAATCCGGCGGAGATGCCGCTGGCAAAGTCCTACATCAACTGCACCGAGGACGTCGCGATGCCGCACAGCCATCCCTGGCATCCGCGGCTCTCGGAGAAGCTCGGCCTGTTCCGTCTGGTGCAGGTGCCGGGAAGCCACGAGCTGTGCTTCTCCGATCCGGCGCGGCTGGCCAAGGCGATCATGGAGGCGGGGCGCGACTGACGCGCGTCCGTCAAGAGCGCGACGACTTTCGACGATTGCTCCTACCGCCGGCTTCGGCGGCACAGCCCTTGCTTGTCCGCTAACGAATCCAGATCGGTAGAAGCAACCCCTGCTTGTCACGTGTGGCTCCCCGCCATACGCTGCCCGTGTTCGGCAACCGCCATCTGGTTTCGTTTTGCGTCAAGTCAGGAGAAGCGAATGGTTCACGTCTCGCGACGGAAACTGCTTCAGCTTGCGGCTGTTGCGCCATCGGCACTTCCTCTGGCCTGGACGTCGGTTGTATCTGCCGCGACCGGAAAGAAGACCCTGAGCGCGGTGATGCAATCGGACCTTCGCGTCACCGACCCTGGCTTCACGACAGCCATCATCACCCGCGACCATGGCTACATGGTCTACGATACGCTGCTCGGCATCGATTCCAGCTTCAAGGTGCAGCCGCAGATGGCCGACTGGACAGTGTCCGCGGACAAGCTGACCTACACCTTCACCTTGCGCGACGGCCTGAAGTGGCATGACGGTGCACCGGTGACGGCCGAGGATTGCGTGGCCTCCCTGAAGCGCTGGGGTACGAGCGTCGACGGCATGGCGCGCAAGCTGATGGACTTCACGGCCGGTATCGAAGCCGCGGACGCCAAAACAATCGTCTTCAAGCTGAAGGAGCCCTATGGCCTGGTGCTGGAGACGATCGCCAAGCCATCGTCGGTCTGCGCCTTCATGATGCCCAAGCGGCTTGCTGAAACCCCGATCACCAAGCAGATTCCCGAGCAGATCGGCTCCGGCCCGTTCAGATTCGTCGCGGCCGAATTCCAGCCCGGCGTGAAGGCCGTCTACGAAAAGAACACCGACTATGTGCCGCGCAAGGAGCCGGCCGAATGGACCTCGGGCGGCAAGGTGGCCAAGGTTGACCGGGTCGAGTGGATCACGATGCCGGACGCGCAGACCGCGCTCAACGCGCTGCAGTCAGGCGATGTCGATTTCGTCGAGACGCCGCCATTCGACATGCTGCCCGCGCTCGAGTCCAATCCGGACATCAACGTATCCATCCTGAACAAGTTCGGCTTCCAGTCGTTCGGCCGGATGAATTTTCTGCATCCGCCATTCGACAATGTGAAGATCCGCCGCGCCGCGATGCTGGCGATCAACCAGAAGGACGTGCTCGACGCGCAGATCGGCAATCCCAAATACTACAAGCTGTGCGGCGCGTTCTTCATCTGCGACACGCCGCTCGCCAGCGACGCCGGCGGCGAGACCCTGATAAAGGGCAACGGCATGGCGGACGCCAGGAAGGCGTTGGCCGAGGCCGGTTATGACGGCACGCCCGTGGTGATCCTGGCGCCGACCGATCAGATCCTGCTGAAGGCGCAGCCGGTCGTGGTCGCACAGCTGTTGCGCGACGCCGGCTTCAAGGTCGATCTGCAGGCGATGGACTGGCAGACCGTGGTCACCCGCCGGGCAATCCAGAAGCCGCCGAAGGAAGGTGGCTGGAACATGTTCTTTACCTACCAGGGCGCCGCCGACTCCTTGAACCCGCTGGTCAACGTCCCGATGGTCGGCAAGGGCACGAGTGGCGGCTGGTACGGCTGGTCCGAGGACCCCAAGCTCGAGGAGTTGCGCGATTCCTTTGCCCGCGCGACCTCGCCCGAGGAGCGCAAGAAGATCGCGCTTGAGGTGCAGAAGGAAGCCTACGACCAGGTGATCTACGTCCCGCTCGGCCAGTTCCAGGCGCCGAGCGCCTGGCGCAAATCGCTCACCGGCGTGATCGACGGCCCGGCGACGCCGATGTTCTGGAATGTAGACAAGAACGAGTAGCTTCCTCTCCCCGTTCTCACGGGAAGAGGCAAAGCCCTAATTCGGATGCCACCAGCGGCCGCCGATCACGACGCCCTCGGAGACGATCTTGCGATCCCCGATCAGGTGCTCGCCGACGACGTCCTCATAGTCGAACTGGCCCTGCCTGACCGTAACAAGCGTGGCGTCGCCGACGCTACCGGGCTTGAGGCTGCCGAGCTCGGGACGCCGCAGCGCCATGGCCGCGTTCACCGTCGAGGCGGCGACGACGTCCGACAGCTCCATGCCCATGCACAGGAATTTCGACATGGTCGTGACCTGGTCGAACGCCGGGCCGTCGATGCAGAGCTGATGGATGTCGGAAGAGATCGTGTCGGGATAGAAGCCGTTGGCGAGCATCGCGCGCGCGGTCTTGAAGGCGAACGAGCCCTTGCCGTGGCCGATATCGAACAGCACGCCGCGCTCGCGCGCGTCCAGCACCGCCCTCTTCACTGTGCCTTGCGCGGTCGCCGGCGTGTTGGGGAAGGGGCGGAACGCATGGGTCAGCACGTCGCCCGGACGCAGGCGGCCCAGCACCTCCTCGTAGCTCGGCGGCGGATGGTCGATATGCGCCATCAGCGGCATGCCGACCTCGTTCGCGACCTCGAGCGCGATGTCGAGCGGCACGATCCCCGACGTGCCCGAGGAGTGCAGCCCCACGCGCACCTTGATGCCGACGATGAGGTCGCGGTTGGCATCGGCCACCTTGGCCGCCTCGATCGGGTTCATCAGCCGCAACTCCTCGCTCTCGCCGACCATGATCCGGTGCGAGAAGCCGAAGATGCCGGCATGCGAGACGTGCAGATAGGCGAGGATGCGGACCTGGCTCGGCTCGATCACATGCTTGCGGAAGCCCGCGAAATTGCCGGGACCGGCACTGCCGGTATCGACCGCAGTGGTGACGCCGGAGAGGCGGCAGAATTCCTCGGCATCGATGCCGAGCGAGGTGCCGCCCCAATAGACATGGGTGTGCAGATCGATCAACCCCGGCGTCACGATGTAACGCGAGACGTCGCGCACATCGGTGCCCGGATCGGCCTTGAGCCCGGTCCCGACGGCGGCGACCTTGCCGCCGGCAAAGGCGATGTCCGTCACGGCATCGAGCTTCTGGGACGGGTCGACCACACGGCCGCCGCGCAGGATCAAGTCGAAAGGCATTGTTGTCTCCGGATGGGGTAGCGAGGCGTGGCCGGCACGTCGGCAAGGCCAGGAAGGACGTCTTTCGCTTCTAGCAAATTTTGCGCCGACGAGCGTGGCAAACTGCGACGATTGCCCATGACAAAATGGCGATCCCGGGACGACTCGAACTTTCAACCCATGTTTTACGAAACCGCTCTCAGGTCAACAATATCAGCGGCCTGTTCGCTCGGATTCCGGCTTCACGTGCGAAGCTGAAACATCCGCGGCCTATTGAAAAGACGGCGAGCGCGCATCCGGCAAACATGGAGTCGTCGGCAGGTCTCGGGCCAATGAGTGTCCGGCAAAGGTCGAGACGTGGCCGACATCATGTAGCTGGAGAAAAAACGATGGAACGACTGAAATTGCTTGGCGTGATCGCTCTTTGCGCAACCTTGGCGCCGGGAGCGGCCGCCTCTGCGCGCGGCGGCGGACATGGGGGCGGTGGACATGGGGCGGTGGCGGACATTTCGGAGGCGGCGGCGGATTTCACGGTGGTGGGCACTTCGGAGGCGGCGGAGGCTTCCACGGCGGAGTTGGTCACTTCCGGGCCGCCGGCGGCTTCCATGCGCCACGTCCCGTCGCGGCCGGCGCCGGCTTCCATGGCGGTCAATTCCATCATGCCGGATTCCGGCATCGCTACCGCCACGCATTTGCTTACGGCGGGGGTCTTGGCCTTGGCGGCGCCTTAGCGCTGGGCGCCTATTCGGGCTGGCCTTACTATGGCGGCTACGACGACGGCTACTACGGCGATTACGACGACTCCGCTGATGGCTCGTCCTATTGCGAACAAAAATATCGGTCGTACGACCCGGCTTCGGGAACGTATCTCGGCTACGATGGCAAGCGACACCCCTGCCCATAGCTCGATGTGGTGATGTCTTCGAGCCGTGCTCGCCGGCACCTTGGGAATCCCTGAGATCGCTGACGACGCACGGCTCGAATTGCCGGCGCGTTGCTGTTGCCAGTCTCCCCAAAGCAATATGGTTGTGACGAATGTCGTTGGGAGGCTGCTGATCAATCAGCTCATGATGCGTAGCGTTGCGAAACCACCACGCTCCGCCCCTGGCGGCATCAAGCTAAGTCATCGAAAAGCTGGCGATCCCGGCATGACTCGAACATGCGACCTACGGTTTAGGAAACCGCCGCTCTATCCGGCTGAGCTACGGGACCGCGGAACCCGCTGGTATGGGTTCGATCCCGTCATAGCAGAGCAAAATGCGGTTCGCCAGCCGCAAGGCGGGCCGGATCATCGTCAACCTGAACGGGGCGGCTATACAATCGCTTCCAGGCCCCTCTCGGCGGAGCAGCTCACATGATCGAAAGCATCAGTGCCATCACGCTCGGCACGCATGACATGGGGCGCGCCGTGCACTTCTACCGTTCGCTGGGGTTCGAGCTCCTGTATGGCGGCGAAGCCGCCGCATTCACCAGCTTTCGCGCCGGCACCGGCTATCTCAACCTGACGGCGCAGCCGGACGACAAGCGCTGGTCCTGGTGGGGCCGCATCATCTTCTACGTCGCCGATGTCGACGGGACCTACGAGCGCGCACGCGCCGCCGGATGGCAGCCGTCGACCACGCCGCGCGATGCAGAATGGGGTGAGCGCTACTTCCATCTCACCGACCCCGACGGCCATGAGCTCAGTTTCGCGCGGCCGTTGTCCTGACCGAATAAGTCACATCCGCTGACGTTCCCAACGCGCAGTAGCGCTGTCTCAGCCGCCGTGGCAAGCTCGGCGCGGTTGCCTCAAGCGAGAATTGGATCTGGGTTCTAACCAGGGAGGACGACCATGGTAACCTATGTCGTGCTGGGAAGCTTCACTGATCAGGGAGTCCGCAACGTCAAGGACTCGCCGAAGCGGGCCGACGCCTTCAAGGAGATGGCCAAAACGTTCGGCGTGACCGTGAAAGAGATCGTCTGGACGCAGGGACGATATGACGTTGTAACCGTTCTCGAGGCTCCAGATGAGGCTGCCGCGATGTCGCTCAGCCTTAGTCTCAGCGCACTCGGCAATGTCCGCACCGAAACGCTGCGCGCGTTTTCGGCGGCAGATATGACAAAGATCGTCGGCAAGATGCTCTGACGCTCAAGCCCGCGCGAGCGCACTGGACCCGGGATGGCAATCCCGGGAATAGGCCTCTCATGCCCTGATATTGTTCTCGCGCACCACCTTGCCCCAATAGGCGACCTGCTTGTCGAAGAAGCTCTTGAAGGCGGCGCCGTCCTGGAGCAGCAGCGTCATCTGCTGGGTCTCCTTGAGCTGGGCGGCGGTCGCGGGCTCGCTCAGGATCTCCCTGGACGCCGTCGCCATGGCCGCGACGATATCCGGCGGCGTGCCCGCGGGCGCGAAAACGCCCCACCACGCCAGCGTCTCAAAGTCCGGAAAGCCGGCCTCGATCGCGGTCGGCGTATCCGGTAAGCCCGGCAGCCGCTCGCGGCCGAGTTGCAGGATCGGCCGCAGCATGTTGGTGCCGAGTTGGGCCGAGACCAGCGCCGCCGATCCCGCGATCAGATCGACATGGCCGCCGAGCACGTCGTTCATCGCCGGGCCGCCGCCGCGATAGGGCACGTGCATGATCTCGACGCCGGCCTTGGTGCCGAGCACCGTCATGGCGAGATGGCCGAGCGTGCCGATGCCGACGGAGGCATATTTCACCGCGCCGGGCGTCGCCTTGCAGGCGGCGACCACGTCGGCAAAGCTCTTGTAGGGACGGCCGGCGCCGTCGGCGATCACGTAGGGCGCGGTGCCCACCAGCAGCACCGGCATCAGCTCGCGCTCGACATCGACCGGCGGCTTGTCGAGGATGGACGGGATCACCGCGTGGGAATCGAAGGTGACCAGGAACGTCGAGCCGTCCGGCGGGCTCTTGGCAACCTGCGCCGCGCCGAGCGCGCCGGCGGCGCCCGACTTGTTCTCGACCACGACGATGCGGTTGAGTTTTGTCTGTAGATTGGCCTGCAACAGCCGCGCCATCGCATCGGTCGATCCGCCCGGCGGAAACGGCACCACCAGAGTAATCTTGCCGGCCTGCGCCACCGCTGGCGCGATTGCGAGAATAGCGGGCGCTGCCAGCAGCGTGCGTCGTGTGATCGTCATAGTCCCCTCCCCTTTGGTTTTGCGCCTGGCTTTTTGCTCTTTGGCGCTTAAGTCGTGCCGAAGCCCGACCCCGCTTTTTTGTATTCTGGCCGTGGTGGACTGAAAATGTCCAGCACGCGGGCCCCATCGGGGCCGGCGCGCATCGTGTGCGGCACATTGCCGGGCGTGCGCCAGAAATCGCCCTTCTTTACCGGAATTTCCTCATCGCCCTGGACGCGGATGGCGGAGCCGTCGAGCAGCACGCCCCATTGCTCCTCGGGATGATGATGCAGCGTGCCCTGCGCATGCGGGGCCAGCGTCACCACCGACAGCATCGCCTGCTCGCCGGAAAAGATGCGCGTGGTCACCCCCGCCGCGAGCTCGCGGAAGAGGCCATCGCTGGGATCGTCGATGTTGTGAAATTCGTCCTTCTGGCTCAAGCCGCCCTCCCCTTCATTCTGATCCGATCAGGATTTGCCATAGGAGCCCTGGTAGCGGCCCTCGCGGATCGCCTTCATGGTCTCCTCCTCACGCGCGACCTGGGCGCGGACGGCTTCCAGCAGCGCCGCGGCGCCGGCGGCGGGGAACGACACCACGCCGTCCTCATCGCCGACGACGATGTCGCCGGGCGAGATGACGCTGCCGCCGATCGTAACAGGCACGTTGATCTCGCCGGGGCCGTTCTTGTAGGGGCCGCGATGGATCACCGCGCGGGCGTAGCAGGGAAAGTCGTCAGCGGCGAAGGCCGCGACATCTCGGATCGCGCCGTCGATGACATAGCCTTCGGCTTTGCGCCACTGCGCGATGTTCTTCATGATCTCGCCGACCAGCGCGCGCGTCTCGTCGCCACCGCCATCGACCACGATGACGTCGCCGGGACCGACCAGTTCAAGTGCGCGGTGGATGGCGAGATTGTCGCCGGGGCGGGTGCGCACGGTGAAGGCCGTCCCCACCAGCTTGCCGCCGCGATGATAGGGTTTCAGCCCGACCGCGCCCGGCAACCGGGCGAGATTGTCTGAAATGACCGAGGTCGGCGCGCCGCGAAAACCCTCGATGATCTCGGCCGGCGGCCTCGGCACGCTGTTCGCTGCGATGGTGATCGTCATGTCTCAATCCTTCTGTATTCTTCTTATTCGGCGTGCGCCCGCGCCTTCGCCGGCCGAATCCGGAAGGCGCGCCCTTCCTTCATCCACGCCGCGCGCTCGTCGCGCAACAGGGTGCGGCGAACTTTTCCGGAATCATCGCGCGGCGGGGCGCTGACGATCTCGAAACTCTCGGGGTGCTTGTAGCGGCTCAGCCTGTCTTTCAAGAAGTCCGCCATGCCGTCGGCGATGGCCTGGCCGTCCGCGCCAGGTTCGGGCTCGACGATGGCATGCACGCGCTGGCCCAATTCCGGATCGGGCAATCCCACCACCACGCAGGACCGCACACCGGGGCATTCGGAGACCGCGGCCTCGACCTCGGCCGGATAGATGTTGGCGCCGCCGCGCAGCACCATGTCGGCGAGACGGTCGCCGAGATAGAGATAGCCTTCGGCGTCCAGCCGGCCGATGTCGCCGAGCGACTCCCAGCCGTCCGCGCGGCGCTTCGGCTCGGCGCCGAGATAATGATAGGTGGCATCCCTGCCGTCATTGTTGAGGAAATAGATCTCGCCGGTCTCGCCGGGCGCGACGTCGTTGCCGTCCTTGCCGACGATGCGCAAGCGCGCCATCTCCCCGATCTTGCCGACCGAGCCCTTGTGGGTCAGCCATTCCGTGCCTGATATGATGCAGGAGCCCTGGCGCTCGGTGCCGCCATAGAGCTCCCAGACGCGCTCAGGGCCGAGCCAGGCGATCCAGTTCTCCTTCAGCCAGGGCGGCATCGGAGCCGCCATGTGGAAGACGGTCTGAAGGCTCGACATGTCGTAAGAGTTCCGCACGTTCTCCGGCAGCGCCCAGATTCGGTGCATCATGGTCGGCACGAAATTGACCCATTGCACGCGCTCGCGTGCGATCTGCCGCAACGTCTCCTCGGCGTCGAACTTGACGAGGCCGGTAAGCTGGCCGCCGGTGAACAGCGCGTAGTGCGACACGATGAACGGCGCATTGTGGTAGAGCGGACCGGGATTGAGCAGCGAAACCCCGAATGGAATGTTGAGCGGCGGCGCGGCGACGGTGTCGGTCACGGCCGGCTGATGATCGAGGATCACTTTCGGCCGGCCGGTCGAGCCGCCGCTGGTCATGGCTTTCCAGTAGCGAGCCACCGGCGGATCGAGCGGCTCGTCCGAAAAACCTTCCGGCACGAAATCCGCCGGCAGGCGGTTCGGCGCGTTCCAGTCGGCCTCGCCGCCGACCACCAGCGCGGGCTTCAGGATGTCGAGCACCGCGGCGGCTTCGCCGCGCGGCAGCCGCCACGACAGTGACGTCGGCGTCGCTCCGCACTTCCAGACCGCAAACGAGGTCTCGAAGAACGCGTTGCCGTTAGGCAAACCGATTGCGACAAAGTCGCCGGGCTTGACGCCCTTGGCCATGAACGCCCGTGCGCGCCGATTGGCGCCGCGTTCGAGCTCGTCCCATGTCAGCGTATCCTGCCCGTGACGGACGGCGATCGTGCCTTGCGGTTTGCGTTGAGCGTACCAGCGAGGCACGTCGGACAGGGGCAGCAGCATCAGGTGTTTCCACTTCGTCTTCTTGGCGTCGTCTCAGGATGAGGCGTCGCGAGACGAAGTGTAACAGCCGGAGCCAACGCTTCAAGGGATCTGCCTTCAAGGGATCTGGCTTCAAGGCATCTGCCTTCAAGAGATCTGCCTTCAAGACGTCCGCATCAGCGCTCCGCCCCGCAGCCCGGAATATCGAACAGCGCTGCGAGGCCGCATTTCGAGGTCAGCATCTTGTCGCCGTCGTGGCCGACCCCGGCGACGTCCCAGACCCGGTGATTGGGCGTGCCGCGGTCGCGCTTGGCCATCGCATCCGCATAAGCGTGGCCGCGGGCGTAGCGCGTGGGACCTTGCGCCTCGGCCATGCAGCTCTTGTCCAGCGCAGAATGCTTCGGATTGGTGTCGAGCGTGCCGAGCAGATAGATCACCTCGCGCTCGACATAGCGCTGCTCCAGCGCTACCGGCGTTGCGTTCGCAAGATAGGGCGGACGCCCGTCCATGCCGTATTTCCAATTGTTGTAGCCCGGGCAGGATGCGGCGATCGCCGGCACGGGCCGCGTGTTGCTGAAATAAGCGTAGGAGGAGGGATTGGCGACAACGTAGCGGACATCGATATGCTGGCGCGACAGCGCCGCCTCGCCTTTGCCGGCGATGGCATAGCGTTGCGCGACCTGGCCACCGCCGGAATGGCCGGCGACGACGACCTGCTTCAGATTCGGGAAGATGCGCCGGTCCGAGAGTTTTACGAGGATCGCATCGAGCGCATCGAAGGACGACACCGGATTCGGCGCCAGCGCGGCGTCGCCGCCCTCCCATCCCTCCAGCGACCAGCGCAACGTATCCGCGGGCAGCCTGTGCGCGTCGATATCGATCTCCGCCAGAAACTGCGGGACGATCATGAGCGCGCTCTTGCCGTCGTCGCCCGCGGCAACCTGCGCAGTATGGGCCGACATGTAATATTCGTCGGCATTGCGCAGGCGTCCGTGCAGCACGATGATGGCGCGCGAGATCGCCGGCAGCGGCAGCGACCAGTCGCTGGAGAGATAGAGCGGCAGCATTCCCTGGCCGCCGACCGAAAGCCGCGCGTCGGCGATCGCCCTCACCGGCTTGCGGTTGGGCGCTTCTTCGTCCGCCGCGAACGCATAGCTGGAAATGAACGCCAATGTGATTGCGGCGAGGCGGGCCAACGCTCTCATGACGGATATTCCCCTTCGAATTCAAACCAATAAAGTCTAAGCCGATCATGTGCCGCGCGGCTGTGACTCCCGCGCCACGTCAAGCAAAAAATGTCAGCATTGCAGCCATGAAATTCCCGAGTTCCACGGGTGACAAGCCGGCGATAAAGGGGCAAAAATCGGACCCGACTCAGTTCGGGTTGAGTTTTGCAAGGAATGCTCTCGTAGAATGTCGGACGTAGTTGCATCGCGTCGTGCGGCGCTAGTCGTTGCCGCAGCAGGATTTCTTCTGCTGACGCCGTTGCATGCCCACGCCCAATGGTGGAAGCGCGCGCCGGTCGATTTCGAGGAATGCGCCGACGCCGCCGAGAAGGCCGCGAACAAGACCGAGAAGACGGCTGCGCTTGCCGATTGCAACGCCAAGTTCGCGGGCCGCCGCAAGCCAGGCGGCGGCTATTCCTATTACGATTTCCTCCAGGACCGCACCTTCGACATCGCAGGTCCCAATCCGACGCCGGAGGAGCAGAAGAGGATCGACGAATCCTACACCTCCTACCTCGCCAATCAGCGCCGCAGCAATGAAGCCGCCCAAGCCGCCGCGCGTCAGCAGCGCGAGCAGCAGGAACAAGCGCGGCAACAGCAGGTCGCACTGCGAACCGAGGTCGAGCGCGTGTCCGTCCCGGTCGCGCGCGTGCCTGTCCCGGTCGAGCGGCCGAAGGTGCAGCAGTCCGTCAGCCCGCGACCGAAGGGCGCGCCCTGCACCAAGGGCTCGTTCTCCTGCGAATGGCCGCGGCTATCGGAAAGCTTGAGCGATCTGAAGAAGCTGTTCACCCCCGCGCCAAGCAAGCCGGCGAAGAAGGGGTAAGCTCATCGCGCGGCAAACTCCGCTGTCGTCCCGGACAAGCGGAGCGCTGATCCGGGACGACAGCGAGCGTGTGGCGTCAGTTCGGCTGCTTCTTCTTGCCGCGCTTCGGTTTGACCACCGGCGCACGCGTGGGCTCTGTTGTCGTTGGCGAATTGCCCAACTGCGACCTGCTCTCTTGCAACCGCCTGTCATAGCCGGGCGAGCTCACGACCGTTGGCGGCCTTGCGTAGGCCAGCGTCGACGTGCCGCAGAGCGCGGCCAGCGCGAGCCCAATCATCAAACAACGCCTCATCGTTGCTCCTCCCGCCGCCCGGCTCGCACTCAGGCCGCTCCGCGGATCTGCTGCGGCGTCAGCCGCGGCGGACCATTGCCTGCCGTCTCGGCCTGCTTGATCAGCGCAACAATACGGCGCATCAGCGGCACGTCGACGTTGTTCTGCTCGGCGAGCGCGATGACTGCGCCCTGGAGATAGTCGATCTCGGTCTTGCGGCCCTGCTTCAGGTCCTGCCACATCGAGGAGCGCGCCTCGGGATCGATCTTCATCGTGCGCCCCAGGATCGCATTGAAGATCACATCAGGCAGCCTCAGCAGGGTCGGCGTCCACCTCAGCGGGATCGGCGTCGCCGAGACCGGCGTGATGCCGGCGGCCTTCATCGCAGTCACGCCTTCGGCCATCTGGTCGGCGAACAGTCTTCGCCAGTCGCGGTTCGCCAGTTGCGCGGCGAGCGGCATGTCGGACAGCGCACTGAGCGCATTGTTCAAATTGATGATCAGCTTGCCCCATTGCACGCCGGTGATGTCGCGGCTTGCGCGCATGGCGAGGCCGGGCACCGACAGCGCTACGGCCGTATTCGCCTCATCCGCGCCGACATGGATGTCGCCGGACGTCGAGCGGTGGAAGCGTCCCTCGCCCATCGCGATCACGTTGAACGGCACCATGCCGGCGAGCACGTGCCGGCCGCCGAGCCGCTCGCGCAGAACCGCGACATTGCCGACGCCGTTCTGCAGGGAGACGATGACGGCGTCCTGCGGCGCGTGCCGGGCAATCTGGTCCGCGACATCGGCGGTGTCGGCGCTCTTCACCGTGACCAGCACGATGCCGGCGTTGTGAAAGATCGCGGGATCCTCCGACAGCGCCAGCTGGCCCGCGCCGAGCTTCTGCTCGGAGCCGTCGAAATCGGTCAGCCGCAGGCCGAACCGCTCGATCTCGGTTTTGACCCGCGGCCGCACCAGCAGCGCGACGCGGCGCCCTCCGGCCGCCAGCTGGCCTCCGACGAAACAGCCGATGGCGCCCGCGCCGGCCACCACGATCGGTCGATACGCAACCACCTGACCTTGCTCCCTTGAATGACCTGCCCTCGATAGCAGAGGCAACGCCGGCTGCCCATTGGTTGCGGTGCATTCGCCTTGTAACCGTCATGAGAGCCTCATATGTTTTTGCCCCGGGGGCTGTCACCGGCGAGAACTCGCCGACGAGAACGCCAAAGGAGAGCACCATGGGTCTACTCGACGTCCTCAACGGCATGCAGAACGGCCCCCGCGGCCCGAGCACGCCCAGCTCTGAGCAATCCTCCGGCGGCATGTCGCCAATGACCATGGCGCTGCTCGGCCTGATCGCCTGGAAGGCCTTCAAGCATCTGACGGCTGGCCAGCCCGACGCGGCGCCGGCGCCGCAGCAGCGCTCGCCGCTGCCGCCTCCGACGCCTGTCAATACGGGCAGCAGCGCTGTTCCCGGCGGCCCCGGTGGTAGCGGCGGCCTCAGCGATCTGCTCAAGGGTGGCCTCGGCGGCCTGCTCGCGGGCGGCGCGGCCGGCAGCGTGCTCAGCGGCGGCCTCGGCGATCTCCTCAACCAGCTCCAGCAGGGTGGCCACGGCGAGACCGCGAGCACCTGGGTCGGCAAGGGCGAGAACAAGGCGATCGCGCCCGGCGATCTCGCCAGCGCCCTCGGCGCCGACCAGATCCAAAGCCTGTCCGCCCAGAGCGGCCTGTCGCGCGACGAGCTGCTCTCCGGCCTCAGCCAGTATCTGCCACAGGTGATCGACCACCTGACGCCGGACGGACGGCTGCCGACCGAGAACGAGCTCTCGGGCAGACTTTAATCGAACTTTGATCTACGCATTCTCGGGAAGGGGAGCACTGACATGAGCATGGGCGGCCTGTTGTGGATCATCGTCGTCGGCTTCATCGCCGGCCTCATCGCGCGCTGGCTGGCGCCGGGACCGAACAACCCGAGCGGCTTTATCCTCACCACCATCCTCGGCATCGCCGGTGCGTTTCTTGCGACCTTCATCGGACAGGCGATCGGGCACTACAGCCCAGACCAGGGCGCCGGCTTCATCATGGCCACGATCGGCGCGGTGGTGGTGCTGTTCATCTGGCACCGGCTGGTCGCGAGCGGCGTGATAAAAGGGTAGTGGTGCCGGACGTCGGGCACGACGCCGCCCTCGCACTCCATCATCGCGAGGAGCCCTTGCGACGAAGCAATCCAGACTGTCCGCGCGGACGCTCTCTGGATTGCTTCGCTTCGCTCGCAATGACGAATTAAGTTATCAGATGCATCCCCGCATCCATCCGCACGACCTCGCCGGTCATGTTGCTCGACGCCGGCGTTGCCAGGAAGCAGACGAGCTGCGCGATGTCATTGGCGGATGAAGCGACCTTCAGCGGCACCTTCGCCACCACGCTGTCGCGCACCTGCTTGGCGCCGGCCTCGCCGCGGCCCTTGGTGAACCAGGGCGTGTCGATATAGCCGGGGCACACCGTGTTGACGCGGATCAGCGGCGCCAGTGCACGGGACAGCGACAACGTCATCGTGTTGAGCGCGCCCTTGCTCGCAGCATAGGCGATCGACGAGCCGACGCCGCTGATGCCGGCAACCGAGGACACGTTGACCACGGCGGACGGCCGTTCCGAAGCCTTCGCGCCGGCCTCGAGCAGGCTGCGTGCTGCGCGCACCATCTGGAACGGGCCGATCGTGTTGACGCCGTACAAGCGCTGGAAATCTTCAGCCGACAATCCATCGAGATCGGCATGCGCAACATGCTTGGTGATGCCGGCATTGTTGACGAGCACGTCGAGCCGGCCCCAGCCGCTGGCTGCCGCAACGATCTTGCGGCAATCGTCATCTTTTGAAACGTCGCCCTGCGCGACCAGCACTTCCGCCGCCCCCGCCTTGCGGCAGAGTTCGGCCGTGGCCTCGGCTTCCTTCTGGCTCGAGGAATAGTTGATGACGAGCCGCGCCCCGCTCCGCGCGAGAATTTCCGCAGTCGCTGCACCAAGTCCGGATGCGGACCCCGTCACGATTGCGCACAAGCCATCTTTTGCCATCCGGATTTCCTTCCCCTTGATTGAATACAAGCCTTAAGCAGCTGGCCCTGTTTAGCGAGTTTGCCGCGCCCTGCAAATCGACCAAACTCCGCTAAGCGGAATTAGTCCATAGCAGCTCTTGCGCCCATGCCGGAGCCGCAGATGGGCCTGCGGTCAACGCTTGTCAGGGCCATGGCTTTTTCGGATCATCGGGCGCAAGAAGAGACCGCGCGCCGCGCCGACCGGACGGAACGCGCCAATGGCAAAACACGGGGAACGCTGTGGCGGAGAGTGACAATATCGTCGTCGAGACCGCGGAGAAAATCTTCGCCGATCTCGCCGATCCGCAGACCATCAACAACGACAAGAAGGGTTCGTGGCAGGCGCCGCTGTGGCAGGCGCTGAGCGAAGCCGGCTTGCCATTGTCCTGGGTGCCTGACGATCTCGGCGGCTCCGGCGCCAGCCTTGCCGACGGTTTTGCGCTGCTGAACGCCGCCGGCCGCTTCGCAGTCGCGGTTCCTCTGGCCGAGACCATGCTGGCGGGCTGGCTGCTTGCGCAGGCGAAAATCGCCTCACCGGAAGGTGAGATGACGGTGCTGCCGGCCTCGCCGAAGGATCGCATTACCCTCGATGCCGACGGCGCGCTCTCCGGCCGCGCCCGCGGCGTGCCCTTTGCCAAGGCGGCGAAGCACTTTGCGGTGCTGGCGCACGGCAAGGATGGTATCTCGATTGCCTTGGTCGAAGCGAGCAAGGGCCGGATCGAATCCGGACTCAACGTCGGCTACGACCACAGCGATACCGTGACGCTCGACAAGGTCCAGCCCGTCACCGTCAAGCCCGCGAAGGGCTTTGACCAGACCACGCTCATGCTGATGGGCGGCGTCGCGCGCAGCCTTCAGATCGCGGGCGCGCTGGAAGCGATGCTCGACATCTCCGTGCGCTATTCCAACGAGCGCGTCGCGTTCGAGAAGAAGATCTCGAAGTTTCAGGCCGTGCAGCACAACCTCGCCCGTCTCGCCGGCGAATCCGCCGCGGCGCTTGCGGCCGCGACGTCGGCGGCCGACGCCATCGCGAACGCAAAGTCATTCGACGACGAGGTCTATCTCGAGGCTGCCTCGGCAAAGATCCGCTGCGCGGAAGCCGCGGAAAAAGGCGGCGCCATCGCGCATCAGGTGCACGGCGCCATCGGCTTCACCAGCGAGCACATCCTGCACCGCTTTTCGCTGCGGGCTCTGGCCTGGCGCGATGATTTCGGTTCGGAGAGCCATTGGGCCGTCGAGCTCGGCAAGCTGGTGGCAAACCGCGGCGCCGACGAATTGTGGCCGCTCGTGGCTTCGCGCTGATCAGAGGACGAGACAACAATGACCGCTGCCCTCCGTTTCGATCCGATCCGCCTGCCCGAGAAGTGCGAGCAATTGCGCAAGGAAGTGCGCGCCTTCCTCGCCGAGGAAATCGCGGCCGGCACCTTCGATCCGCACAAGCCCAACCGCGAAGACACCGACGCGCCGGAATTCTCCCGCCGGGTCGGCGCCAAGGGCTGGCTCGGCATGACCTGGCCGAAAAAATATGGCGGCCAGGAGCGCTCCTTCCTCGAGCGCTACGTGGTGACCGAGGAAATGCGCGTCGCCAACGCGCCGACGCGGCGTTTCTTCGTCGCCGACCGCCAGAGCGGGCCGGTGCTGATCAAATACGCGCCCGAGCATATCAAGATGGATATCCTGCCGCGCATCTGCCGCGGCGAGATCTGCTTTGCCATCGGCATGAGCGAGCCGAACTCCGGCTCCGACCTGTTCGCGGCCAAGACGCGCGCGACCAAGACCGACGGCGGCTACCTCATCAACGGCACAAAGATCTGGACCTCGTCGGCGCACATCGCCGACTACATGATCGCGATCTTCCGGACCTCGCAGCCGACCAAGGAAAACCGCCGTCACGGCCTGACGCAGTTTCTGGTCAAGATGAAGCAGCCGGGCATCCAGGTGAACCCGATCGGCCAGATCACCGGCCAGTACGAGTTCAACGAGGTCGTCTTCACCGATTTCTTCGTGCCCGATGATCACGTGCTCGGCGAAGTCGACGGCGCCTGGAAGCAGGCGACGAGCGAGCTCGCCTATGAGCGTTCGGGCCCTGAGCGTTTCCTCGAGACCTATTATGTGTTGACCGAGCTGGTGCGCGCGGTCGGCCCCAACCCGGATACCCGCAGCGCCGAAGGCATCGGCCGTCTCGTGGCGCAGCTCCACACCATGCGGCGCATGTCGGTCTCGGTTGCGGGCATGCTGCAGGCCGGCAAGGAGCCGGTGGTGGAAGCCTCCATCGTCAAGGACATCGGCACGGTCTGGGAGCAGCAGCTTCCGCACCGCGTGCGCGATCTCGCCGCCTTCGTCGAGGAGACCGCGACCAACCGCGAGACGCTGGAGCGGCAACTCGACTTCGCCATCAAGACCGCACCGAAACTCACCATCCAGGGCGGCACCACCGAGGTGCTGCGCGGCATCATCGCGCGCGGACTTGGCCTGCGCTAGTCGCGCGGACTTGGTTTGCGCTAATTCAATCGAGGATCGTCATGAGCACCTATAAAGATATCGGCGTCGAAAAAGTTGGCCACGTCGGCACCATCGAGATCCGCCGCCCGCCGCTGAACTTCTTCGATATCTCGCTGATCAACCAGATCGCGGATGCACTCGACGAGTTCGATCGCGACATCGAGATCCGCGCATCCGTGCTGTCGGCACAAGGCAAGGCATTCTGTGCCGGCGCCAATTTCGGCGATCCGGCGCGCCAGGCGCAGGAAGCGCGCGAGGCCGAGAAGAAGGGCGACCCGGCCGACAACCTCGGCCCGATCAACCATCTCTACATCCAGGCCGTGCGTATCTTCCGCGCCAAGAAGCCGATCGTCGCGGCCGTGCAGGGCGCAGCCATCGGCGGCGGGCTCGGTCTCGCAGTGTCGGCCGACTTCCGCGTCACCTGCCCGGAAGCGCGCTTCTCCGCCAATTTCACGAAGCTCGGTTTCCATCCCGGCTTCGGCCTGACCGTGACGCTGCCCGAGCTGATCGGCAAGAACAACGCTGAGCTGATGTTCTACACCAGCCGCCGCGTCACCGGCGAGGAGGCAGTGAAGTGGGGCCTCGCCAACGAGCTGGTGCCGCAGGACCAGGTGAAGGCCGGCGCGATGAAGCTCGCCGCCGAGATCGCCGAATGCTCGCCGCTCGGCCTCCTCTCCACCCGCGCCACGATGCGCGCCAACCTCGCCGACCGCGTGATGGCCGCGACCAACCACGAGCTCGCCGAGCAGACGCGGCTGCGTGCGACGGAAGACTTCAAGGAGGGCGTCAAGGCGACGGAAGAGCGCCGCGCGGCGAATTTTAAGGGAAGGTGATTGCGGCGACGTCTCGCCGTATCACACCAGCGTCACCATAATCTCCCTGTCGTCCCTGCGAAAGCAGGGACCCATAACCACAGGAAGGGGTTTGGCGGAGACGCGGAGTTATCATCCCGCATCATAACCACTCCCTGTGGTTATGGGTCCCGGATCTGCGCTTCGCTTGTCCGGGACGACAGCGGTGTGTGAGGCAACCGCTCAAGCCGCAAGCCGGAACGTCACCCCGCCGAGCAAAAACTCGTTCCCCGCAATCGCGAGCCCCTTCGCCTTCGCGGCATGCAGCACGCTTGCGGCATCCGCCACCTGAAACTCCAGCGCGCTCATGATCTCGCTGGCGCCCTTCACGAAATGGAAGGTGGCATTGGGCAGTTTCAATTCGGCGCCGCCACTCGGTACGACCCCGATGATCTTCCCCCAATGTTCCGCGAGCCCCTGAGGATCCGGGCTCTGCATCTCCACGCCCGTCAGCGCCTGCGTCACATCCTTGCGGATGAACTTTTGCCAGTCCGGCCCTGCGGGCGGGTACGGCCCCAGAATATCGTCGCTGCCTTTGGTATGGTTGAATTCGATGAAGGCGGCGCGGCAGTCGCGGGGGTGGAGCTGCACGCCGTGATAGGGCGCGTGGTCGATCACGTTGGCGGTGCGCACGCCCATCGCATTGGCGTTGCGGCCGCGTTCGTCCGGATCGTTGCAGCAGAAGATCGCCATATAGCCGCCGCGGCCGCCGGTCTTCTCGATGAAGCGGCCGGCGGTGGTGCCGCCCTTGAACGGCGCGACCACCTCCAGCAGGATCGTGTCGACCGGGAGCAGCGCGTTCTCCAGGCCGTATTTGGCGACATTGCCATCGCGGTAGCAGACGTCGAGGCCCATGATCCCGGCGATGTCGGAGACCACAGGCACGAGCTGCGGCGCGACGAGGCAGATCTGCCGGAGCCGCATATAGGGCGCCATCGTCATGCGCCCTTGAAGGTCGGCTTGCGCTTCTCGACAAAGGCCTTCGCGGCTTCCTTGTGATCCTCGGTGTCGCTGCAACGGGTGTGATGGATCGCCTCGCCGTCGAAGCAATCTTCCAGCGCCAGATGCTCGGCGTTGTTGATGTTGCGCTTGATGAAGCCGAGCGCGATCGATGGCCCCTGCGCCAGCGACAGCGCGAGCTCGTGTGCGGCGGCATCGATCTCGGCGTCGGGAACGACTTTCGTCACCATGCCGATCGCATACGCCTCCTTCGCCGAGAGCACCGGCGACATCAGATAAAGCTCGCGCGCCCGCGCGCTGCCGAGCAGCTGCGTCAGGAAATAGGTGCCGCCATAATCGCCTGAGAAGCCGACCTTGGCGAAGGCGGTCGTGATCTTGCAGGATTCGCTCGCGATGCGCAGGTCGCAGGACAGTGCCATCGAAAGGCCGGCGCCGGCTGCCGCGCCGTCGAGCTGCGCCACCACGGGCTTTGGCATCTGGTGCAGGATGCGCGACACTTCCATGCCGCGGCGCAGGTTCGCCATTTTCACTTCGAACGGCAGCGGCGCACGGCCTGCCGCCATCGACTTGACGTCCCCGCCGACGCAGAACGAGCCGCCTGCGCCTTTGAACAGCACCGCGCGCACCTCGGGATCGTCGGGCCCCCCCCCCCCCGGCGCCGCCAGCCCCCCCCCCCGGTGGGGGGTTGGCCGGGGGGTGCCGGCCCGGGGGATGATAGGGGTG
>NZ_JBVVPO010000028.1:89700-111009 GCF_055811795.1 Bradyrhizobium sp. MI1.7
CCCCGCGCGCGGCCCCCCCCCCCCCCCCCCCCCCCCCCCCCCCCCCGCGCCGCGGGCGCCTCCCCCCCCCCCCCCCCCCCGGGGGGGGGGGGGGGCCGCGCGCGCCGCGCCCTCGACCAGCCCCGCGACCATGTCGGGGTTGAGCGCGTTCTTCCGCTCCGGGCGATTCATCGTGATGGTGAGCAGCCCGCCTTCGAGCTTTTGCAGGACCATGTCGTTCATGGGACGTCTCCCTTGTTGTTGTTTTGCTCGGGCCTCAGCCACACCCGTCATTGCGAGGAGCGAAGCGACGAAGCAATCCAGACCGTCTCTGCGGAAACATCTCTGGATTGCTTCGCTTCGCTCGCAATGACGATCTCTATTTCTTCACCAGGGGGCAGCGCGACTGCTCCAGCGACTGGAACGCCTCGTTGCCGGACACGGTGGCGAGCAGCTTGTAGTCGTCCCAGCGGCCCTTGGACTCCGACGGCTTCTTGACCTCGAACAGGTACATGTCGTGGATCATGCGGCCGTCCTCGCGGATCTTGCCGTTCTTGGCGAAGAAGTCGTTGATCGGTGTCTCTTTCATCACCTTGATGACCGCGGCCGAGTCGGTCGTGCCCGCCGCCTTCACAGCCTTCAGGTAATGCGTGACCGACGAATAGACGCCGGCCTGCGCCGAGGTCGGTACGCGCTTGGTGCGCTCCATGAATCGCTTCGAGAACGCGCGCGTGTCGTCGTTGAGGTCCCAGTAGAAGGCTTCGGCGAGCAGCAGGCCCTGCGCGGTCTCCAGCCCGATCGAATCGATGTCGGAGACGAAGGCGAGCAGCGGCGAGACCTTCTGGCCGCCCTTGGTGATGCCGAACTCGGCCGCCTGCTTGATGGCGTTGACGGTATCGCCGCCGGCGTTGGCAAGGCCAATCACCTTGGCCTTGGACGCTTGCGCCTGGAGCAGGAACGACGAAAAATCCGAGGTGTTGAGCGGATGGCGCACGGCTCCGAGCACCTTGCCGCCGGTCTTGGTGACGACGGCGCTGGTGTCCTTCTCCAGGTCCTGGCCGAAGGCGTAGTCGGCGGTGAGGAAGAACCAGCTGTCGAGGCCGGACTTCACGGCGGCAAGACCGGTCACGTTGGCCTGGCCGTAAGTGTCGAACACGTAGTGGATGGTGTAGGGACCGCAGGCCTCGTTGGTGAGACGGATCGAGCCCGGGCCGTTGAACATGATGATCTTGTTGCGCGCTTTCGCGATCTCGCCGGCGGCGAGTGCAGTGGCCGAGGCCGCGACGTCGTAGATCATCTCGACGCCCTGGTTGTCGAGCATGTCGCGGGCGATGTTGGCGGACAGGTCAGCCTTGTTGAGATGGTCGGCCGCCAGCACCTGGATCTTGCGTCCCAGCACCTCGCCGCCAAAATCTTCGACGGCCATCTTGGCCGCGGTCTCGCTGCCGGGGCCGGTGATGTCGGCATAGAGGCTCGACATGTCGAGGATGCCGCCGATCTTCAGCGGCGGCTTGTCCTGGGCCTGCGCGGCGGCGCTCGCACTCAGCGCAAACGCTGCGGCAAAAATGCCCGACAAAATATGCTTCATAGAAAAAGACCTCCCTTATCGCGCCGTACTCTGATGGCGGCTTGGTTATTGCTCTTGGTTGAAGCTGTTGCCGCAATCATGCCGCATGCGCAAGTGCGCAGCAAGCGCGAGGGCGTTGCGGGCGCATGATTGCCGCACATGTTTTCCGCAAAGCGGAATGGCATGTTGCGGCGAAATGTTTCCACCGTCATTGCTGTGCAAGTTCATTAATTCGCTGATCGAGTGTGAGGCAATGGCGACGCGTCACGCGAACTGCCGTAGGGTGGGCAAAGGCGCGCTCTTCGCGCCGTGCCCACGAGCCCGCGCGACAAATCAAAGACGTGGGCACGCTTCGCTTTGCCCACCCTACGATAGCCTTCGCGGTTCGCCACGTTTGCGTTAGAACTAGAGCACAACGCAACCTTTCCGGGCACCGTGACGCGACTGCTTCATCTCATCCTCGCACTTCCTCTCGTCGCCGGTCACACCGCGTTCGCCGCACCGTGCCAGTTCGAGTCCCAAGGCGACGGCCGCGTCGCCGCAATCGTCGATGCGCGTGGCGTGCGTCTCGACGACGGCCGCGAGGTGCGCCTCGCCGGGATCGAGCCAACCGCAACGACGAAGCAGGCGCTGACGTCGCTGCTCACCGGACGCGACGTCACGCTGCGCGGCACCGACGACACGCCCGACCGCTACGGCCGTCAGGGCGCACTCATCTTCGTCGGCGAAAGCGAGGCCCCCATCCAGGCGACGCTGCTCGCCCAGGGCGACGCCCTCGTCTCCGCCGAGATCGCGGACAAGGACTGCGCGGCGGCCCTGATGGCGGCGGAGACCGAGGCACGGCGCCAAAAAAAGGGCAACTGGGCTGACCCGTCGGCCATAAAAAACGCGGAAAGTCCGGACGATATTTTGGCGGGGATCGGGCGCTTTATGGTGGTCGAGGGCAAAGTCCTGTCGGTCCGGCAAGCTGGGGCAATGACCTACCTCAACTTCGGACGAAACTGGACACGCGGCTTTGCCGTCACTATTTCAAAGCGTACGCAACCCGCGCTCGAAAACGCCGGGATCACTCTTAAGTCCCTGGAAAATAGACGGATTCGCGTCCGGGGCTGGGTCGAGGGGAATTCAGGGCCGCGCATCGATGTGCGCCTTGCGGGGCAGGTCGAGTTGCTGGGTGCAAACGAGCCGACAGGGGTAAGGCCCTAAAAGGGCCAGGCACGGGTTAAGCGACGTGGATGGGGTGCTAGAACGGCACGTATCGAGTGAACGCCGCCGCCTGCGGGCTGCGCCGGCGGCGCTGTGCCTCGTGCTGGGCGCAGCCCTTGCCGGTTGCGGCGACATGAACCGGTTCCAGACCGCGGCGGCCCCGCCGACCGTGGCGATGCCCAAGCCGAAACCGGCCGTCGCGCAGACCCCCGCCACCGAAAAGGAGCACGAGCGCATCCTGGCGAGCTATGGCGGCACCTATGACGACCCCAGGCTCGAATCGCTGGTCAGCAAGACCGTCGACCGGCTCGTCGCGGCGTCCGACCGCCCCGACCAGGGCTATAAGGTCACCATCCTCAATTCCGGCGCGGTGAACGCGTTCGCGCTGCCGAACGGCCAGCTCTATGTCACCCGCGGCCTGCTCGCGCTCGCCAGCGACACTTCGGAATTGTCCTCCGTGCTCAGCCACGAGATGGCGCATGTGCTGTCCAAGCACGCCGCGATGCGCGAGGACCAGGCGCGCCAGGCTGCGATCGTCACCCGCGTCGTCACCGACATGAGCAACGATCCCGATCTCACCGCGCTTGCACTGGCCAAGACCAAGCTCACCATGGCGAGCTTTTCGCGCAACCAGGAGTTCGAGGCCGACGGCATCGGCGTCGGCCTTTCCGCCAAGGCACATTTCGATCCCTATGGCGCCGCGCGCTTCCTGTCGGCGATGGAGCGCAATGCCGAGCTCAAGGTCGGCAAGACCTCGCTCGATCCGCGCGCGCAGGATTTCACCTCGTCGCATCCGGCCACCCCCGAGCGCGTGCAGAATGCGCAGACCATCGCACGGCAATATGCGGCGCCCGAGGGCGCCGAGCGCGACCGCGAGACCTATCTCGCCGCGATCGACAACCTCGTCTATGGCGAAGATCCCAGCGAAGGTTTTGTCCGCGGCCGGCGTTTCCTGCACCCGAAACTCGGCTTCACCTTCCAGGCGCCGGACAATTTCACGCTCGACAACACCGCGCAGGCGGTGATCGGCGTGCGCGACGGCGGCTCTCAGGCGATGCGCTTCGACGTTGTGCGGGTGCCGGCCGAGCAGTCACTCGGCGATTACCTGAATTCCGGCTGGATGGAGGGCGTCGAGAAGGCCTCCACCGAAGACATCACCATCAACGGTTTTCCGGCTGCGTCCGCCACCGCCAAAGGCGATCAGTGGCAGTTCAAGGTCTATGCGTTGCGCTTCGGCAGCGACGTCTATCGCTTCATCTTCGCGACACGGCAGAAATCGACCGAGAGCGAGCGCAACGCGCGCGAGACCGTCAATTCATTCCGCCGCCTGACGCTCGACGAAATCCAGGCCGCGCGCCCCCTGCGCATCAAGGTCATCACCGTGCAGCCCGGCGACACCGTGGAATCGCTCTCCCACCGCATGGCCGGCGTCGATCATCCCGCCGAACGCTTCCGCGTGCTCAACGGGCTCGATCGCAACGCGCAGGTGAAGGTGCGGGATCGCGTGAAGGTCGTGGCGGATTGACGCGCGCTTAGCGCGAACCCGGGATCTCGGGCCACAAAGACAGTGCCGTAGGGTGGGCAAAGGCGCGTAGCGCCGTGCCCACGATCCGTAATGATAGCGACAGATGGTGGGCACGCTTCGCTTTGCCCACCCTACGAGACCTGCTCTGCCGACCTACCGCGCCTTTTCCTTCAGAAACGCGATGATGTCAGCACGATCCCGCGCGTCCGGGACGTCGAAGAACATCTTGGTTTCCGGCACCATGGCCTGCGGTCCGGCCAGCCATTTGTCGAGATTGTCCTCGGTCCAGACGATCCCTGAGTTCTTCAGATCGGCCGAATAGTCATAGCCGGGCACGCTGCCCGCCTTGCGACCGACCACGCCCTTGTGCATCGGGCCGACAGCGTTCTCATTGATGGAGTGACAATCTGCGCAGCCCTTGTAGAGCGTTTGGCCGCGCGCGACGTTGCCGGTGGCGTGGGCAAGCCCGGTCGAGAAAACGACCGCGACGATGGTGAGGACCAGGCTTACGGTGAGGAGGCTTGCAAAACTTTGCGGGTGGACGGGATTGGACCGGACGTTCATGGGATCTCCTGCTTGCGTCGCCGCAAACAGGATCGTCCAGCCCGAGTTTTATTCCCGTCCGCTGGACGCGGCTTAACCGCCCGCGTCCATGTCGCCCGCCTCGCGCTGGCCGCTGAGCCAGAGTGCGAGCAGCGTCCAGAACGCGCCTGACAGCAGATACGCACCCGACGCGATGACGCCGAGATTGGTGGCGAGCAGAAGCGCCACCAACGGCGCGAAGCCCGCCCCGAACAGCCAGGCCATATCCGAGGTCAGCGCGGAAGCCGTGTAGCGGTACGCCTGCCGGAAGTTCGAGGCGATCGCGCCCGAGGACTGGCCGAAGGAGAGACCCAGCAGGATGAAACCGATCACCATGTAGATGGTCTCACCGAACGCGCCGGCATCGAGCAGCTGCGGAGCAAAACCGCTGTAGATGGCGATCGCGATTGCCGATCCCATCAGCAGCGATTTGCGGCCGACGCGGTCGGCGATGATGCCGGAGGCCACGATGGCCGCGACGCCGAACACGGCGGCGACGATCTCGATGATCAGGAAGCGCACCGGGCTTTCGCGGGTGAACAGGAACACCCAGGACAGCGGAAACACCGTGACCATGTGGAACAGCGCGAAGCTTGCGAGCGGCGCGAATGCACCGAGCATGATGTTCTGGCCTTCGCGCGCGACGGTCTCGGAGATACGCGCGGGCTGCAATTCGCGGGTCTCGAACAACGAAGCATATTCTTCCGTCGTCACCATGCGCAGGCGCGCGAACAGCGCCACGACGTTGATGGCGAAGGCGACGAAGAACGGATAGCGCCAGCCCCAGTCGAAGAAGTCGTCGGCCGAGAGGTTACCGGCGAAATAGGCGAACAGCGCGCTCGCCACGATCAGGCCGAGCGGGGCGCCGAGCTGCGGCACCATCGCGTACCAGCCGCGCTTGGAGGGCGGCGCGTTCAGCGCCAGCAGCGAAGCCATGCCGTCCCAGGCGCCGCCCCAGGCCAGACCCTGCGCGATACGCGCCAGCGCCAGCAGCCAGATCGCGGCGCTGCCGATGTCGTGATAGCCGGGCAGGAACGCGAGCGCGACTGTGGCGGTGCCGAGCAGAAACAGCGCCGAGACCAGCTTGGCGGTTTTGCCGTACTCGCGATCGACCGTCATGAAAATGACGGTTCCGATCGGCCGGGCCACGAAGGCCAGCGCGAAGATCATGAAGGAATAGAGGGTGCCGGTCAGCTCGCTGGTGAACGGGAACACCAGGCGCGGAAACACGATCACCGAGGCGATCGCGTAGACGAAGAAGTCGAAGAATTCCGAGGTGCGGCCGATGATGACGCCGATGGCGATCTCGCCGGGACTGGCCTGGTCGTGGCCGTGCTCGCCCGAGTGGAGGTCTGCCATTGCGGGGGTCTGTGCCGTCGCCATTCGTGCGCCCTTAACGTCCTGAAAACCAAAGCCGACCGCCCGGCGGGGCGCCAGGCAATCTGCCCTTGTCTGACCCAACATTCCGCACTGCAACATTGGACAAATTGTCCAATGTCCGGATTGCTGCGCCGCAGCTACCCCTTGGGCCCGCAAAGGAAACTCATTCTCATAAGGCTCGGCCCGTGTCCCGTCTCAAGATCCTGGCGCTGCTACCCCTGGCAGCTGCGCTCAGCGGCTGCAACTACGTCGTGCTGTCGCCGGCCGGCGACATCGCCGCCCAACAGCGCGACCTCGTCATCATCTCCACCGTCCTGATGCTCCTGATCGTCGTCCCCGTGATGGCGCTGACGGTGCTGTTCGCCTGGCGCTACCGCCAGTCCAACACCTCGGCCCGCTACGAGCCGGATTGGGACCACTCGACCAAGCTCGAGCTGGTGATCTGGTCGGCGCCGCTGCTGATCATCATCTGCCTGGGCGCGCTGACCTGGATGGGCACGCATCTGCTCGACCCCTATCGCAACATCGGCCGCATCCATGCGGAACGCGCCGTGGACCAGTCCAAGGCTCCGCTCGTCGTCGATGTCGTCGCGCTCGACTGGAAGTGGCTCTTTATCTACCCCGATTACGGCATCGCCACCGTCAACGAGCTCGCCGCGCCGGTCGACCGCCCGATCAACTTCCACATCACCGCCTCCTCGGTGATGAACTCGTTCTACATCCCCGCACTCGCCGGTCAGATCTACGCGATGCCGGGCATGGAGACGTCGCTCCACGCCGTGATCAACCACGCCGGTACATACAAGGGTTTTTCGGCGAACTACAGCGGCGCCGGCTTCTCTGGCATGCACTTCAACTTCCAGGGCCTCGACGACAAGGGCTTTGACGCCTGGATCGCGCAGGCCAAATCGGCCGGCGGCTCGCTCGGCCGCGCCGAATATCTCCAGCTCGAAAAGCCGAGCGAGAACGAGCCGGTGCGCCGCTGGGGCACCGTCGATTCCGACCTCTACCGCCTGATCCTCAACATGTGCGTCGAGACCGGCAAGATGTGCCAGAGCGAGATGATGGCGATCGACGCCAAGGGCGGTCTCGGCCATGAGGGCCTGAACAACACCCTGCCGCTGGCCTACGACAAGTACGCACGCCGCGGCACCGCGCTCGGACCCGAGCCGACCTTCGTCGCCGGCACCTGCACGCCGGATGCGCCCCAGGGCAGGACCACCGCCTCCATCACGGCACCCGCTGACACCGCGCCGCTGCTCGGTGCCGGCCTGAAGCGGCCGATCTTCACGCCGCTGAAGTCCTCGTCCTTCTTCCTCGGACAACGTCCCAAGTCAGACTCCTGAAGTCAGACTCCTAAAGAGAGCTCGCATGTCTCCTGATCTTCTCAAGCTCATCTTCGGCCGTCTCGGCCTCGATTCGCTGCCGCTGCACGAGCCGATCCTGGTCGGCACCTTCGTGATGGTCGCGCTCGGCGGCGGCGCACTGTTCGCCGGCATCACCTATTTCCGCCTCTGGGGCTATCTGTGGCGCGAGTGGTTCACCACCGTGGACCACAAGCGCATCGGCATCATGTACATGATCCTCGGCATCGTGATGCTGCTGCGCGGCTTCGCAGACGCGCTGATGATGCGCGCACAACAAGCACTCGCGTTCGGCGGCTCCGAAGGCTTCCTCCCCGCCCATCACTATGACCAGGTCTTCACTGCCCATGGCGTGATCATGATCTTCTTCGTGGCGATGCCGCTGGTCACCGGCCTAATGAACTACGTGGTGCCGCTGCAGATCGGCGCGCGCGACGTGTCGTTCCCGTTCCTGAACAATTTCAGCTTCTGGATGACGGTCGGCGGCGCAGTGCTGGTGATGGCTTCGCTGTTCATCGGCGAATTCGCCCGCACCGGCTGGCTGGCCTATCCGCCGCTGTCGAACATCGGCTACAGTCCTGACGTCGGCGTCGACTATTATATCTGGGCGCTGCAGGTCGCGGGCGTCGGCACGACCTTATCCGGCATCAACCTGATCTGCACCATCGTCAAGCTGCGCTGTCCCGGCATGACCATGATGAAGATGCCGGTGTTCACCTGGACCGCGCTCTGCACCAACATCCTGATCGTCGCCTCCTTCCCCGTCCTGACCGTCGTGCTCGCGCTGCTCTCGCTTGACCGCTACGTCGGCACCAACTTCTTCACGAACGATTTCGGCGGCAGCCCGATGATGTACGTGAACCTGATCTGGATCTGGGGTCATCCCGAGGTCTACATTCTGGTTCTCCCCGCCTTCGGCATCTTCTCGGAAGTGACCTCGACCTTCTCCGGCAAGCGGCTGTTCGGCTACACCTCGATGGTTTACGCCACGGTGGTCATCACCATCCTGTCGTACCTGGTCTGGCTGCACCACTTCTTCACGATGGGCTCGGGCGCCAGCGTCAACTCGTTCTTCGGCATCACCACGATGATCATCTCGATCCCGACGGGCGCGAAGATGTTCAACTGGTTGTTCACGATGTATCGCGGCCGCATCCGCTTCGAGCTGCCGATGCTGTGGACGATCGCCTTCATGCTGACCTTCGTGCTCGGCGGCATGACCGGCGTGCTGCTCGCAGTGCCACCGGCCGACTTCGTCCTGCACAACAGCCTGTTCCTGATCGCGCACTTTCACAACGTGATCATCGGCGGCGTGGTGTTCGGCGCGTTCGCCGGCATCAACTACTGGTTCCCGAAGGCGTTCGGCTTCAAGCTCGATCCGTTCTGGGGCAAGCTGTCGTTCTGGTTCTGGGTCACCGGCTTCTACATGGCCTTCATGCCGCTCTATGTGCTCGGCCTGATGGGCGTGACCCGCCGCCTGCGCGTGTTCGACGATCCGTCCTTGCAGATCTGGTTCGTCATCGCCGCGATCGGCGCCGGCCTCGTCTTCCTCGGCATCCTCTCGATGCTGATGCAGTTCGCGGTCTCCTTCCTCAAGCGCGAGCAGCTCAAGGACGTCACCGGCGATCCCTGGGATGCACGCACGCTGGAATGGGCGACCTCCTCGCCCCCGCCGGACTACAACTTCGCCTTCACCCCCGTCGTTCACGACAATGACGCGTGGTGGGACATGAAGAAGCGCGGCTACCAGCGTCCGCTCACCGGGTTCAAGCCGATCCACATGCCCTCCAGCACCGGCACCGGTGTCATCCTCGCCGGCCTCGCCACCGCGATGGGATTCGGCCTGATCTGGTACATCTGGTGGCTGGCGGCCGTGAGCTTCATCGCGATGCTCGCCGTCGGGATCGGTCACACCTTCAACTATCACCGCGACTTCGACATTCCGGCTGACGACGTCATCCGGACCGAGGACGCGCGTACCAAACTGCTCGCCGGAGCCAAGTAAATGACTGTCGCTGTCAATCCCGCCCAGACCGGCGAGCCGATGTTCTACCTCGCCGACGAACACCCGCATCCGGAAGGCTACAGCACCCCGCTCGGCTTCTGGATCTACCTGATGAGCGACTGCCTCATCTTTGCGATGCTGTTCGCCACCTTCGGCGTGCTCGGCGCCAACTACGCCGCCGGCCCCGCCCCGAAGGACCTGTTCGAGCTGCCGCTGGTCGCGGTGAACACCTCGATGCTGCTGCTGTCGTCGATCACATATGGCTTTGCCATGCTGACGATGCAGCAGAACAAGATCGCCCAGACCCAGATGTGGCTGGCGATCACCGGCCTGTTCGGCCTCGCCTTCATCGGCATCGAGCTCTCCGAGTTCGCCCACATGATCCATGAAGGGGCGACCCCGCAGCGCAGCGCCTTCCTGTCCTCCTTCTTCACGCTGGTCGGCACCCACGGCCTGCACGTCTCCTGCGGCCTGATCTGGCTGGTGACCCTGATGGTGCAGGTCTGGAAGTTCGGCCTGATCGAAGCCAACCGCCGCCGCCTGATGTGCCTGTCGATGTTCTGGCACTTCCTGGACGTGGTCTGGATCGGCGTCTTCACCTTCGTCTATCTCCTGGGAGTTCTGCGATGAACACCGATACCCACGCCGCCCACGCGGACGGCCATCACCACGGCGACGACCACGCCCACGGCACGTTCTCGACCTATATGCTCGGCTTCGTGCTCTCGGTCGTGCTCACCGCGATCCCGTTCTGGCTGGTGATGAGCGGCGCGCTGCCGAGCAAGCAGATCACCGCGCTGGTCATCATGGCCTTCGCGGTCGTGCAGATCGTCGTGCACATGATCTACTTCCTGCACATGAGCACCAAGTCCGAGAACGGCTGGAGCATGATGGCGCTGATCTTCACCATCGTCATGGTGGTGATCGCGCTGTCCGGCTCGCTGTGGGTGATGAACCATCTCAACAGCAACATGATGCCGATGCACCAGATGACGGGAATGAAGTGAGCGAGACTTCGAAGTTAGCAAGGCTTGGAAGTGAGCAAGGCTTGGACCGTGACAGGCAAGGATAAGGACGCGCGTCGCAAGGCTGCGCGTCCGCGCCTGTGGCTCACGGTCCTCTCGCTCGCGGCCTTTGCACTTCTGATCGCACTCGGCGTCTGGCAGATCGAGCGACGCGCCTGGAAGCTGGCGCTGATCGACCGCGTCGAGCAGCGCGTCCATGCCCCGGCCCAACCGATCCCGTCGCCCGCGGCCTGGCCGACCGTCTCCACCGCAAACGACGAATACAGGCACGTCAGCCTCACCGGCCTCTTCCTGCATGACCGCGAGACGCTGGTTCAGGCGGTCACCGAGGAAGGCCCCGGCTATTGGGTGGTGACGCCGCTTCAGCGCGGCGACGGCACGCTGGTCTTGGTCAATCGCGGCTTCGTGCCGTCCGAGCGGCGCGACGCATCGACGCGCCAGAGCGGCAATCGGGACGGGCAGGTCGAGATCACGGGCCTGCTCCGCATGACCGAGCCGAAAGGCGGGTTCTTGCGGAACAACGTCCCCCAGCACAACCGCTGGTACTCGCGGGATGTCGCCGCGATTGCGGCAGCGCGCGGCCTCGACCATGTCGCACCCTTTTTCGTCGATGCTGACGCCGGATCACAAACCACCAGCGGCCCGATCGGCGGATTGACCGTGATCAGCTTTCCCAATAACCACCTGATCTACGCGCTGACGTGGTTTGCCCTGGCTTTCATGCTGGCGGGTAAACTTTTCGTCACATTCGGCGGCGGGCTGTTCCGCCGCAAGCGCTTCGTCCACGAACCGGCCGGCTGCTCCGATGCAACCGCCCGCAGGACGGGATCAGATGCTGGAACGATCGTCGAATCTACCTGACGACGGAATGACGCATGACGCCGTCACGCTGCAATCGCAGGCGGACGCGCGCAGCGAGCTGATCGGCGTTGCGCCGACCGACGACGAGACCAACCGCAAGAACATGGCGCTGCTGATCCAGCTGCGCTGGACCGCGGTGGTCGGGCAGATCGTGACCATCGGCGGCGCGCATTTCGGCCTGGGTATTCCCCTGCCATTGGAACGGATGGGCGCGGTGATCGGCGCGCTGCTGCTGCTCAACGTCTCCAGCCTCGTCTGGGTGCGCCATCGCGCCGCGATCACCAACAACGAGCTGCTGGTCGCCTTGATGCTCGATGTCGCCGCGCTGACCGCTCAGCTCTACCTCAGCGGCGGCGCCACCAATCCCTTCACCTCGCTGTTCCTGCTCCAGGTGACGCTGGGCGCGGTGCTGCTTAATGCCCGCTCGACCTGGTCGCTGGTCGCACTGACCTGCGCGAGTTTCATCTGGCTGACCATGGCCTACCGGCCGCTCGACCTGCCGCCGAACCCGATCAGCGAGGCCTACAGTCTCACCGTGACAGGCATGCTGCTGGGCTTCGTCCTCAACGCCGTGCTGCTGGTCGTGTTCGTCACCCGGATCAACAGGAATTTGCGCGAGCGCGATGCGCATCTGGCGGCATTGCGCCAGCATGCGGCCGAGCAGGACCACATCGTCCGCATGGGCCTGCTCGCCTCCGGCGCTGCGCATGAGCTCGGCACGCCGCTCGCCTCGCTGTCGGTCATCCTCAGCGACTGGCGCCGCATGCCCGATCTCGCCGCCGATCAGGAACTTGCCGAGGATCTCGCGGAGATGGAAACCTCTCTGCAACGCTGCAAGACCATCGTGACGGGCATCCTGGTGTCGGCGGGCGAAGCGCGCGGCGAAGGCTCCTCGCCGACGACGGTGACGGCCTTCGTCACCGCGCTGGTGAACGAGTGGCGCGACGCACGCTCGGCCCGCACGCTCTATTTCGTCAACACGTTCGGCGAGGACGTCGCGATCGTCTCCGACATCGCGCTGAAGCAAGTGATCTTCAACGTGCTCGACAATGCCTATGAGGTCTCGCGCGAATGGGTGGAGCTGCTGGCCGAGCGCGAGGGCGACAATCTCGTGCTGTCGATCAGCGATCGCGGCCCGGGCTTTGCGCCGGAGATGCTGGCGCAGCTGGGAAAACCCTATCACTCGAGCAAGGGCCGCGCCGGCGGCGGGCTCGGCCTGTTCCTGGTGGTGAACGTCGTGCGCAAGCTCGGCGGCAGCGTGACCGCCGAGAACCACAGGAAGCGTGGCGCCACCGTCCGCCTGACGCTGCCGCTCGCAACGCTCGCGATCGGAGGAACTTTTGACGCCTGACCGTTCGCTCATCGTCGTCGAGGACGATGCCGGCTTCGCGCGCACGCTGAAACGCTCGTTCGAGCGCCGCGGCTACGACGTCGTCCTCGCAGCTTCGATCGAAGAGGTGCGGAAGGTGCTGGAGGAGCGATCCTTTGGACACGCGGTGGTCGATCTCAAGCTCGGCGGCGCCTCGGGCCTCGCCTGCGTCGAGCTGCTGCACACGCACGATCCGGAGATGCTGATCGTGGTGCTGACCGGCTTTGCCAGCATCTCCACCGCCGTCGAGGCGATCAAGCTCGGCGCCTGCCACTACCTGGCAAAGCCGTCGAACACCGACGATATCGAAGCCGCCTTCAACAAGGCCGAAGGCAACGCCGAAGTCGCCCTCGATGCACGGCCGACCTCGATCAAGACGCTGGAATGGGAGCGCATCCACCAGACGCTGATCGAGACCGATTTCAACATCTCGGAAGCGGCGAGACGATTGGGCATGCACCGGCGCACGCTGGCAAGAAAGCTCGAGAAGCGGCCGGTGAAGTGAGCCTAGGACGACGCCGTCGCGAGCTTGCCGACCTCGGAGAGAAGCAACTTCAGGATCGGGGATTGATTCGCCTTGTGATAGGCGACAACGAGATCAAGCTTGGGTGCTTCTCCCCGCACCGGCCGGGTGGTGATGGTCTCCGGCAAATATCGCTTCGTGTAGGCCGGCAGCATCATGACGCCGCGCGTCGACGCAATCATCGAGATCGCGTGGACGACGTTGTGCACTTCGCGATCGGGCTTGAGGTCGATTCCGGTCCGGCTGAAATAATCCAGAACGATACGGCGAACCGCGGGAGCGGATTTGGACGGTAGGTAGAAGGTCTCGTCCCTGATCTCCTCGGGCGCCACCGCGGCTTGCGATGCCAGCCGATGGTCGCTCGGAAAGACGAAGACCAGCGGATCGGTGCGCACGCGCCGGCAGACCAGATCTTCCATGTGCTCTTCCGACCGGATGAAGGCAGCATCGAGCTTTCGCCGCATCAGGGCCTTGGCAAGCGAGGGCGAATAATCGCTCGACAGGCGGATATCGATGCCGGGAAATGCGTCGCGCAGAATGCGATCCACCTCGGGCAGCAGGTCGATTTCGGCGCCCGACAGAAAGCCCAACGAGAAAGCGGGCTGCGGGGGCTGCGCGGCACGGAGCGCCGCTTCCTTGGCAGCCTCCGCCTGAAGCAGCGCCATTCTGGCGTGCTCGAGAAAGGCCTTGCCGGCCGCCGTCAGCGCGATGCCTTGGGCGCTGCGGTTCATCAAGGGAACGCCGACCTCCCGTTCGAGATCCCGGATTTGCCGGCTGAGCGACGGTTGCGACGTGTGCAGCTTCTGCTCGGCCGCAACAGTCAAACTGCCCGCATCGGCAACGGCGACGAAATAGCGGAGATGCCGAAGCTCCATCGCGATCTCCCATATCTCGCAGGCATGGGGCCAGCTTACAAAGTCTTTTTCCAAGCGGCCAGCTGCCCGTATAGCCGGCGTGAACGAAGTCTGCCTGGCAGGCAGAGGCGCACGGGAGCGAGCTTCACATGCTCAAGAGCATTCAAACGTCTCTGCTGATCCTCACGCTGGCGGGATCTGGCGAAGTGGCTGCGCAATCCTCCAACACGCAGGCAAAGGCAAACAACATGGAACTGGATGTGACAGGATTGAAGCAGGCGTTGCTCGGCGACTGGGAAAGCATCGCACCGGAGGTGCGCCCGAGCGCGGCGAAGAACGCCGATGGCACGCTCAAGCCGTTCTATCTCAAGCGGGCCTTCAAATATCTCCCCTCCGACCGTTTCGAGCTCGAGATCGTCAACTCGGCCGATCCCTACAGCGCCGTGCCGCTCGCGCGGATCAGGATTGGCGGCCATATGCTGTGGAGGGGTGCGCATCCCATCGCTCCGGGCGCGCAGAAGGTCGACTTCGTTGCCGACGAGACCTACGAGGTTACGCCGCTGGCACAGGGATTTGCCGATGTGCTCAACAAGGTCGCCGCGGTCGGATATGCACCGTGGGACGTTGGCGCGCCCCAGAGCATCTTCGGCAAGACCTTCGCTCCCTTCGGTCTCGCCGAGGCCACGAACTTCATGGAATATGATCTCGTCTATCTCAGGGGCGACCTCCTGTTCTGGGGCGCCCGCAACATCGACGGCCGTGGCTTTGACACCGAGCAGAACCGGCCGACCAATTTGCAGATTCCGCTGATCAGGAAGTGACTCGGGTCAAGTTCGTCACACTCTCCCTCGACGCGATGCCCTCAACACGGGGCCTGAACACCCGTGGCCGTGCGAACGCATGGATTGCACCGTCACAAAGCCTGATCCGCTCAAAACAAAAAAGCCCGGCCAACCGGCCGGGCTTTTGATTGCTTGCAATCGACGCTGCGAGACGCTTACGCGGCCTCGTCGGCGACGGCGGTGTCGTCGCCATCGGTATCGCCGTCGGCATCCGCCTCGCCCTCGCCGTCGGCGGCTTCCGCCTTGGCGTTGGTGCGGCGCGGGCTCTTGGCGAGCTGGGCCTCGATCTCCTTGACCGCTTCGGTCTCGGTCGAGTGCTGCACAACCGCGATCTCGCGGGAGAGACGATCGAGCGCCGCTTCATAGAGCTGGCGTTCAGAGTACGACTGCTCGGGCTGCGACTCGGAACGGTAGAGGTCGCGCACGACTTCCGCGATCGCGACGATGTCGCCCGAATTGATCTTTGCTTCGTATTCCTGGGCGCGGCGCGACCACATGGTGCGCTTGACGCGGGCGCGGCCCTTCAGCGTCTCCAGCGCCTTCTTCACCAGCGCGGGGTCGGACAGCTTGCGCATGCCGACGTTCGCGACCTTGGCGGTCGGCACGCGCAGCGTCATCTTGTCCTTGATGAAATTGATGACGAACAGCTCGAGCTTCGCACCGGCGATCTCCTGCTCCTCGATGGCCAGGATCTGGCCAACGCCGTGAGCGGGATAGACGACGAATTCGTTGGCCTTGAAGCCCTGGCGCTGGGTCACGACCTTCTTTTCCTCGACCTTCGGCGCGGGTGCAGCAGCCTTCACGGCCGGCTTCGCAGCAGCAACGGGGGCTTTGGCAGGGGCGGCAGCAACAGGAGCCTTCGGAGCAACGGGCTTGGCAGCGGAAGCCTTGGCAGCAGCAGGCTTGGCAACGGTCGCTTTCGCGGCCGGTTTGGCAGTCTTGTGAGGCATTGCGCTTCTTTTGTTCTTCGAGGACTTTGCAGCCGGTGCCTTAGTCGCGGTCCGACCCTTGGATGCGCTACGGCTGGCCGCGGCGACTTTTTTGGCCTCCTTATGGGAAGCCCTCGCTGAAGTACTCTTTTTACGCGTTTTCTGTGACACAGCCTGCGCGCGGAAACTGCCACGCCCCTGTTCGACATTTGGTTTCACGGGAACCCAACGGGGCCAACTGGGCTGACGGGGGTTCAGCTTAATGTGCTCAATATAGCACATTTCCCGCAAAAATCAATGATTTAGGGGTCTTGAGGGCTGGTTTTCGGCGCTGACGAAGGTATTAGGGTTAAGTTTGGGCGAGAATTAGTCTCCCGAGCCCGGGTTCGGAGAAAAATATTTCTCGAACTTTCCTTCCTGGCCGTCGAATTCCTTCGCGTCGGGGGGTGATTCTTTCTTCTGGGTGATGTTCGGCCAGCTTTTGGCGTAGTCGGCGTTGACCTGGAGCCACTTTTCGAGGCCCGGTTCCGTGTCCGGCTTGATCGCGTCAGCGGGGCATTCCGGCTCGCACACGCCGCAGTCGATGCACTCGTCAGGATGGATGACGAGCATGTTCTCGCCCTCGTAGAAACAGTCGACCGGGCAGACCTCGACGCAGTCGGTATACTTGCACTTGATGCAGGCTTCAGTGACGACGTAAGTCATCCAACGCTCCGAAAAGCTCTTTTAAAAGTCGCGGCTTGCGTAGCGCGGATGGCCCGGCGCCGCAAGGTCGGGAACGGCCGATCATGACGGCTTTACGCGTTTGATCGACCAAGAAATGAATTCAGAGCGCAATTAATTGCGCCGAGAACTTTGATTGCCTTCGCTCAGCTCCTCGTAGAGCACGCGGGCCGAGGCGGCATCGCCGCGGCGCTCGTTGAAAGCGGTTACTTTCAGCACGCGCACAGTGCGATCGAGCGCGATGGTGATCACGTCGCCGATCTTGATCGCATGGCCCGGCGACTTCTCGCGTGTGCCGTTGATGCGAACGTGGCCGGACTCAACGAGCTCGGCCGCGGAGGTGCGCGCCTTCACCACCCGCGCGTGCCACAGCCATTTGTCGAGACGCTGCCGCTCGGTCGTGGGATCACTCCTTGCGACCGGACAGCTGCTCTTTCAGCGCAGCAAGCTTTGCGAAGGGCGAGTTCGGATCGGCCGGACGATCGCGCTCGCGCGGGTTCGCGCTCGAGGCGTAGGGGCGCAGCGACGGCCCGCCCTGACGGTCGCGGCCCTTGTCGCGGTCACGACCGCGATTGTCGCGGCCCTTGTCGCGATCGCCGCCGAACTTGCCCTTGTTGCGATCGCGATCCTTGTTGTCGCGATCCTTGCCTTCGAAGCGGCGGTTCTTGTCGTCGCGCCCTTCCTGGCGCGGCGCGCCTTCGGCACCACCTTCGCGCGGCTTGCGGAAATCCTTTGCCCCATCCCTGCGATGACCGCCGCCGTGACGATGGCGCTCATTGCGCTTCTCGCCGTCGGCTGACGGCGCGGCCTCGCCTTCGGCGGGGGCGGCGCCAGCTTCGGCACCGGCCTGCTGCGGGCGCTGATTGTGGTGACGCTGATGGCGATGCCGCTCGTGGCGCGGCTTGCGATCGTCGTGACGGCCGCCGGGACGCCAGACCTCGACGAGCTCGGGCTCGCCAGGCACAGCGGCAGCCTCGACCGGCGCGGCGGCATCGGCGGATGCAGCGGCTTCCGTTGCAGCGGCCTCGGCGGGAGCGGCTTCCACCGCCTCGGTAGGCGCAGCAGCCTCTTCCGCCGGCGGCGCGATGCCGGGGGCATCCTCGGGCGTGACGGGGGCTTCCGGCGATGCTTCGAGCGCCGGCTCGTCATGCGCGGGCTCGTCGTGCTGCTCCATGCCGGGCGCGTCTTCGACGGTGACTGGCTCGGCGGCGGCTTCGACCGCGGTGTCCGCGGTTGCGGCGGCCTCATCGGTCGCAGCCGGTTCAGTCGGAGCCTCTGCGCTTGCTTCGGCAGCCGGCGTCTCCGCGGCAGCAGCCACCGGCTTCGGCGGCAGCGGCGCACGCTTCTCCATGCGATAGCCGAGCGCGCGCAGCACCGAGGCGAAATCCTCGCCGGCCGAGCCGGTGAGCGAGGTCATCGCCTGCGTCACCACAAAGCTGCGGCCGTCGAACGCGCCGGCGGGCTTTTCGCCGGGCGAGTTCTCGCGCCAGGCCAGCGCCGGGCGGATCAGATCGGCAAGGCGCTCCAGGATGTCGACGCGCACCGCGCGCTCGCCGGCCTGCTTGTAGCCGAGCACGCGATAGGCATCGCGCGGCAGCTGCTTGTCGACCGGGAACGAGGTGCGGCCCGAAGATGCCAGATGCTGCGCGCCCGACAGCGAGGACAGATCGACATTGTCCTGCTTCAGCGCCCACAACAGTGCGGCCAGCGCACGCCCGGCGGGCTTCAGCAGGCCGGGGAAATAGATGTGATAGGCGCCGAAACGGACGCCGTATTTGCGCAACACGGCGCGCGAGGGCTGGTCGAGATCCTTCAGCTCGTTGGCGATCTTCGGACGCTCGAGCACGCCGAGCGCCTCGACCAGCTGATAGGCGATGCCGCGGGCAATGCCGGTGACGTCCTCGGCCTTCGACAGCTCGAACATCGGCCCGAGCAGCTTTTCGATATGCGTCTTGAGCCAGAGCTCGAGCCGGGCCTGCACCTTCTCACGCGGCGCACCGGTGAGGCGCTCGTCGGAGATGATGCGGATGCGCGGATGCAGCGCCTCCTCCGCGGCAGACAGGCGCGCCACGGCATCGCCGGTCCAGCGGATGGTGCCTTCCGAGGTCAGCACGAACTGGTCGTCCGGCGCATTGCCCAGTTTTTCGGCGCGCGCGTTGATCTCGCCGGCGAGCACCGCTTGCGCTGCAGCCTGCAAGGCTTTCGCATCGGAGCCTGCTTCCGCCGCATCCGGTGCAAAGGTGAAGCCATCGAGGCGGCCGATGACATGGCCTTCGACGATGACTTCGCCGGTCTTGCCGATTTCAGTATTCAAGCTCGTGTTCTCCCGCAGGCGGCGCATCAATACACTGGTCCGGCGATCAACGAAACGCTCAGTCAAGCGTTCATGGAGCGCATCCGATAATTTATTTTCGACCTCGCGGGCGATCCCCTGCCAGCGTTCGGGGTCCCTCAGCCAGTCCGGGCGGTTGGCGACGAAGGTCCAGGTGCGAATCTGAGCGATCCGGGCCGACAGCGTGTCGATGTCGCCGTCGATGCGGTCGGCCTGGTCCACCTGGGCGCCGAACCAGGAATCGGGGATGCAGCCCTTCCGCATCAGGAAGCCGTACAGCGTGGTGACGAGCTCGGCATGGGCGGCCGGCGACAGTTTTCGGTAATCGGGGACCTGGCAGGCCTCCCACAGCCGTTCCACGGCCGCCTTGCCATGCGCGATATCGCGCACCTCGACGTCGCGGGCGGCATGGTCGAGCACGCGCATGTCCTCGGCGATCGGCGCGCGCGTCAGCGCCTCATGGCCGGGCGACTGGTTCAGGGACACCTGGAGCGCGCCGAGCGAGGCGAAATCCAGCTTCGCATTGCGCCATTGCAGCATCTTCACATTGTCGAAGGTGTGGTTCTGCAGCGCGTTGACGAGCTCGGGCTCGAACGGCCCGCAGCGGCCCGTCGTCCCGAAAGTACCGTTGCGGGTGGCGCGGCCCGCACGCCCGGCGATCTGCGCGAATTCGGCCGGCGTCAGGCGGCGGAACTGGTAGCCGTCGAACTTGCGGTCGGAGGCGAAGGCGACGTGGTCGACGTCGAGATTGAGGCCCATGCCGACGGCGTCGGTGGCGACGAGATAGTCGACGTCGCCGTTCTGGAACATCTCCACCTGCGCATTGCGCGTGCGGGGCGAGAGCGATCCCAGCACCACGGCCGCGCCGCCATGCTGGCGGCGGATCAGCTCGGCGATGGCGTAGACCTCGTCGGCCGAGAAGGCGACGATGGCGGTGCGGCGCGGCTGGCGCGTGATCTTGCGGTCGCCGGCGAATTCGAGCTGCGACAGGCGCGGCCGCGTGATCATGGACACGCCCGGCAGCAGCCGCTCGATGATCGGGCGCATCGTGGCGGCGCCCAGCAGCAGCGTCTCGTCGCGGCCGCGGCGGTTGAGGATGCGGTCGGTGAAGACGTGGCCGCGTTCGAGATCGGAGGCGATCTGGACCTCGTCGACGGCGAGGAAGGAGACGTCGAGGTCGCGCGGCATCGCCTCGACGGTCGACACCCAATAGCGCGGGTTCTTCGGCTTGATCTTCTCTTCGCCCGTGATCAGCGCGACGGCCTCGCTGCCGACCCGTGCGGCGATCTTGTTATAGACCTCGCGCGCGAGCAGCCGCAGCGGCAGCCCGATCACGCCAGAGGGATGCGCGAGCATCCGCTCGATGGCGAGATGGGTCTTGCCGGTGTTGGTCGGCCCGAGCACCGCAGTGACGCCCGCGCCAGGTGCGCGCTCGGAGGCGAAGGGGGAGGAGGAGAAGGCCATGTCTGGGGATTAGGTAGTGGCGATTTGGGCGAATGTCAGTGCTGTTTTGGGGTGTGTTGAGGGCTGGGAGGTGTCGGCCATGTCTCCGAACGCTACGCTGCAGCCAAGCATTCCGCTGTCATGCCCCGGCCTGCCGCCTTCGCCAAGGCTTCGGCGGGCCGAGCACCCCCCTGAGCCCCGGCGTAGCCTTGGCGGAGCCGGGACCGGGGCATCCAGTACGCCGCGGCTTGTCCGCTCAACCACAACGGCCTCGGCGTACTGGATCGCCCGGTCAAGCCGGGCGATGACACCGAGCGTGTGGGAGCGCACTCCCCAAACCTCGCGCAACTGTCTCACTTTGCGACGCTTTTCCCGTTGGCTTTAAGCTTCGGAACGACTCTAGAACGAATCGCGGCCGAATCGCTGACTCCCGCTGAAGCCTGTTCCGTTCACGCCACATGTCGCGGGACTCTTATTGGTTGTGCACTAGATGGAGTTTTGCCCAGCCGCACAAGCGGCGTTTCGACGACCGGTTCCTTAAAATTGGGGACGGCGCGGAGTCGAATCAGAATCGGGGAGGAGTCAAATGGATTCCTGGGATCACGACCCCCAAACTCATTTTCGCGAAAACAACCCCATGCACAGTAGGCATGCCGTTGAAAGGATTACATTTCTTTCCAGCCAAATTGCCTCCCCGTCATCCCGGCGCGCGACGCGGTCTTTCCGTCATCCTGAGGTGGCCGCCTCTTCGGCGGCCCTCGAAGGACGACAGCCCGGCTGTTCCCGCAGGGAATATCCGT
>NZ_JBVVPO010000029.1:0-85080 GCF_055811795.1 Bradyrhizobium sp. MI1.7
CGCGCGGTGTTGAACGAGGACGAGCGCCGCTTGATGCCGTGCACGACATAGCCGAGCGACAGCAAATATTCGGCGAGATAGGCGCCGTCCTGACCGGTCACGCCGGTGATGAGAGCGATCCGCTTGCTCATCCGAGCGCTCGCTCCCGCCGAAGCGGGGATCCGGCGTGGCGCCCTCCAAGCATCGATTCAACGGCACCTCTAGCTGCCACTTCTGTAGTATCCATTCTGATAAACACCCGGCTGCTCAAATTTTTCGAGAACCCTCAGATCGGCCTTGTTCAGCACCACGCCAAGCAGGCGATCGTGAAGGTCCGGCTCGGCTAGCAGATGGCGCCGCACCGCCTTGATCCTGGTGCTTCCCCATTCTACCACGAACACGAAGGAGTCGATCACCGGGACGATCGCACGCACGTCGACGACAGGTGCGATCGGCGGAAGGTCGACGATAACATAATCATAGCTTTCGCGCAGTCGATCAAGCAGGGTTCGAAATCCCTGCGATGCCAGCACCTCGTCGGAATGGACCGGAGCTTCGGTCAGCAGCAGAGGCAGCAGTGCCAGTCCCGTGGCGGCGTCTCGACCCGTGGCCTGTGCGAGATCGATCTTCCCGCTCAGCACCTCCAGCCATCCGGCTGACGGCCGTGGCGTGAGCGAGCGGGCAAGCGTAGGATTGCGAAGGTCCGCGTCGATCAGGATCACGCGTCGACCGGCATCGGCCAACAGCGACGCAAGGTTCGCGGCAACGGTGGATTTGCCTTCGCCCGCGACGGTCGAGGTGATGCCGATCAGCCTGTTCTCGCGGATGGTGGATTCCAGCCACGCTCTCATCTTGATTGCGCGAAACGCTTCGGTGAAGACCGAGATCGGATCGTCGACTGCGCGTCGCTTCAACGGATCGATGAATGCGTAATGGGGTGTATCCGCCGCCACGTTCTCCACGGTTTGCGGCGGCGGACCCAGTCGACCGGCCTCTGCATCGAATCCGGTCGCGATCGATCGCGGAGGTGATGGTGCACGAGGTGCCTGTCCAGCCGCGAGCGGAATCACCGACAGACAACGGACGCCCAATTCCTGTTCGGCCTGCGATCCCGTGCGGAAGACGCCGTCGACTGCCTCGCGCCAGGCTGCAATTCCAAAGCTCGCCATCAGGCCCATCGTGAGCGCGATGGCAAGGACGAATGACGCCACCGGCTTGCTCTTCTTCTTCGGCGCGACGGCTGGACTGATCACGCGTGCATCGGTGATCGGAAACGACTGCTGCTGTATCGCCTCCATATAACGCTGCAGGAAAGTGTCGTAGAGCGTGTGATATACCTTGGCCGAGCTTTCGAGCTCGGCCAATCCAAGCCGATCGCGGTTGGTGAGCTGGCCCTCGGATACCAGGCTGGCCAGCGACCGCTCCAAACTTTCTTCGCGCGTCTTGGCGATCTCGTAATCGCTCTTGTAGCTGCCAGCGATCCGTCCGAGCTCCCCGCGGATGTTTCGGCGCGTTTCCTCCATCTGGTCGCGCAGGTTGATCGCGGCCGTATGGTCCGCACCATATCTCGTCGAGATGTTGGCCTCGCGCGCAGACAGGTCGACATACTGATTGCGGAGCCGCGTAATGACCTCGTTTTTCAGGATATCTGCGACGGCGCCCTCGCTGACGTCCATTTTCCGGACTTGCTCGATCCGGTCGAGCCGGGCCTTGGCCTCGCTGGTGGCGCCGCGGGCGGCGGCGAGCTGGCTGTTCAGTTCGAACAGCTGTTGTTCGCCGATGAGCCGGCTCGCGCTGCCGGCCGATACGTTCGGTCCGCCGAGGTCGACAATGTTGTTCTTTTCCTTGAACTCCAGGACGGCGCGATCGGCTGTCGCCGCCTTCGACTTCAGCTCGTTGATCCGGTCCTGCAGCCAGGCGCCTGCGCGGGTGACTGTCTGGTATTTTGCGCCGAGCTGGTCGTCGATATAGGCCTCCGCGATCGCGTTGGTGACCTTGGCCGCGGTCTCGGGGCTACGCGACGTGTATGAGATGTTCAGCGCATAAGTCTTGTCGCCGCGCGTGATAGAGCGGTGGGCCAGAAACTCATCGAGCGCCCTCTGCTCGCGTTCTTCCACCGTGTTTGAGGTGACGTCCGGACGCGAGAACAGGCTCCAGCCACCGGCGAATTCCGGATCGTCGGCGAGCTTGAGGCTTCTTACAACGTCGAGTCCCAGCTTGCGCGAGGCGAGAATTTCGACCTGGGAGCCCACCTGAAGCGTGTCGAGCGGAATATCCCCCTGCGGCTGCAACTGGTTCTGCAGGACCCGCAGCGTGCTGCTGTCGATCAAAAGCGTAGCGGTCGCGGTGTATTGCGAGGGAGTGACCAGCAGATAGAGCAGGCCGATGGCTATGGCCACGGCAGGCACGATGAGAATGACCCGATACTGTCGCCGGGCCAGTCCGGACAGTTGGTCGATCAAGGCCGACATCGAGGACGAAGCTTCTTCCCGCCCACCGCTATAGTTGACGCGGGTTCTGTGCAACGGCATGTCCATCGTCGATCACATCCTCGGCGGGCGGGCGGTTGCTCGGAGCAAAAAGGCGCTGCCACGACCGCAGCGAAATTCCACCTGACCGGGGCATCTCACCCTGTCTGGTCCCAAGGGCAGCGGGAGAGGCATTGATCGTCGCATAACTCTACCAGCTAGGAGTATCTCGACTCATGGTCTTGCCATGACCGAGCCCGGCCCGCCGAGTTGTGACGCCAGCCCCCGTAACGTTGATGGCTTTCTCTAGCGAACAAATAATACACATTTGCAACAGTTTGATATGAACTGATGTAGGTGCGTCGTTCGATATGTTATGTGTTATCGCGGCGGACGACGCCGGATGTCACGCGCCGTCCTTTCGCGTCGGCGTGTCGAGGAAATGGCGCATCGGCCGGGGCGGGTGCCATTCCGTGATCTCGCAAAGTTCAGTGGCTTGCGGTCCAAGCCTCACGTCTTGCCGGGACGCTTCTCGACGCGCGGATCGACGCCATCGCGTTTCAAGATGACCTTGTATTCGCGGGCATGGTTGGGCGCGCCGCTCAACGTCAGTACGTCGCGGCGAACACCATTTGCGCGCCGTTTACCGTCAAGGTCAGTGAAGCGGAAGGCCACACCCGATCGCCGCTCCCGCCCATGACCAGATAGCCCCGCCGTCCGCATGAACGCCAGCTTGCAGGGATTTAACTTGGTTCGAATTGAGTGCCACTTTAACGTTCCATTCCACTGACCAGATGCCTCGGAAGAGAGTCGCGCCAACTTGCCGCTTTTTCGCCAGAGACGGCCGGGAACCAGACAGCATAAGATGCGGTAACTGCTTGAAACAAAAAGAGAATATGAGAAGTTGCGATGACCGGTGATAGCACGCGCAGCGCTCTGATTGGGTACCGGATCCGTGACGGCATTCGGTAAACTCGTCCGCACCACGGCATTCCGGCTGACGCTGGTCTACCTGTTCCTGTTTGCGATTTTCGCGGCCTCGCTGCTCGGCTATTTCGCCTGGAATACGCGGCGGCTGATCACCGAGGAAATCACGCAGACGGTCAATGCCGAGACCTCGGAGATCAACGAGATCTACGGCCGTCGCGGCCTGCGCGGCCTCGTGCTCGCGATCGAGTACCGGGCGCTGCGGCCGGGCGCCAACCTCTATCTCGTGACCACGCCGACCGGGCAGGCGATCGCCGGCAATGTCGGCTCGCTGGCGCCGGGCGTAATGGCGACGCGCGGTTGGTCGGAGACGGCCTACAAGCGGATCGAGGACGCCGACGAGCGCGACCATCGCGCGCTGGTGCGCGTCACCGAGCTCGAAAACGGTTTCCGCCTCCTGATCGGTCGCGACCTCGACGAGCGGCGGCGCCTGTTCGGGATCGTCGCCAAGGCCGCGCAATGGTCGATCCTGATCGTGGTCGTGCTGGGCCTCGGCGGCGGCATCTTCGTCGCGCGCCGCGTGCTCACGCGCATCGATGCGATGACCGGCACCGCGCAGCGCATCATGACCGGCGATCTCAGCGGGCGCCTGCCGGTGGGGCGCAGCGGCGACGAACTCGATCGTCTTGCGGAAAACCTCAATGCGATGCTGGAGCGGATCGAGGCGCTGATGGCGGGGCTGAAGGAAGTCTCCGACAACATCGCCCACGACCTCAAGACGCCACTGACGCGTCTGCGCAACCGCGCCGAGGAGGCGCTGGCGAAATCGGGCAGCGAGACCGATTACCGAGCGGCGCTGGAGCGGACCATCGAGGAATCCGACGGCTTGATCCGCACCTTCAATGCGCTGTTGATGATCGCGCGCGCCGAGTCCGGCCAGGCGCGTGGCAACATGGATGATTTCGACGCCGCCGAAGTCGCGGGCGGCATCCACGAGCTCTACGAGCCGCTGGCCGAGGACGATGGCATGACCTTGAAGGTCAAGGCCGAGCCGACGCCGGTTCACGCCAACCGCGAATTGATCAGCCAGGCGCTCGCCAACCTGGTCGAGAACGCGATCAAGTACGGCAAGCCGGTCGCGCAGACCGGTGGAACCGTGGTCAGCATGGACTCCAGGCAGATCATCATCGAGGCGAGGCGCGAGGGAGACCAGGTGCTGCTCAGCGTCACCGATCGTGGCCCTGGTATCCCCGAAGCCGACCGCAAGCATGTCGTCGAGCGATTCGTGCGGCTTGAAGCCAGCCGCACGCTGCCGGGCTCCGGCCTCGGTCTCAGCCTTGCCGCCGCGGTTGCGACGTTGCATGGCGGAGAATTGCGGCTGGGTGATGCCCAGCCTGGCCTCGTCGCCACGCTGGTGCTCCCGGCGCGCGCCGGCGACAGGGTTGCTCCGCCAATGCAGGATGTGCCACAGAAGGTGGCATGAACCACTCCGCGCCGGGAAACGCGGACAAGACTGGTGAGAGCCTCGCCGCGCGCTTTGCGGAGGCTCCCCATATTGCCGCTTCCACCACCGACGAACGACGTCTTGAAAGCTGGCTGGCCGAGCTCGAGCCGGCGCAATCGGCCCGTCTTGGCGTGTTGCTGGCTCATCCCTTCGCGCGGGATATTCTGGCCGGCATCGCAGAATTCTCGCCCTATTTGTTCGATCTGGTGCGCACTGACCCGCTGCGGCTGATCCGGTTGCTGGAATGCGATCCGGATGCGCATCTCGCCCTGCTGATCGCGGAGGCGAGGGACGCGGTGCTCGCGGCAGGCGACGAAGCCGAGGTGATGCGGCTGCTTCGCAGGATGAAGGCCGAAGCGGCGCTTCTCACTGCGCTGTGCGATATCGGCGGCGTCTGGCCGGTGATGCGGGTGACGGCGGCGCTGACCGATGTCGCGGTATCCTCGGTGCAGGCGGCGCTCCAGTACCAGCTGCGGCAGGAAGCCGCACGTGGGAAGATCCTGCCGCCGAATCCCGAAGCTCCGGAAGAGGGCTGCGGCCTGATCGTGCTCGCGATGGGCAAGATGGGGGCGGGCGAGCTGAACTATTCCAGCGACATCGACCTCATCGTGTTCTTCGATCCCGATGCCACGACGCTCGCACCCGACATCGAGCCGCAGCCGTTCTTCGTGCGGGTGACGCAGGGCGTGGCGCGCATTCTCCAGCAGCGTACCTATGACGGCTACGTCTTCCGCGTCGACCTGCGCCTGCGTCCCGATCCGTCCTCGACGCAAGTGGCGATTTCGCGAGACGCCGCGCTGAACTATTACGAGCGGGAAGGGCGCACCTGGGAGCGTGCTGCGATGATCAAGGCGCGTGCCTGCGCCGGCGATGCCAAAGCGGGCGAGGCGCTGCTCGCCGAAATCGCGCCGTTCGTCTGGCGCAAGCATCTCGACTTCGCCGCGCTTGCCGACGTCCACGACATGAAGCGTCAGATGCAGACCTATCGCGGCCAGAGCGAGATCGCGGTCGAGGGGCACAACGTCAAGGTCGGGCGTGGCGGCATTCGCGAGATCGAATTTTTCGCGCAGACGCAGCAGCTGATCGCCGGCGGTCGCCATCCGGAGTTGCGGGTGCGGCCGACGCTCGCTGCGCTCGATATTCTCGCCACCAGCAACTGGATCACCTTTGCCGCGCGTGACGAGCTGACCATTGCGTATGAATTCCTGCGCCGCGTCGAGCACCGCCTCCAGATGATCGCCGACGAGCAGACCCATGCGTTGCCCGACGACAAGGAGGCGGTCGAGCGCTTTGCGCGCTTCTTTGGCTATCCGGATCGCGAAGCCTTTGCGCGCGACCTGTTGCGGCAGCTCCAGATCGTGCAGGGACATTACGAAAAGCTGTTCGAGGGCGATGACCCGACCGGCACGGCAAAGCTGCCGGCGCTCGACTACAGCGCAGGTCCTGACGATCCGCGCCTGCTGCAATATTTGACGACGCTCGGCTTCAAGAAGCCGGCCGCGCTCGCGCAGACCATACGCGACTGGATCACAGGCGACTACCGCGTGTTCCGCAACGACCAGACGCGAAGCGCTTTCGTCGAATTCGTGCCGGCCCTGATCGACGGCCTCGCGCGGGCCGAGGAGCCGGATCGCGCCGTCGTGGCGTTCGATCAGTTCCTCCAGGCACTCCAGCTTGGCGGGCGGCTGATCACGCTGCTCGGCCAGAACCGCGATCTCGTCGCGCTCGTGGCGCTGGTGCTCGGCGCGGCGCCGCGGCTCGGCGAGATGCTGGCGCGGAAGCCGCAGCTCATGGACGGCCTGATCGATCCCAGATTCTTCGGCGCGATGCCGGACAAGCAGGAATTGTCGGCGCGATTGGCCGCGACGGTGCGCGACGCCGACTCCTATGAGGAATTTCTCGACCGTCTCCGCTTGTTCGGGCAGGAGAGCCTGTTCCTGATCGGCACGCGCATTCTCTCCGGTACTGTCTCGGCGCAGCAGGCCAGCACGGCTTTCGCCGATGTCGCCGAAGGCATCGTCCACACCGTGCACGATCTTGTCGCCGAACGCTTCGCCGCCCAACACGGACGTATCAAGGATCAGGAGACCGCGATCATCGCGATGGGCCGGCTCGGCAGCCGCGAGATGACGGCATCGTCCGATCTCGACCTGATCCTGCTGTACGATTTCGACAGCGACAATCCGGACTCCGACGGGGCCAAATCGCTTCAGGGCGCCCACTACTTCGCGCGCTTCACCCAGCGCCTGATCAGTGCCTTCACCACACGCACCAATTACGGTGTGCTGTACGAGATCGACATGCGGCTGCGCCCGTCGGGACGCGCCGGTCCGGTGGCGTCGAGCCTCGTCTCATTCGCGGACTACCAGGCCAACGAGGCCTGGACCTGGGAGCACATGGCCCTGACCCGCGCCCGCGTGGTATCGGCCTCGGATGAATTCCGTGAGCGGATCGAGCGTATCATCCGCGATGTCCTGACCCGCCGCCGCGATCGGGCGACCATTGCCAACGACGTCGCCGACATGCGGCGCGCCATCGCGCAGGAGAAGGGCGAGAGCGACCATTGGGATCTCAAATACGCTGCAGGCGGCATGGTCGATATCGACTTCATCGCGCAATATCTCCAGCTCGTGCACGCCCATGACAAGCCTGAAATTCTCGACGTCAGCACCCTTCAGGTTCTGGACAACGCCGCCAAGCTCAACGTGCTCCCGCAATCGGAGGCGGAGATCCTTCGCGCGGCGGCGCGGCTCTATCACGACCTGACGCAGATCCTGCGGCTCTGCGTCAGCGACGGCTTCAAGCCCGAGACCGCCGGCACCGACCTTCAGCGCGTGATGGCGCGCGCCGGCGATGCGCCCGACTTCTCGTCGCTGGAGGCGCGCGTGAAGGAAACGCAGAGCGAGGTGAGGCGCGTATTTACGGCGCTGCTGGAAGGGACGTCGTCTGCTTCAGCGAGGTGAGAGCCTCGCGCACGTTCGGCTCCAGGCCTGCGCCGCCCGCGTCGAGATGGGCGAAGATCGCGCGCTTCATCCGGGGATCCCAGAACTTCTTGATGTGGTCGGCGATCCCCGGCACGGCCTTGTCGTGGCCCTGGCTCTTGAAGAAGGTACCGATCTGGTTGGCCATGTAGACGAGGCGGTCAGGCGACGACATCGATAATCTCCTGAGCACGATGAGCCGTAACGCGACTCTGGTGCGTGAATACTTCAAACCCATCGCTGCGGGCAATCGCGATCAACGTGATGCCGGCGGCTTCCGCGGTGCGAACCGCGAGCGCGGTGGGCGCCGAGACGGCGACCAGCACCGGGGCGCCGATTGCGGCCGTCTTCTGCACCATCTCGACCGAGACACGGCTCGTCAGCAGCACCATGCCCACGCTAGCGTCCGTCCGGCTGCGCGCCAGCGAACCTGCGAGCTTGTCTAGCGCGTTATGGCGGCCGACGTCCTCGCGCAGGGCCACAATGCCATTCGATGGCGACCAGAAGGCCGCGGCGTGGACCGCGCGCGTCTGCATGTTGATCGATTGCAGGGGCGCGATCGCCTGTATCGCCGTCATGATCTGTTGCGGCGTGAAGCTGGACCCTGGTGGGACGACGGCCGCAGGCCGCACGGCCTCGGCGATTGAATCGATGCCGCAAATGCCGCAGCCGGTCGGGCCGGCAATGTGCCGCCGCCGCTCGCTGATGCGCGCGGCATCTTCCGACGCCAGCCACATGCGCAGCTCGATGCCGTCGTCGAGGCGGACCACTTCGAGCGACTTGATGTCGTCGACCGACCTGATGATGCCTTCGTCCAGGCTGAAGCCGACCGCAAAATCCTCGAGGTTCTGCGGCGTCCCCATCATGACGGCATAGCTGCCGCCGTTATAGGTCAGCGCCAGCGGCGTCTCCTCCGGGATCAGGCGCGTGCCTTCGGACGCGGCACCGTCGCGCCAGATCTCGCGGTCGATGGCCTGGACCGGCACGTGCATGCCGTTACTCCGCGGCCTCGGCCGGCGCGATGCGGCGGGAGTGCTGCGCCTGCGCGTCATAGGCCTTCTGCCAGTCGGACGGGCCGTTCGACGGCGAGATCTGCACCGCCGTGACCTTGTATTCGGGGCAGTTGGTGGCCCAATCCGAATAGTCGGTGGTGATGACGTTGGCCTGCGTGTCCGGGTGATGGAAGGTGGTGTAGACGACGCCCGGTGAGACGCGGTCGGTGATCTCCGCGCGCAGCGTGGTTTCGCCCGCACGGCTCGCGAGCCGCACCCAGTCGCCGTCGCGTACACCGCGCTGCTCGGCGTCGTGCGGATGAATCTCGAGCCGGTCCTCGGCATGCCAGACCACGTTCTCGGTGCGCCTTGTCTGCGCGCCGACATTGTACTGGCTGAGGATGCGGCCCGTGGTGAGCAGCAGCGGGAAGCGGGGGCCGGTACGCTCGTCGGTCGCGACATATTCCGTGACGATGAACTTGCCCTTGCCGCGGACGAAGCCGCCGATATGCATCACCGGGGTGCCCTCCGGCGCCTTCTCGTTGCAGGGCCATTGCACCGAGCCGAGTTCGTCGAGCTTGGCGTAGGAGACGCCGGTAAACGTCGGCGTCAGTGCCGCGATCTCGTCCATGATCTCGGACGGATGGCTGTAGTTCATCTCGAAGCCCATGGCTTTGGCGAGGGCGATGGTGACCTCCCAGTCGGCCATGCCGTTCTTCGGTGACATCACCTTCCGGACGCGCTGGATGCGGCGCTCGGCATTGGTGAAGGTGCCGTCCTTCTCGAGGAAGCTCGAGCCGGGCAGGAAGACATGGGCGTAGTTTGCGGTCTCGTTCAGGAAGAGGTCGTGAACGATGACGCATTCCATCGACGACAGCGCCGCCACCACGTGCTTGGTGTTGGGATCGGACTGGAGGATGTCCTCGCCCTGCACGTAGATGCCCATGAACGTGCCTTCGATTGCGGCATCGAACATGTTGGGAATGCGCAGGCCCGGCTCCGGGTTGAGCTTGACGTTCCAGAGCGCTTCGAACTGGTCGCGCACGGCGTCGCCCGAGATGTGGCGATAGCCGGGCAGCTCGTGCGGGAACGAGCCCATGTCGCAAGAGCCCTGCACGTTGTTCTGGCCGCGCAGCGGGTTCACGCCGACGCCGGGGCGGCCGATATTGCCGGTCGCCATCGCGAGGTTGGCGATCGCGATCACGGTGGTCGAGCCCTGGCTGTGCTCGGTGACGCCGAGGCCGTAATAGATCGCGCCATTGCCGCCAGTGGCGTAGATGCGCGCGGCTTCACGCAACACCTGCGGATCGACGCCGGTGAGGATCGCGGTGGCTTCCGGGCTGTGTTTCGGCTGGGCGACGAAGGCGGCCCATTCCTCGAACTCGGCCCAGTCGCAGCGCTCGCGCACGAAGGCTTCGTTGGCGAGGCCCTCCGTGACGATGACATGCGCCAGCGCGGTCACGACCGCAACGTTGGTGCCGGGCATCAGCGGCAGGTGCAGCGCCTTCACGTGCGGTGATTCCACCATTTCGGTCCGGCGCGGATCGATTACGATCAGCTTTGCGCCCTGGCGCAGCCGCTTCTTCAGGCGCGACGCGAACACCGGGTGAGCGGAGGCGGGATTTGCACCAATGATGACCGCGACGTCGGTGTCCTCGACCGAGTCGAAGTCCTGCGTGCCGGCCGACGTGCCGAAGGTCTGCGACAGGCCATAGCCGGTCGGCGAGTGGCAGACGCGGGCGCAGGTGTCGACATTGTTGTTGCCGAAGCCGCCGCGGATCAGCTTCTGCACCAGATAGGTTTCTTCGTTGGTGCAGCGGGACGAGGTGATGCCGCCGATGGCGTCACGGCCGTATTTCTTCTGGATGCCGCGCATCTTGGCAGCGGCAAACGAGAACGCCTCATCCCAGGACACTTCGCGCCAGGGATCCTCGATCCGCTCGCGGATCATCGGGTTGAGGATACGCTCCTTGTGGTTGGTGTAGCCCCAGGCGAAGCGGCCCTTGACGCAGGAATGGCCGCGATTGGCCTTGCCGTCCTTGTACGGCACCATGCGCACGACTTCCTCGCCGCGCATCTCGGCCTTGAAGGCGCAGCCGACGCCGCAATAAGCGCAGGTGGTGACGACGGAGTGCTCGGGCTGGCCGATCTCGATCACCGACTTTTCCGTCAGCGTCGCGGTCGGGCAAGCCTGCACGCAGGCGCCGCAGGAGACGCATTCGGAGCCGAGGAAGCTCTCGCTCATGCCGGGCGAAACGCGGCTGTCGAAGCCGCGGCCAGAGATGGTCAGTGCGAAGGTGCCTTGCACTTCCTCGCAGGCGCGGACGCAGCGCGAGCAGACGATGCACTTGGAGGGATCGTAGGTGAAGTAAGGATTGGACTCGTCCTTCGGCATCCAGGCGGCGTTGATCTCGCCATGGGATTTTGCGAAGACGTGGTTCTCGCCCTCGTAGCCGTAGCGCACGTCGCGGAGGCCCACGGCGCCGGCCATGTCCTGCAATTCGCAATCGCCGTTGGCGCCGCAGGTGAGACAGTCAAGCGGATGGTCGGAGATGTAGAGCTCCATCACGCCCTTGCGCAGCTTCTTCAGCCGTTCGCTCTGGGTGTGCACGACGAGGCCGTTCATCACGGGCGTGGTGCAGGAGGCCGGCGTGCCGGCGCGGCCCTCGATCTCGACGACGCAGAGACGGCAGGAGCCGAACGCGTCGACCATGTCGGTCGCGCAGAGCTTTGGGATCTGGTGGCCCGCGTCCATCGCGGCCCGCATGATCGAGGTGCCCTCGGGCACCGTGACCTGGTTCCCGTCGATGGTCAGCGTCACCATCGTCGTCGATTTGGAGCGCGGTGTGCCGTAGTCGATTTCTTCGATCAGAGACATCGTCGTTCTCCTATTCCGCGGCCTGAAGCGTGGTCGGGGCCGGGATGAAATCTTCCCGGAAATGCTTCAATGCACTGAGCACGGGGTAGGGCGTGAAGCCCCCGAGTGCGCAGAGCGAGCCGAATTTCATGGTGTTGCAGAGGTCTTCGACGAGCGCGAGATTTTCGCTCACGCGCTCGCCGCGGATGATCTTTTCGATGGTCTCGACGCCACGGGTCGAGCCGATCCGGCAGGGCGTGCACTTGCCGCAGGATTCGATGGCGCAGAATTCCATGGCGAAGCGCGCCTGCCTGCGCATGTCGACGCTGTCGTCGAACACGACGATGCCGCCATGGCCGATCAGGCCGTCGCGTGCGGCGAAGGCTTCGTAGTCGAACGGGGTGTCGAACAGCGCGCGCGGGAAATAGGCGCCGAGCGGGCCGCCGACTTGCACCGCGCGGACCGGGCGGCCCGTGAACGTGCCACCGCCGATGTCGTCGACGAGCTCGCCAAGCGTCACGCCGAACGCGGTCTCGAACAGCCCGCCATGGCGGATGTTGCCGGCGAGCTGGATCGGCATCGTGCCGCGCGAGCGGCCCATGCCGAAATCGGCATAGGCCTTGGCGCCCTCGGCGAGAATGAAGGGGATCGCGGCGAACGACAGCACGTTGTTGATGACGGTCGGCTTGCCGAACAGGCCGTGATGCGCGGGCAGCGGCGGCTTGGCGCGCACCAGGCCGCGGCGGCCTTCGAGACTTTCCAGCAGCGAGGTCTCTTCGCCGCAAACGTAAGCGCCGGCGCCGACCCGCACTTCGAGATCGAAGCTGTAGGTGGAGCCGCCGATCTTGTCGCCGAGATAGCCGCCGCGCTTTGCTGCCTTGATGGCCGCGTTCATCGCTTCGACTGCGTGCGGGTATTCGCTGCGGATGTAGATGTAGCCCTTGGTCGCGCCGACGGTGATGCCGGCGGTCGTCATGCCCTCGATCACCAGGAAGGGGTCGCCTTCCATGATCATGCGGTCGGCGAAGGTGCCGCTGTCGCCTTCGTCGGCGTTGCAGACGATGAATTTGCGGTCGGCCTTCGCTTGCGCGACGGTCTTCCACTTGATGCCGGTCGGGAAGCCCGCACCGCCGCGGCCACGCAGGCCGGATGCGGTGACCTCGGCGAGGATCGCATCCGAGCCGAGCGACAGCGCGCGCTCGAGGCCCTTATAGCCGTCATGGGCGCGGTAGTCGTCGAGCGAGCGCGGATCGATCACGCCGCAGCGGGCGAAGGTGAGGCGGATCTGGCGCTTCAGCCAGGGGATCTCCTCGGTTGCGCCCAGCCGCAGCAGATGCGGCGTGTTGCTGGCGAGGGCATCGAGCAGGGAGGGCACATCGGCCTCGGTGACCGGGCCGAACGCGATCCGGCCCTGCGGCGTCGCGACCTCGACCAGCGGCTCCAGCCAGTACATGCCGCGCGAGCCAGTCCTGACGATCTCGACTGCAACGCCGCGCTTGGCCGCATCCTGCTCCAGCGCCAGCGCAACCTCGTCGGCGCCAACCGCAATCGCACCCGCGTCGCGGGAGACGAATAGACGCATGCTCATCGCTGTGCCTCCGCGACCAGTGCATCGAGGCGCTTCTCATCGAGCCGGCCAATGAGGCGGCCGTCGAGCATGGCGGACGGTGCGGTCGCGCACAGCCCGAGGCAGTAGATCGGCTCCAGCGTGACGCGATCATCGGCGGTGGTCTTGCCGAGGGGCACGCCAAGCTTCGCTTCGGCGCGCGCGGCGAGAGCATCGCCCCCCGCAGCCTGACAGGCTTCCGCGCGACAAAGCTTCAGCACATGGCGGCCGGCGGGTTTGTGCCTGAAATCATGGTAGAATGTGAACACGCCATGCACCTCGGCGCGCGACAGATTCAACGCCTGCGCCACCATGGGAATCGCCGCCTCCGGCACATAGCCGAACGCCTCCTGAAGGGCGTGCAGGATGACCAGCGTCGCGCCCTCTTGCTTCGCATGTTCGGCGATGATCTCGGCGCCGCGCGTCTCGTCCCAAGGCTCGTAAACCGCTGTCATTCTTTGTTCTCAGATTGAGCGTCCCTTGATCGCAAACTATTTGGAATCGTTCGAAGATCAATAAAGCTGTCTCATGCTGCGATTGCGAATTCCGATCGATTTGGAAGTGCAATCGGACGATACGGAAATGCAATTAATCGCGTTCCGCTTGCCGGTTTTTCCGTGTTGGTAATGACCCGCCGTGCTAGCTTGCATGCCACGATGGCATCCGAGGGGACGACCGGTTGATCGACAAGCTTGAACTGCTGCTGGCGCTGGCGAAGGAGCGGCATTTCGGACGCGCTGCAGAAGTCTGCGGCGTGACGCAACCGACGATGTCGACCGGGCTCAAGCAGCTCGAGGAGATCCTTGGCGTGATGCTGGTGCAGCGCGGCTCCCGCTTCCAGGGTTTTACCCCCGAGGGCGAGCGGGCGCTGGATTGGGCGCGGCGGATCGTGGGCGATGCCCGCGCCATGCGTGACGAGATCAACGGGCTGAAGCATCAGCTCTCCGGCGAAATCCGCATCGCGGCGATCCCGACCGTGCTCGGCATGGTCGCCCAGCTGACGACGCCGTTCCGCGCCAAGCATCCCGAGGTGCGCTTCCGCATCCAGTCCACCACCTCATCCGAGGTGCTGGGGCTGCTCGAAAATCTCGAGGTCGATGCGGGGCTGACCTATATCGAGAACGAGCCGATCGGCAAGGTGCGCACCATTCCGCTCTACAACGAGAGCTATCGTCTGCTGACCGCGCCGGACGGAATGTTCGGCGATCGCGAGACGGTGACGTGGAAGGAGGTCGGCCAGGTGCCGCTGTGCCTGCTGACGCCCGACATGCAGAACCGCCGCATCATCGATCGCGCGCTCCGCTCGGTCGGCGCGGAGGCGACGCCGACCCTGACCTCGAACTCGCTGCTCGTGCTGTTCACGCATGTGAAGACGGGGCGCTGGGCGAGCGTGATGCCGGCCAAGCTTGCCGAGACGCTCGGCCTGTCCGATACGGTGCGCTCGATCCCGATCACCGATCCTGATGTCAATTACAGCATCGGCATGGTGATCCCGCAGCGCGATCCGATGACGCCGCTGATCGCGGCGCTGGTCAACGTCGCGCGCGAAGTCGCGCCGTCGCTGCAGCTGTAGGGGCCAGAGCGGGAGGGCCCGAGCAAGCGCCTCGTCCTTCGAGATGCCCGCTTCGCGGGCTCCTCAGGATGAGGCTCCGTTGTATCGGCGTTCGTTGAAACAGCTGCCGCGTACTCCGCCCTCATCCTGAGGGCCCGCCGGAGGCGGGCGTCTCGAAGGATGGCCGCAGGCGAGCTTCCCGCCATGCTCTAGGCCGCAGCCGACATCCCGGACGCCGCCTTGATCGCATCGCGCGGCAGGGTCACGCGGACGACGGTGCCCACGTCGATCTTCGAGCGGAGCCGCATCGAGCCGCCGTGGAGCTGCGCCAGCGAGCGCGCGATCGCAAGTCCAAGTCCGGAGCCGTGATAGGTCTTGGTGAGCTGGCTTTCGACCTGCTCGAAGGGGCGGCCGAGCCGTGCCAGCGAATGCGGCGCGATCCCGATGCCGGTGTCGGCGATCAACAGCACGATCTTGTCGTCGAGCTGCCGGCTGCGCACCACGATGCGTCCGCCGTCGGGCGTGAACTTCACCGCATTGGAGAGCAGGTTGACGATGATCTGCTTGGTCGCGCGGCGGTCGGCAACGACCGAGATCGATTTCTCGATCCCGGCGTCGAGCGTCAGATGCTTGTCCTGCGCGCGGCCGGAGACGACACGGAGGGACTCCGCGAGCGTCTGTCCGAGGTCGAGCTCTTCCATGTCGAGCTTCATGCGGCCGGCTTCGATCTTGGACATGTCGAGGATGTCGTTGATGACTTCGAGCAGGTAATGGCCGCTGGTCAGGATGTCCTGGCAGTATTCCTGGTACTTCTCCGAGCCGAGCTCGCCGAACATGCCCGAGCCCATGATCTCGGAGAAGCCGATGATGGCGTTGAGCGGCGTGCGCAGCTCGTGGCTCATATTGGCGAGGAATTTCGACTTGGTCTGGTTGGCTTCCTCGGCGCGGGTCTTCTCGCGCTGATACTTCTCGGCGAGGTCGGCGAGCTCGTTGGTCTGGCGCTCCAGCGCGGCCTGGGAGCGCTTCAGGTCGATGACGGTGGCGCGCAGGCGCAGATCGTTGTCGACCAGCTTCTGCTCGTGCTCCTTGATGCGGGTGATGTCGGTGCCGACCGAGACGTAGCCGCCGTCCTTGGTGCGGCGCTCGCTGATGTGCAGCCAGCTGCCGTCGTCGAGCTGCGCCTCGAAGGTGCGTGCGCCCGGACCCTGGCTGGCCGTCTCGTTGTGGCGGGTGCGCACCTCCGGCATGCGGCCGACTTCGAGCACGGTCTCGTAGGAGGTGCCGGGGATGACGGCGCTGTCGGGCAGCTTGTGCAGGCGCTGGAAGTGCGAGTTGCAGAGCACGAGGCGGTCGCTCGCGTCCCACAGCACGAAGGCCTCCGGAATGGTCTCGATGGCGTCGCGCAGGCGGAGGTCGGCTTCGACGGTGCGTTCAGCGAGGCTCTTCTGCTCGGTGATGTCGACGGCGATCCCGATCAGGTGCACGCTGGAATCGGTCGCCCCGTGCGTCTTCTCGCAGCGGACGCGGAGCCAGATCCAGTGACCGTCGACGTGCTGCATGCGGAAGGTCTGGTCGATATGGTCGATCTTCCCGGAGATGAGCTGGTCGGCGATCTCGAACAGGTCGATGTCGTCGGACTTCACCAGCGCGTTGACCTCGCCGAAGGTGAGGAGCTCGTTGCGACCGTCGAGGCCGAGCATCGAAAACATCGACTGCGACCAGAAGATCCGGCCGCGCGACAGATCCCAGTCCCACAGGCCGCAGCGGCCGCGGTTGAGCGCGGTGTCGATGCGGCCGCGCACGGCGTCGTTGATGAGGTCGCCCTCGCGGGCGCGCGTCGACTGCCAGTGGAAGGCGAAGCCGAGGATCAGGACGACGAAGCCGGTGGTCGCCGACAGCGTCACCGAGAGCGCGGCGTCCGAGCCCCAGATCGGCTCGTTGCGCTCCTGGATCACGGTGACGAGGCCCGGCAGCGACTTGATCTGCCGCGAGGTCGCCATCGCGGCGTTGCCGTTCGGCAGCGTCATGTCGGAGACGTTGTTGTCGCGCGGCGGCGCCGCGACCAGTTGCGCCGTGGTGATCGCATCGAGCAGGCGGTCGTTGCCTGAGGGGTCGCGGTCGATCGGAATGCGGGCGAGGATGCGGCGATCGACGCCGGCCGAGGTGACGACGACGTGGCGGCCGGAGGCCGTGCCCCAGGACGGGATGAGATCGGGCAGCAGCGTCGGCAGGTTCTCGATGTTCTTGAGCCGCTCCTGCCGCGACGAGGTCAGGCGATCGATCCGCTCAGCGAGCAGGTCGGCCAGCGCCGAGATGTCGTGGCGGAGCACCTGCCGCTTCTGGCGCGTCTGATCGACGACCTGCACGAACGCGCCGAGACAGATCGTGACCAGGAAGGCGATGATCAGCGTCGGCACGGCGCGGCGCAGCGCCGGCTCCGCGATCAGGAGCCGATGATAGGCAGGTTTCGCGATCGATTGCGCCAATCCCTTGATTGAATCGGATTGGACGCGCACGTTCGCGGCGTCTGCACGCGACATGCCTTCTGCCCCCTGGAAAACCTGCTTGCAACTTGAGTTCGGAAGCAGCCCCACGTCGCTTCCGAATCATGACCGATTTGAATCCAGTTTTCGCAGGCTGTCGAGAGTCAACGAATCGTTAACGCGAATTTATTCTTATCCAACGCGCAGTTTGCGCATTTTGCGTCCGCAAACTTACGTGCGTGGCGAGTCCGAAACGAGAACGTGTGACTCCCCGCACATTTCGCGTCACGCCCGCGGTGGCTCGGCGTGGCTGATCACGCGCTTCACGCCCGGGAACGCGCGGCGCAGCGCGCGCTCGATCGCGTCGACATGCTCGTGCACCTTGATCACGCTCATCGAGGGCGTGGCACGGCAGTGGAAATTGACGATCTCGCCGGCGTCGGTGTTGCGGACACGCACATTGTGGATGTCGTAGATCTCGCCGCCGGCGGCATATTCCGTCAGGGCGGAGGCGATGGCCCGCACCCGTTCCGGCACGGCATCGACCCCGAACGGCAGTTCCGGTTCCAATGGTTCGATATGGACGTCCACCTCGACGTCGGCGCCGAACTCCTCCTGGATGCTGCGCTCCAGCGTGTTGGCGATGTCATGGGCGGCGTCGAGCTGCATCCCGGCGTCGACCTCGAGGTCGATGCCGACGATCAGCTTGGCGCCTAGGTCGTGCACCGTGACGTGGTGGATGGCGAGGCCGGAATTGTGTGCGATGACCATGATCCGGTCGCGCACGGTCTCGTTGTCGCGCGCGACGGGGACGGCGGTGAAGGTAAGGTCGGCGTCGCCGAATGCCTTGTCGACCGCCGCCTGCGCCTTGCGCTTGATCTCCTCGACGCGGTCGATCGGATAGGTTCGCGGCACCTTCGCGATGGTGTCGATGAACGTGGTCGCGCCCACCATGCGCAGCCGCAGCCGCTCGACGTCGATCACGCCGGGCACGCCAAGGATCGCGGCCGTGGCCTTCTCCTGCGCGCCCTCGGGGGCGCGATCGACCAGCGTCTGCACGGTCGAGCCGGCCATGCGCAGGCCGAGCAGGGCGATCATCACGGCGACGGCGGCGGCCGCCGCGGCGTCGCCCCACCAGAAGCCGAGGGCGGCCAGGATCAGGCCGATGATCACGGCGAACGAGCCGAGTACGTCGGAGGCGAAATGCAGCGCGTCCGCCGCGAGCGCCTGGCTGCGCGTTTCCCGTGCGGCGCGGTGCAGGGCGCGGGCACGCCACAAGTTCACGACGATGTCGATCACCAGCACCACGAACGGTACGGCCGAGATGGTCGGCGGCGGAGTTCCCTCGCGCAGGCGGCTGTAGGATTCGACCAGGATGCCCCCGGCCAGCACGTAGAGCAGGGCGGTGACACCGAGCGCGGAGATGCTCTCCAGCTTGCCGTGGCCGTAATGGTGCTCTTCGTCGGCCGGCTTGTCGGACACCCGCACCACCGCCCAGGTGATGATGGTCGCGACCAGGTCGATCGAGGAATGCAGGGCCTCGGAAATCAGCGCCAGCGAGCCGATCGCGATCCCGACCGCAAACTTGGCCGCTGCCATGCCGCCGCTGGCGAAGATCGAGATTGCGGCGACCGAGGTCTTGTTGTGCTGTGCGCTCATGGCCCGGGATTTAGCAGCCTAGGGCTGAACATCAAGCGACGATCCACAGCTGTAGTCGCGAGTGAGTTGCAGGAGCGAAACTATTGCGAATGCTTCCGAATTGAATGCTCGCTTATGCCACCGGCTCAGTCTCGTAGGGTGGGCAAAGGCGCGTAGCGCCGTGCCCACCAACGAGTGTCTCCTGATCAACCGCTGTGGTGGGCACGCTTCGCTTTGCCCACCCTACGAGACCGCGCGCTCGTCGCCCGGCCAGGGATCACAGCGTCACGACGATCTTCCCCAGATGCTTGTTCGCCTCCATGTGCTCGAACGCCTTGTCGATGTCGGCGAAGGCATAGACCTTGTCGATCGGCAGCTGCAGCTTGCGTGACTCGACCGCGCCCCAGATGTCCTTGCGGACCTCGTCGAAGATCTCGCGGACCTCCTCGATGGTGCGGGTGCGGAAGGTGACGCCGACATAGTCGATCCGGCGCGCGGCATGCAGGTCGAAGTTGAAGTCGGCATGGGTGCCGCCGAGCCGGCCGACATTGACGATGCGGCCCTTGACCTTGGTGGCGGCGAGGTTCTGGCTCGCGACCTTGCCCGAGACCTGGTCGACGATGAGGTCGACGCCTTCGCCGTTCGTCGCCTTCAGCACCTCGTCCACCCATTTGGGGTCGGAGGAGTCGACGGCGAGGTCGGCGCCATACTCCCTGAGCCGGCCGCGGCGATAGGGATCGGTCGACGAGCCGATCACGAGCTTGGCACCCTTGAGCCGCGCGATCTGCATCGCCATCAGGCCGACGCCGGAGCTCGCCCCCTGGATCAGCACGGCTTGCCCGGGCTGAACGCCGCCAACGGTGACGACCGCGTTGTGCATGGTCGCGAGCGCGACGGGCAGGGTGGCGGCTTCCTCGAAGTTCATGTTCGAGGGCGCGCGGAACAGCCGGCCGTGATCGGCCAGGGTGTATTCGGCGAACGCCGCGCCGCCCGAGCCCATGATGCGGTCGCCGACCTTCACGCCCTTGGCATCCGGTCCGAGCTCGGCGACCTCGCCGGCCCATTCCATGCCGAGCACGGTGCCGGCACCGCCGGCGGCGCCGTGGGCGTGGCCCTTGCGCATGCCGGTGTCGGCGCGGTTCAGCCCGCAGGCGCGGACGCGGACCAGCACCTGCGTGCCCTTAGGCTTTGGTTGAGCGACGTCGGAAATCTGAGCGCCGTCAGGGCCGTAGACATAAGCCTTCATGAATTACTCTCGCTTCTTGCAGTGATTATTCAGCGGCTTGTGCGCTCGGATGAGCGATCATGCCTTCGAGCCGGCTGCGAATGATGGCTTCGGCCTCGCGCACGATGCGGGAGATCAGCTCGGCGCAGCTCGGGATGTCCTGGATCAGGCCCTGCACCTGGCCCGCCGACCAGATGCCTTCGTCCGAATTGCCGGTCGCATAGACCATCTTACCACGGGCGCCCGCAACCAGCTCGCGGATGTCCTCGAACTTCGCACCTTCCTTCTCCATGGCGACGACCTTGGTCGAGATGTCGTTTTTGGCAACGCGCGAGGTGTTGCGCATGGTGCGGAAGATCAGCTCGGTCTCGCGCTCGTCATTGGCGACGATCTTCTCCTTGATGAGCTGGTGGATCGGGCTTTCCTTGGTAGCCATGAAGCGGGTGCCCATGTTGATGCCCTCGGCGCCGAGCGCCAGGGCGGCGACGAGGCCGCGGGCATCGGCAAAGCCGCCCGAGGCGATCATCGGGATCTTGATCTTGTTGGCGGCGGCCGGGATCAGGATCAGGCCGGGGGTGTCGTCCTCGCCGGGGTGGCCGGCGCATTCGAACCCGTCGATCGAGATGGCGTCGACGCCCATGCGCTCGGCCGAGAGCGCGTGGCGGACGCTGGTGCATTTGTGCACGATCTTGACGCCATGCCTCCTGAACTCGTCGACATGCTCCTGCGGCTTGTTGCCGGCGGTCTCGACCACGGTGATGCCGGCCTCGATGATGGCGGCGCGGTATTCGGCGTAGGGCGGCGGCTTGATCGCGGGCAGGATGGTGAGGTTGACGCCAAAGGGCTTGTCGGTGAGGTCGCGGCAGCGCGCGATCTCCTTGGTCAGGTCTTCCGGGGTCGGCTGGGTCAGCGCCGTGATGAAGCCGAGCGCGCCGGCGTTCGCGACCGCGGCGACCAGCTCGGCGCGTCCGACCCATTGCATGCCGCCCTGGACGATCGGGTGCTCGACGCCGACGAGCTTTGTGAACCGTGTCTGCAGCATGATCTGTTTCCCCCGCCTCGCGTGGCGCTCTGTTATCGGTTGATGGCGGCAGGATGCCGCCGGGGTCGGGAAATGTCTATTGCGCCGCCGTGCGGTGGGGGCGGGGCGATCATGCGAGGCGTGAGGGGATTCCGTGGGGCGGATAATTTTGGTGCGGGGCGCTTGGCGTATTCTCCTGCCGTCGTCCTGACGAAAAGGGGCGACGGCGGAGAGGTAGCAAAGGTGCTGCTCCAAGGGTGCCCGGAAGGCCGAGCGCCAACTGGATCCCGCGTCAACCTTGGCCACGAAGCCGCAGGAGTCGCGATGGAATATACTCGACGTCGATGCTGATGCCGTCTCCGCTCAGAGGGTTCGCGGTGTAGACGACGGAGACAGACAGTTCGAATTGGCTGACAATCGTCAAGATAGCGATGGTGAGCGCGGTGTCTCCGCTCGGGGTCGCGCCCAGCAGCATCTCTGCGATACGGCAGCAATCATCCATCGTCGCCCCCAACGGAGGAAGCTTGATGACCTCTACCTGACGTGCAGCGAACGTGGTCGGATCGGCGACGTCGGGTTCACGCGCAACAACAGCGCCCGAGTTGATCAAGGGCACGACGAACTTCAGAACCGGTGCCGTCACCAGGTTGAGATTTTGAATGTTGACCTCGGTCGCATACACGCCCGGCCGGGCGCCGGCGACACAACAGCAGCTTGCCTCGGATTGCTTGCCGCATACGATCTTCGCGCTGTATGCGAAGAGGCCCTCGGCTGCGGCCGGTATCGCGCCGAGCTTTTCGAGAAATGGATGCTTCAACCGGTCAGCACTTGAGCCCGTCTGATTGTTAGCCATCTCGACCTCCGTGAAGGTTGTGGAACGGATGAGCGGCACCTGGGCGCGTTGCTTATAGTCCTCGGTCTTGCCTCGATTGAGTTTTGATTACGCTACGCCAGACGCTTTCCCGCAGCGCCTGCTCACCACCTACAATAGCACTGTCGAGGAATGCTCGCCAATCATGTCAAAGGCGAATAACGGCTACTCCGCCGACAGCCGCACCATCTGGCGGCCGCCGTTCATTTCCTTGAGGCTGTTGACGAATTTTTCCGGGCGCTGCCAGCGGTAGGGGACCTGCAGGCCCATGAACTCGGCGATGTCGCCGATGAAGCCGGTGCAGTTGGTGGTCTCAGCGTTCCAGACCGGCGAGCTCGCCTGCAATTTCTTGATATAGGCGAAGACGCGCTTGGCGTCGGCTTCGCTCAGATAGACGCGGTAGTTCGCGGTCAGATAGTCCGGATCGAGATCGCCGTAGCTCGCGCCGGTTTCGGCTGGCACCCAGGTGAGGTGACCGAGCACATAAGCCCAGGTGTCGCCGGCGGGCGTGAGGCCCGCGACTTCGACGGCGCGCTCGCTGGTCTTGCCATACCAGACGAACGCATGGCCCCAGCTCGCCGCCGTCCGCGCGCGGAAGTCGACGTAGTAGGGACCTTTCTCTGCGCGCGCGACGGGGCGCCGCGTCGATTGCGGCGCCGGTCGTGATGCGGAGTCGGTCGTAGCAAGCGCATTGGCGTCGGCAACGCGCTTGTTCGCTTCGTGGGCCGAGGCCGAGGGGGTGGTGCAGGCGAGCATCGCCGCGAGAGCGAATCCCGCGAGGATGCAGGATCCCGATCGATCAGATGTGTTCGTCACGTTGTGCCCCTCGACTACCGGCCGCTTACGCAGATTTCTTGCGCGTATTTCCGTTGCGCGTCAGTAGCGCGCAGCGACCGGGCCGGGCGCCTTGCCGATCGGGGCCTTTCCAATCGGGCTCTTGCCAATCGGCATCTTGCCGATCGGCGCCTGCTCCGCAGGATAGACGGGAACGGGCTGGCGACGCGGCAGATCCGCAGCGTTCGCAGCCGTCACCAGAGCAAGCGTCGCACCCAGAGCAATTACAATTTTCTTCACAGTCATACCCCTAGAAGGTTTGGTCCAAACACGGCACGGCCGTGCCCCCAGACACGCCTCATAGAAGGCGGCCGAATGCGTCCAAGTTGCGGCACCCGCGGGACATGTTGGCGGCATTGATCGGGTGTACAGGGATGTGATGTGTCTGGATGTTTCGGGCTGCGCGGCCTGGTCGGTAGGATGGGTAGAGCGCAGCGAAACCCATCGGCCATCTGCGCGGGGAGCGATGATGGGTTTCGCTGCGCTCTACCCATCCTACGCTGCTGCTACGCGTCTCTCACCCGATCCTGTTCAAGCTGTTCCGGATCGTCGAGAAGATGCCGCCGATGTCCTTGCGCAAGGCATCGAGCGCGTTGAAATTGTCAAAGATGCGGGCGAGGCGGTCTTCGACCTCGCGCTTGCTCCTGGCGAGGGCATCGACGCGTGAGGCGAGGGTGACGTCGCCGTTCGCCTCGATCTCGCCGACGGTTTTCGCAAGAAGATCGCGGGTGGTGCCGACCTCCGCGATCAGGGCCTCGATGCCGAACACCGGCGCCTTCAGCGGAACGAGGTCGGCCTGCGACTTCGACAGCTCCGTCTTGAACGCGTTCAGCGTCGCCAGCGTCTCCTGCAACACGCCGAGGCGCTGGCGCGACTGGAGGACGAAATCGTTCAGCGCGTTCTGGCGGTCGACGAGGGTCTTGCCGTCGGGGTCGGTTTCGACGTCGGCGAGCGAGCGTTCGAGCAGGGCCTGGCGCTGGCCGAGCTCCTCGAAATCGAGCCGGATCGCTTTCAGGATGTTGAAGCTGTCGTCGATGCGGGCGAGGCGCTGCGCGATCTCGATCTTGTTCTTCGAGAGCGTCTCGACGCGAGTGTCGAGCGGCGCCTCGCCGCCGGTCTCGAGTTCGTCGATGCTCTTGGCCAGGCGGTCATGGCTGAGGCCGAGCTCGCCGATCAGGGCATTGATGCCGGCGTCCGACGAGCGCAGCGGGACCAGCTCGGCATGGGATTTCGCCAGATCTTCCTTGTACTGGCTGAGGGTCACGAAAGTGTCCTGGACCGCGTTCACCCGTGACAGCAGCGCCGATACGTCGCGCGCAACATCTTTCAGGCGGTCGGCGAGGTTGTTCTTGCGGTCGTCGGTCTCGAGGTCGAGCAGGGAGCGTTCGAGCTGGTTCTGGCGGTCGCGGATCTCGGTGAAAACAGGCTCGACCGCGCGCCGCTGATCGGCGACCTTTCCCACCATCTCTCGCACCCCCTGCTGGCGCCGGCGGATCTCGGCGAGCTGGTCGTGCATGTCGGTGGATTCGTTGCGGCCCTGCTGGAGCAGGGCGCGCTGCTCAGTCTCGCCGAGCTTGTCATGGAGGGCGGAGACGGCCTCGCGGGGATCGCTTTCGATCAGGTGCTGGACGGTGGCGTCGAGGTGGTTTTGCAGGGCGTGGGCGACGACGACATCCTCGCGGGTCTTCTTGAGGCGGTCGCGCAGGGTATTGAGGCGCCGGTCCTGACGCGAGAGCCGCCAGGCGGGGGCGCCGATCAGCGCCAGCCCGAGCGTCACGATCGCGCCGGTTGCGAGACGCTGCGGCATAGGCAGGTCCGCAAACAGGGCGGGCAAGTGCGCGACGTCATAACCAAACGCCTGCTGGGCGAGGATCGCGATGGCGGCTAGCAGGACAAACCAGGCAACCACGAAAAACAGCCACATCGTGACTTCCCCACCCGGGACACATTCTCGCCATAGTTGCTATTGGAGAGCGGAACCGAGATCAAGGGGCGGGCGGGGTTGCCAGATGTTTCCGGTCGCGCGATCCACTGCTGGTTGCGTCAGTCGATTGGCGGAGAGCAGGGTGCCAGGTTTTCCCGGGGAGCGGGGCAAGGCCTGTAAGCCCGGATGGAGCAAAGCGCAATCCGCGGTCTGCGCGCGCAGAAACGCCCGTCCCGGATTAGGCTTCGCTCCATCCGGGCTACGGCACTGCGTGGGCCCCTTTCGGGGAGGCTAGCAGCAGGCGTCGGCGCGAGCCGGCGAGCCTCGGGCTATCATTTCCCGAGGAAGTTCGTGCGCATCTTGTCGGCGAACCAGACCACGAAGATCGCAGCGAACGAGAGAGCGAAGTACAGAGCCGCCCAGAGAAGTGCATTACTGGCATTCGACATGACATCCTCCCTTGCATCAGAAATCGATCTGTTGCCGGGAAGGATAGCGGCAGCCGCGACCGCCGATTTGCGCAGGATCAATTTTTGTCGGGCTGCGGCGCAAATGGCCGGCGAGCCTTCATTCCGGGCCCACGATGGATTTGCGGCCTAGGAATGACGCAGCGAGTTACAGCCGAAACTCGTTGGTGAGCTCGCCGATGCCGTCGATCGCGACGGTCACTGTATTCACCGGCTCCTTCATCACCCCGACGCCGACCGAGGTGCCGACGGCGATGAGGTCGCCGGGAAGCAGGGTCATGTCGTGGGAGATTTTGCTGACCAGCTCCTGCGCGGTGAAGATCATGTCCGAGATCGGATAATTCTGCCGCTCCGCCCCGTTGAGGATGGTGCGCACGGTGAGCTTGGCCGGATCGAGGCCGGTTGCGATGACGGGGCCGAACGGGCCGTAATCATCGATGCCCTTGGCACGGGCCCATTGCGGGAAAGTGGGATCGCTGGTCAGGATGTCGTTGGCGGTGATGTCGTTGACGCAGGTGTAGCCGAAGATGAAACTGTCCGCCTCGGCCGGCGAGACACGGGCGCAGGTCCTGCCGATGACGATGCCAAGCTCGCCCTCATAGGTGGTCTTGCCGTCGTAATAAGAGGGACGGCGGATCACGGCGCCCGGCGTCGTGATGGTGGTGGTCGCCTTCAACAGATAGAGCGGCTCCGGCGGCTCGGGCTGGTTCAGCTTGGCGGCGAGCGCGTGGAAATTATTCCAGAGCGCGACGATCTTGCTGGGTGTGCAAGGCGCGAGCAGCTCGACCTCCGACAGCGCCAGAGTCTTGCCCGTGGCTGCATGGCGGCCGAACATCTCGCCCTCATGCACGCTGATGCCTGATTGCGTCAGGGTGCCGAAACCGGTCGCACCGGCATGGCGGAAGCGCAGCCATTGTTTCATCTCGCCCGCCATCACGCCACCGCCAGTGCACGGGGATCGGCAGGCGCGGAGACGCCGTCATAGAGGCCGGCGATTCGGGCACGCTGGGTCACCATCGCCAGCACCGAGTCGAGCGCGGGCGTGGCGATGCCGGTGAGGCGGCCCATCTCCTGCACCACGGTGACGAGCGGGTCGATCTCCATCGGACGGCCGCGCTCGAGATCCTGCAGCATCGAGGTCTTGTGCGCGCCGACCTTGCGGGCGCCCTCGATGCGGCGCTCGACGTCGACGCGGAATTTGACGCCAAACGTCTCGGCGATGCCTTGCGTCTCCACCATGATCGCGCGCGACAGCGCACGCGTGGAGGGATCGGTGCAGATCACGTCGAGCGTTGCATGGGTCAGTGCGCTGATCGGGTTGAAGCAGACATTGCCCCAGAGTTTCAGCCAGATCTCGTCGCGGATGCGATCAAGCACCGGCGCTTTCAGCCCGGCGGCGACGAAGAGATCGGCGAGGCGCTGCACGTCCGAGGTGATTTCGCCGGAGGGCTCGCCGAGCGGGAAATTGTTGCCGTAGACGTGGCGGATCACGCCGGGCGCTTCGATCTCGGTGGCGGGATAGACGATGCAGCCGATGGCGCGCTCGGCGCCGATCTCGCGCCACTGCCGTCCGCCGGGGTCGATGCTCTCCAGCGTCGAATTCTCGTATTGGCCGCCGTGCTTGTAGAAATACCAATAGGGGATGCCGTTGACGGCGGTGACGATGCGGGTGTGCGGCCCGAGCAGCGGCTGCATCTTCTCGATCACGCCGGTGATCGAATGCGCCTTCAGCGTGATGATGATGTAGTCCTGCACGCCGAGCTCGGCGGGATCGTCGGTGCAGCGCGGATGCACGGTGTGCTTCTCCTCGCCCGCGAGCAGGGTCAGCCCGCGCTCGCGCATCGCGGCAAGGTGGGCGCCGCGCGCGACCAGGCTGACGTCGGCGCCAGCGCGTGCGAGCTGAACCCCGAGATATCCGCCGATCGCGCCGGCGCCGTAGATGCAGATCTTCATGAAATCCTCGCGGGTGTCCGGAATTTTGGGACGAAAGATCCGGTCCGGCTCGGAGAGGTCCGAGCCGGGGCCGGCAGTCGCAGGGGAAGTGTGACGCTTTAAGCTGCTGCTTGCGGCGAGCCGTTGATCGCTTCGTCAACGGCAGCAGCAATGTCGCGCATGCTGATGACGGAGACGAGGCTGTAATCGTCGATGACCGGCAGGTGACGGATGTGATTGCGGTTCATCAGATGCCGGACGTGCTCGATCGTGTCTGAGGAGCTGCAGGACACCAGCTGCTGCACCGACACGAGCTGCGAGACCTTGACGTTAATGGCGTTGGCACCATGCTCGGCGACGGCGCGCACCACGTCACGCTCGGTGAACATGCCGACCGCGGTGTTGCCTTCGGAGCGGACCACGTCCTTGACCACCAGCGCGCTGATATTGTTGGCGCGCATCAGCTTGGCGGCGATACCCACCGTTTCGTTCATTCGCACCGTGACAACGCGCGGTGTCTTCTTGCGCAGAATGTCTCCGACCAGCATTGCAACCTCCCTAGGTGAATGACAGGGGAAGTGTGGTATACATAATGCCAATCGTCAAGCATTCGATTTGGCTGATCCGAAAATTCTTGCGGCAGCAATACTGACGTTTGTCATCGTGCCAAAAAGGAAAAGGGGCGCATCGCTGCGCCCCTTTCGACCGATTGAAAGGCGTGTGGTCGCTACGCTGTCTCGGTCTTGGCGTTGCCGGTCTTGGCGGTGCCGGTCGCAGCGTTGGCGCTCTCGGCTTCCTTGCCGAGGATGAAGGAGCGGCGCAGCGGCTTGATCACGAACAGCGCCGTCAGCGCCGCCGTCGCGTTCAGCGCCACCGCGACCACGAACACGGCCTTCCAGCCGTACGTTGCCGAGATCACGCTGGCGAGCGGGACGAGCAGGGATGCCGTGCCTTTCGCGGTGTAGAGCATGCCGTTGTTGGTGGTTGCGTATTTCGAACCGAAGGTGTCGCCGCAGGTCGCAGGGAACAGCGAGTAGATTTCGCCGAACACGCCGAAGTACACCGCGGTCGCGAGCACGAACACGATCGGTATGTTTCCATAGGCCGACAGCGTCAGCAGCATTACCGCCGCGGTGCCGAACGCGATGAACATGGTGTGCTCGCGGCCGATCGTGTCGGAGACCCAGCCGAAGAAGGGACGTCCGAAACCGTCGAAGATGCGGTCGAGCGAGATCGCGAACGTCAATGCCGCCATCTGGAAGCCCGCGAGCGTCACCGGCGTGTCGGCGATCTTGAAGTCGTGCGCGATCGGGCCGATCTGCGCCGCGGTCATCAGGCCGCCGGAGGCGACCATGACGAAAACGAGATACATCACCCAGAAAATAGGGGTGCGCAGCACCTGCGGCGGGGTGAAGTCGATCTTGGTCTGCGGCAGATTGAGCTGCTTCTTCTTCGGCGGGATCGAGATCCGCGGCGGCTGGATGAAGAAGGCGAGCACGAACACGATCAGGCCCTGGCCGATGCCGAAGGTGAGGAACGCGTGCTGGTAGCCGCTCGTTACGATCATGGTCGCGATCGGCACAATGGTGAGCGCGGCGCCCGCGCCGAAGCCGGCAGCGGTCGCACCGGCGGCGAGACCGCGGCGATCGGGGAACCATTTCAGCGCGTTGCCGACGCAGGTGCCGTACACCGCGCCGGCGCCCATGCCGCCGACGACCGCGGCGGCGTAGAGCAGGGTGAGCGAGTCAGCGTAGGAGTTGAGCACCCAGGACAGCGCGATCATGACGCCGCCGAACATGACGACGATGCGCGGACCGTATTTGTCGACGAACCAGGCCTCGATCGGCACCAGCCAGGTCTCGGTGACGACGAAGATGGTGAAAGCGAGCTGGATCGCCGCGCGGCCCCAATGATACTTGGCGTCAATCGGATCGACGAACAACGTCCAGCCGTATTGCAGATTGGCGATCATCGCCATGCAGACGATGCCCATGGCGAGTTGGAACCAACGGAAACCGGTGCGAAGAGGCGCAGCTGTGACGGCGCCGTCCGTGCTGGAAATCATCAATAACCTCCCAACGCGCCTGATTGAATGCGACCTGGGATTGCAAGATGACCCAGTGTCGCAAATATTGTGGCTTATCGTCGCAAGCGCGGCGGGGACATTGGTATACCATATTCCAGAAGGCAAGCCCAATCTTGTGACGCAGCGCAAGAAAAGTGCACGGTTCCCTTCAGGTCAGCGGTAGCCAAGACGGGTTCTGAAAAAACGAAAACGCCCGGCCGTGAGGCCGGGCGTCGTGCTTGGTTTAGATGTGGTGGCGCGCGTCAGGCGGCGGCGGTCGATTTCGCGACCACGACCTTGCGCCAGGGCTTGAGCACCATGATCGCCAGCAGCGAAGCCAGGATGTTGGCGCCGGCCGCGATGATGAACACGCTGTCCCACGTGCCCGACGATTGCTGCATGTAGTTGGCGATCGGGACAAGCAGCGCGGCGGTACCCTTTGCGGTGTAGAGCAGGCCCGCATTGGTGGTCGCGAACTTGGCGCCGAACGTGTCGGTGCAGGTCGAGGGGAACAGCGAGTAGATCTCACCCCAGGCGAAGAACACGAAGCCCGACAGCAGCACGAACCAGAGCGGGTCGTGTCCCCAGAGATAGAGCATCCAGATGCCGAACCCTTCCATGCCGAAGGCGATGAACATCGTGTTCTCGCGGCCGATCATGTCGGAGATCCAGCCAAAGAACGGACGCGTCAGGCCGTTGAGCACGCGGTCAATCGTGGCTGCGAACGTCACCGCGGTCATCGTCACCGCCATCAGCGTCACCGGAACGCTGTCGACCTTCCAGTCGACTGCGATCGGCTTCAGGTTCGCCGTCACCATCAGGCCGCCGGCGCCGACGATCACGAACATGAAGTACATCAGCCAGAAGATCGGCTGGCGCAGCACTTCGGTCGGCTGATAGTTGCGGCGGGTCTGTTGCAACGCAGCGTTCTGCACAACGGGAGGCACCTGTCCGGCCTTCGGCGCGTAGAGGAAGAAGGCGAGGATGCAGATGATGATGCCCTGGCCGAGCCCGAAATACAGGAAGGTGGTCTGGAATCCGCTGTCCTTGATCATGGCCTGAATCGGCGCAACCGTGAGCGCGGAGCCCGCGCCGAAACCGGCCGCCGTGATGCCGGCAGCAAGACCGCGCTTGTCGGGAAACCATTTCAGCGCATTGCCGACGCAGGTGCCGTAGACGCCGCCGGCGCCGATGCCCGCGATGATCATGCCGAGATAGAAGCCGTTGAGCGTGGTGGCTTGCGCATTGATCGCCCAACCGATGGCGCAGAGCACGCCGCCGACGAGCACGACGATGCGCGGGCCGTATTTGTCGACGAACCATCCTTCGACCGGCACCAGCCATGTCTCGAACAGTACGAAGAGCGTAAAGGCCCATTGGATCGAGGCGCGATCCCAGCCGAACTTTTTCTGGATGTCGGGGACGAAGAACGTCCAGCCGTATTGATAATTGGCGATCATCACCATCGCCGCTACACCGACCGCCAATTGCGCCCAGCGATACGTGTCGCTAACCCGCGCGGCGGTTGGAACCGTTGCCTGCACCATGTCCGTCATAAAGCCTCCCGTGGCGCCTCTAATTTTTCTGCGAGCGCTGGAGAGGCATTCTTGTATTCATTATGCCAAGGTTCAAGCGCTGGTCCGGTCACCGTGCGCAAATGCCGCAGGACCTTCATCGGTTGCGGCTGTGACTCGGGACAACGCAAATAGAAATGGCCCCGTCCTGCGGGGCCATTCATCAAAAGTAGTATGTGGACGGTTCTGAAACCGGCGCGTCGCGCTTGCCGCGCGGGAGGCGCTGCTTACAGGCCGAAGCGGGGCAGGTCGCCGTTGTGATTCGAAATCTCGGCGCTCGCCATCAGGAAGCGATCGACCGCAGCCAGGAAGCGGGTGAACAGCGAGGCGGAGGGGGCGAGCGCGACGGAAGCGGTCTTGGACATCTGAATTCCCTTTCTCGAGACGGTCAGTGATGCTGTCTCATTTCGAAGGGCAATCTACGTATACCAGATGCCAGTGTCCATGCATGCCATTGCATAGCAGCATGCATGCTCCCGCATTGCAGCATAATGATCCGTTAAAGGGACCGAACCGAGCTCAAAATTGCCAGCCGGGCTGCTGGAGTTGCGAGATCGGCCCCAAAAGGCCCCCATTACGGAGGCAAAAGAGCGCGGACAGAGCGGCGCGCGGGTTCCAAATCCAACCGCACCGCAACATTCAAGGTCTTGGCAGGCCCAGCCAAAGCCGTTAGTGGTCTGCCCCCTTTTCCAATCAACTGTCAGAGTGGTTCATGTCGAGCGCCTCGCCCGCCGTCTCGATCGGCATCGATTTTGGGACCAGCAACACGGTCGTCGCGATCGCGGCGGACGATCGCCGGGTCGAGGCCATCCGCTTCGATCACGGCGGCCAGCGCCACAGCGTCTACGTCTCGGCGCTGTGCTTCTGGGAGGATCGGCCGGGCGCCGGCGCCCAGGCCGAAGGCGGTCCATGGGCCATCGAGACGTTCCTCGAAGGCCGCCACGTCTACCGCTTCCTGCAGTCGTTCAAGACGTTTGCGGCGAGCTCCAGCTTCAACACCACGCAAGTGTTTCGGCAGCGCTTCAAGTTCGAGGACATTCTGGCGGCGTTCCTGCGCACGCTGGCGCGCCATGGCGGCGAAAAGTTCGGCTTCGAGACGTCCAACATCACGGTCGGCCGCCCGGTGCGGTTCGCCGGCGGCAATCCCGACGAAGCGCTGGCGATGCAGCGCTATCGGGCCGCGTTCGAACGCCTCGGCGCCGGCCACGCGCGCTATGTCTACGAGCCCGTGGGCGCGGCGTTCTCCTTCGCCCGACGGCTGGAGCGCGATGCCACCGTCCTGGTTGCGGATTTCGGCGGCGGCACCAGCGATTTCTCCGTGATGCGTTTCTCGCGCGTGGGTGGTGCCTTGCGTGCGGAGCCGCTTGGACACGCCGGCATCGGGATTGCGGGCGACACGTTCGATTACCGCATCGTCGACCACGTCGTCTCGCCGCGGCTGGGCAAGGGGTCCAGCTTCCGCTCGTTCGACAAGGTGCTGCCGGTCCCCACCGGCCACTATACCAACCTCGCGCGCTGGCATCAGCTCGCGATGATGAAGAGCAATGGCGATCTGCGCGAGCTCCGGGAGCTTGCGCGCAGCGCGCTGAAGCCGAAGCTCCTTGAAGATTTCATCACCATCGTCGATCTCGACCTCGGCTTTTCGCTCTACCGCGCGGTATCCGACGCCAAGGTCGCGCTGTCGGCGCGGGACGAGGTGGACTTCCGCTTCAAGGGGGGCGGCGTCGACATCGGTGCGACCATCACACGGAAGAATTTTGAATCCTGGATTGCCGACGACATCGCCCGGCTGGCTGCCACCGTCGACAAGGTGCTAAGCGAAGCGGGCATCACCGCGCGCGAGGTGGAGAAGGTGTTCTTGACCGGCGGGACTTCCTTCGTTCCGGCCGTCAGAAAGCTGTTCGCCGACCGGTTCGGCAACGAACGGCTGATGTCGGGCGACCAGTTCGAGTCGATCGCCTACGGCCTCGCGCTGATTGGACACAGTCCCGATCCCGATCGCTGGACCGCAAGCGGTGGGATTACGCCGAAGGCGGGCGCGTAGCCCAGCAACAGCCGCCATTGCTTGGCTGCTCGCAATGACGACGGAGAGCTGTCATCAGTGCCGTAGGGTGGGCAAAGGCGCGGAGCGACGTGCCCACCATCTTTCCGAGGTTGAGAGAGCATCGGTGGGCACGCTGCGCTTTACCCACCCTACGATACTGATTTCGCCGCTACTGATTGATCTCCGGCTCCACGAGCCTTGCGAGGCTTCGCAGCGATTCCTGCCAGCCGAGATAGCAGGCCTCCGGCGGGATGACGTCAGGGATGCCGGCCTGGGTGATGTCGACCTCGGTGCCGACCGAGACCTTCTTCAGCGTCACGGTCACCTGGATTTCGCCGGGCAGATTGGGGTCGTCGAACTTGTCGGTGTAGCGGAGACGTTCGCCCGCGACGAGCTCGAGATATTCGCCGCCGAAGGCGTGGCTGTTGCCCGTCGTGAAATTTCGGAACGACATCTTGAACGTGCCCCCGACCTTGGGCTCGAGGTGATGGACGGTGCAGGTAAAGCCGTTCGGCGGAAGCCATTTCGCCAGCGCATCCGCCTCGAGGAAGGCGCGATAGACTTTCTCCGGACTGGTCGAGAGAACGCGGTGCAGACGTACAGTGCTGGGCATGTTCTTTCATCCTCTTGCATCGATGGGCCCGACCTTGGCGTCTACGGCCCATTCATGTCTCAAGGACGACCGGGACGCCGCCGATCCGACATGGCATTGCAGATAAACGGGGGCCGCCGAAACCAGCGGCCCTTGATGCTGTTTTTGTTCGTCTTGGAACTTATCTTGGACGTTGTTTTGGATCGGTTTGCCGCTCACCGCGTCCAGTCTTCACCCGCGCACAACGTTCCCATGCAGCCCCGGACGTTGAGACTGCCGGATGGCAGCAAGCTGACGGTGCTCGCATAGGTCTTTCCGTCGTCGGCATTATAGATCCTGCCCGACCATTTATTTTCGCCGGCAGCCTGCATGTCGATGAACAGGGAGATGCCGACGATCTTCCGGCCGCGCAATGCAGGATCGGCGTTATGGTCGTCGAGCTGCGCCTTGCCCGTCTTCTTATCGATCGGCTCCTTCAGCCAGACGACCCGGCCGCATAGCGCATTGCCGCAACGGCTCACCTTGATCCTCGCGTCGCCAGACTGTGTCAGCCAGACACCAGCGGGACCGCTGGCCGTTGCGGCTTCAGCGTTTCCAAGCGGGGAGATGGACAACAGCGCTGCGAGCAGGTGCCGGACGAGGGTGGAACGCATGGGGGCTCCATATTGGACCAATTGTCATGAAATATTTCATGATAAACGATCAATATATCGCGCTTAAGGTTGAGTCAATTGTGCGGAACATGCATATTGGGGGAGGGTGGTTGCCTGGAAATTGCGGAGTGCTTGGAGATGGGTGTGGTGGAGATATCGGTACGTGAGGCCCGGCAGAGCTGGTTCCGGCGTCTCGATCTTGCGTTCTGGGCGATCTGGGCGGCACTGCCGGTGGTGGTGTGGCTCGCCTATCTCCGGAGCACGACCGCCTCCGCCTCGATCGCGGCGAGCCTTGGTCCCGACCAGGTGAAATGCGCAGGCCTTGTCGCCAATCCGCTCGAGATGTCGCGCCCGGGACAGCTGTTGTTCTGGACGCTATTTGCGCTTCAGCTCTCGTTCTTCGCCGTGTTGATCGGCATCCTGCACCGTATGGTGCACCGATTCGCACGCGGCCGGATCTTCGCGTCCGAGACGCTTCAGGGTGTGTGGTGGATGGGGATCATTCTGGTGATCTGGCCGTTCATCGACCAGATCACCAGCAACGCGGTGGCTTATGCCTTGCACGAGATCGGCGACGTCAAGTTCTTCCTGCCGTCCTACAACGTCGACATCGGCACGATCGCGGGCGGGATGTTCCTGATGGCGCTGAAATTCGTCATCGAGCACGCCATCCTGCTGCAGTCCGAAAACGAGCTGACGATCTGAGGTGAATGCTTGTGCCGATCGTCGTGAACCTCGATGTCATGCTTGCGAAGCGGAAGCGCCGCCTCGGGGACCTCGCCGACGCAATCGGCATTTCCATCCAGAACCTGTCGGTCCTGAAAACGGGCAAGGCGAGGGCGATGCGCTTCTCGACCCTGGCCGCGATCTGCCGCGAGCTAGATTGTCAGCCCGGAGACATCCTCGAATATGTCGCAGGCGAGGAGGGCCGCGATGAGGATGCAGGCGAGGGGAGCTGAGCTTACACCTGGCGTGCCTTGTCCGCCTTCGTGCTGCACACGAGAACCTGAAACACGTCCTCCATGTGCAACGGTTGGCGCGTTTGCGCGCTCACTTGAATCGAGCTCGCCTGGTGCGAGCTCTACCTCGCGGCCGGCCGGACGACCGATCCGTCAGATCGTTGCCACATCCTGCGGCGTCATCGTGAAGGCGAGCCGGTAGCGGCCGATCGTCGGATTGTCCTGCGCGCCCAGAGCGCCAAGCGCCGCCGGCGAAAGTCGGTCGGCGGTCACCTGCTCGATCGCGTCGGCATCGTAACCCGACAGCAGCATGATCCAGTCGGCGGCGCCGTCCTTGCCGCGGATCTGCTGCTCGGTGGTGGGCGAGCTGGTCCGGGGCGTGTCGGTCAGGAGGAGGTGGGCGCCGGTCAGTCCCGGCATCTGCGCCAATGTGCCGAGCGTCTCCGAGAGATGTGTCTGCAACTCCGCCTCGCGCCCGGCCTCCGGCGAAAGCCGGATGGTGGCGAGCGAGGTCGCGACGCCGCCGCCAAAGCTGGCGGCGACGCGGCACTGGCTGCGGACCATGCCGAGATGGTGCGGCATCATCTTGGTCGACCACGGCGTCGGCGCGTTGAGCCGGTCGAGATATCCCTTCGACGTGAGCACCTCGTACCGCTCCAGCTCGTACAGCACGAAGAAGCCGTCGGTGTCCGTCGTGCTGGTCCAGCGCGATCCGCGCCGGAAGCCGGGAATGCTCATCCGCTCGGGAAAATGTTCGTGGGAATGCCAGTCGCCGAACTCCGCGCGCTGCTCGTGGCGGACGCTCCACCACATCGCGACGGCGGCCTTGCCAAGCAGTGACATGCTGACCTCCCTGTTTTCCAGCACTTTGCCTTGACGCCAACGGAGGAAGCAAGTCGTTCACGCTTCCAATCCGACCCCGTACTGTCAGGTGTGATCTGCTATCCCTTCGCGGCGGAGCCGGCACGTGTGGAGCTTGGCAGTCTTTCGGTGCACACAGTCGATTGGCTGGAGGGAGAGTGGTGCGGGTCTTCCGCGAGCAACTTGCCGGTGGCGTACGGTGTGCGCTCGATAGCGCGGCATCGCATCGACGCTCTCGGGCCAGCACAGTTAGCCGACACCAAATCGCGGCTGCGAACGCGCAACTCACCTTGCCTCAGGCGCCTTTCGGGCCTGAATTCGTAAAGTCCGAATTGTTCCGCCGGAGCCCATGAGGCATTAAATCCCGCCAAGCCTTGCAACTGGCGCCGATGAGGTATACGTTGGTGCTGTTCGTTCAGCCGCTGTGCCTTGTTGAATGCGCCCGCGGGCTCCTTTTCCAGAGACATCGACGAATTGAATCTGGTTCTGCGTGAGTGTCACGCGGAATGTGCGCGTATGCGCTTTGGAGAAGAATAATGACGACAGGTACCGTGAAGTGGTTCAACGGCCAAAAGGGCTTTGGATTCATTCAGCCCGACGACGGCGGCAACGATGTGTTCGTTCACATCAGCGCAGTCGAGCGGGCTGGTCTCTCAGGTCTCGCCGAGGGCCAGAAGGTCAACTTCGAGGCCAAGACCGACAAGATGCGAGGCAAGGTCAGCGCAGAGAATCTATCGCTGGCCTAAGATCCTGCGCCGTTTCACGGATGTACTGAAACGGCCACGCTGCCCGCTCGATCCCAGGGATTGAGCGGGTTTTGTCCGTTGCGGGAGTGGGTGAAGCATGAGCGGCAAGAAGTCGGCTGAACCGTCACCCCAAAGCATTGCGCGTACCAACCGTCAGCGTTTGGCTGCCGAGGAGGGAACGCGGGCAATGGCGGACGTCGAGAGACAGGCCGTCGATGTTCGCAAGAACATGGCGCGGCTTCGCGAACTGCGCGAAGCCAAGGAAGCGGCCGACGCAACTCTTCAAGCATCGCTGCCGGCACCAACCCTGACGAAGCGCAAGAGAAAGCTGACGCGATAGTCGAATTCAACTGCGTCGACGAAAATCTGGAGAGGGCCGGTCACATGCCAAAGAGTGCGGATCGTGCCTAGGATCAAGTCGGACAGCGGTGGTACAATCACCTTCTTTCTCGCGCTTGGCGCAGGCCGGCAGATGTGCCGCCTTGCGACCACGTTTCAGACGCAGAAGCAGGCCTTCAGCTATCTTCAGAAATACCGGACGGAATTCGAGCGCATCGCGCGGAGCCGATTGGCCTCCGGGGAGCTCGAAGACGGGATCGTCGTGCTTTCGATGCTCTAAAGCATGATCCGGACCCGAAGGGCCGCGTTTGCGCAAAGTGCGAAGCGGTTTTCCGAAAAGATCATGCTCAAACAATAACCTAAAGCGCGTTGACGATTCATTCCGATCTCATCGCGCTTTCGGTCAGGCGTCGATTTCGACGCGACGCGCTCAGCGCCAGCCTCCATCGCGCGGATGCAACATCGTGACCCGGCAGGGAACGCGTCCTATTCAGAGCGGTCCTTCGGCTCGGCCTCGCGGGCCAGTCGCTCCGCTTTCAGCCGCTCGCGATTCTCGTTGAAGGAGTGCTGGTCCTTCGCATAGTCATTGATCGGCTTCTGCGTTTTGACAGGCTTGAACGCCTTGTTGGCTTCACGCTTGGCCCGATCCGAGGATTGATCTCTCAACATTTCGACCTCGTTTTGATCAACAAGCTGTGACAGGACAGGTGCTGGCCGACGCCTCCCACCCGCAAACGCTGTGCGTAGGCTTGCTACCTTTCGGGGCGAGAAGAAGGCCAATTCTGCAGCGTTGCGCAGATGCTTTTGCGATGTGTTTCAGTCACTCGCCTTGGCGGCTGCGTTGCTCGTACGTCGGGATAGCACGCCGGCTTAGACAACAATGGCACGCCGCCGCTTTTGTTCCAAGGACCCTGCGGACTGGCGCCAGGTTTGCGATAGTGCGATTGTCCCGCCGCAATGTCAGGAGATGTGTAATGCTCGGTGTGAACGACGGGGAGACAATCCCCGCGAAGGAAAGGCCGCAAAGGCCTCAAAGATGGACCGGTGAAGATGCATGGGCGGCTTACCAGCTTCCCTTCAACGATCTGCTCTTCCGTTCACAATCCGTACATCGGGAGCATTTTGACCCAAATCGCGTGCAGTTGAGCCGGCTGCTGAACATCAAGACAGGTGGTTGTCCGGAAGACTGCGGTTACTGCAGCCAGTCGTCGCATCATGCGACCGCTCTTGCAGCCTCCAAGTTGATGGAGGTCGGGAAGATCGTTGCCGAGGCACGCAAGGCAAAAGACAGCGGCGCGACGCGTTATTGCATGGGGGCGGCCTGGCGCAATCCGAAGCCGCGCGACATGGATGCCATTGTCGAGGTCGTCGGAGCCGTGAAGGAGCTCGGGCTCGAGACCTGCATGACGCTCGGCATGCTCGACCGGGATCAGGCCGACCGGCTGAGTGCTGCCGGGCTTGATTACTACAATCACAATATCGATACCTCGGAGCGCTTCTATCCGAGTGTTACCTCCACCCGCACATTCGCCGATCGTCTCGATACGCTGGAGCATGTCCGCGATGCCGGCATGAAAGTGTGCTGCGGCGGAATTCTCGGCATGGGTGAGAGCGAACAGGACCGCGTCGACATGCTGGTCACGCTCGCCAACCTTCCGGAAGCGCCGGAGAGCGTGCCGATCAACATGCTGATCCCGATTCCGGGAACGCCGATGGCGAAGGCGACGCCGATAGGTCCGGTCGAGTTCGTGCGCATTGTCGCGCTGGCGCGTATCATGATGCCGGCCTCTTTCGTGCGACTCTCGGCGGGGCGGTCGGCGATGAGCGACGAGATGCAGGCGCTGTGCTTCTTTGCCGGCGCAAACTCGATCTTTGTCGGCGACACGCTGCTGACGGCGGGCAATCCGCAGGACGAAGCCGATCGAAAGTTGTTCCGCCGGCTCGGACTGGAAGCGCTCTGACCTTTTTGCAAGCCGCTGAGCCTCTTTCCCGATCATGCCCTGGCCGTTAGGTCGTTTGTCCGACGAACAACCCCTCGGCCGCTCTTCGCAGGGCAGGATATTGGCTTTGTCGGATCATGGCATAATGCCTCTGTTTTGCCCGACGTGTCAAAAGGCATTTCGTGAAATACGAAATCGTTTATGACCAACAGGTTAGCTACTGTGCATGGGGTTGTTTTTCCATTTTTTAGTCACAGCCGCGACCGCACGGTCTTCTGAAGCAAAAAGGGCCGCCCCTTCGGGCGGCCCTTTCGTCTCGTTCAACGTGGTGCGGCTTACTCAGCGGCCTGCTTCTGCGGCGGCTCGAGCGCGCCGGACTTGTGGATGTCGGCGACCTGGTGATCGCTGAAGCCGAGCACGCAGCGCAGGATCTCGTCGGTGTGCTCGCCGAGCAGCGGGGAGCGCTCCACCTCGCTCGGGCTATCCGACAGCTTGATCGGATTGCCGACCGAGATGTACTTGCCGCGGGTCGGGTGATCGACCTCGACCACGGTGCCGGTCGCGCGCAGCGACTGGTCCTCGGCGATCTCCTTCATCGACAGGATCGGGCCGCAGGGGATGTCGTCCTTGTTGAGGATCTCCATCGCCTCGAATTTCGTCTTGGTCATCGTCCACTGTTCGATGCGGGCGAAGATCTCGTTGAGGCGCGGCAGGCGGACGGCCGGCTTGGCGTAGTTCGGATCGGTCTTCCAGGTGGGCTCGCCGATCACGTCGCAGATCTTCTCCCAGACCGGGGCCTGGGTGATGAAGTAGATGTAGGCGTTGGGATCGGTCTCCCAGCCCTTGCACTTCAGGATGCGGCCGGGCTGACCACCGCCGGAATCGTTGCCGGCGCGCGGCACGGCGTCGCCGAACGGAATGCCTTCGCCGAACTGGCTGTATTCCTTGAGCGGACCATGCGCGAGGCGCTGCTGGTCGCGCAGCTTGACGCGCGCGAGGTTGAGCACGCCGTCCTGCATCGCGGCGGTGACCTTCTGGCCCTTGCCCGAATGCGTGCGCTGATAGAGCGCGGTGACGATGCCGAGCGCCAGGTGCAGGCCGGTGCCGCTGTCGCCGATCTGCGCGCCGGTGACGAGCGGCAGGCCGTCGCGGAAGCCGGTGGTCGAGGCGGCGCCGCCGGTGCACTGCGCGACGTTCTCATAGACCTTGCAGTCTTCGTACGGTCCGGGGCCAAAGCCCTTGATCGAGGCGACGATCATCTTCGGGTTGATCGCCTGGATCTTCTCCCAGGGGAAGCCCATGCGGTCGAGCACGCCGGGGCCGAAGTTTTCGACCAGCACGTCGCACTTCTTGATCAGCTCGGTGAGGACTTCCTTGCCCTTGGGGTTCTTGGTGTCGAGCGTGATCGAGCGCTTGTTGTGGTTGAGCATGGTGAAATACAGGCTGTCCACGTTCGGGATGTCCTGCAGCTGGCCGCGGGTAATGTCGCCCACGCCCGGACGTTCCACCTTGATCACGTCGGCGCCGAACCATGCCAGCAGCTGCGTGCAGGTCGGTCCGGACTGGACGTGGGTGAAGTCGAGAATGCGAACGCCCTTGAGCGCTTTGGTCATCGTGTTGCTCCGTATACTCTGTCTGCCCCCGCAAACCGCAGGGAATTAAGGGTTGAAGGGGAGGACTTACTTTTTCTTCTGCAGAACGCTCTGCGGATTGAGGTTGCCGATGCGGCCGCTCTCCGAGCCCGCGGCCGGATCGATCACCGCGTTGATGAGCGTCGGCTTGCCCGAGGCCATCGCCTCGTTGACGGCGCGCTTGAGCTCGTCGGGCGAGGTGGCATTCACGCCGACGCCGCCGAAGGCTTCCATCATCTTGTCGTAGCGCGCGCCCTTGACGAACACCGTCGTCGCCGGATCGGCGTTGACGCTGTTGACGTCGGTGCCGCGATAGATGCCGTCATTGTTGAAGATGACGACGCAGATCGGAAGGTTGTAGCGGCAGATGGTCTCGACCTCCATGCCGGAGAAGCCGAAGGCCGAGTCGCCTTCCACCGCCAGCACGGGGTGGCCGGTCTCGAGCGCCGCCGCGATCGCCTGGCCCATGCCGATGCCCATCACGCCCCAGGTGCCGACGTCGAGGCGCTTGCGCGGCCTGTACATGTCGATGACGCCGCGGGCGAGGTCGAGCGTGTTGGCGCCCTCGTTGACGAGGATCGCCTCCGGGTGATCCTTGATCACGTTCTTCAGCACGCCGAGCGCGCCGTGATAATCCATCGGCGACTTGTTGTTCATGAGCTTCGGCGCCATCTTGGCGACGTTCTCGTCACGCTTGGACACGATGGCCTTGGTCCATTCGGCCGGCGGCGCGGTCCAACCCGTGCTGATCGCCTGATTGAAGGCCGATACGACCGAGCCGATGTCGCCGACGACGGGCGCGACGATCTCGACGTTGGAGTCCATCTCGCGCGGCTCGATGTCGACCTGGATGAACTTCTTGGGCGCTTCGCCCCAGCTCTTGCCCTTGCCGTGCGAGAGCAGCCAGTTCAGCCGGGCGCCGATCAGCAGCACGACGTCGGATTCTTTCAGCACCGTGGAGCGCGCGGCTCCAGCGCATTGCGGATGCGTGTCGGGGAGGAGGCCCTTGGCCATGCTCATCGGCAGGAACGGCACGCCGCTCTTCTCGACGAACGACTTGATCTCTTCATCGGCCTGCGCGTAGGCCGCGCCCTTGCCGAGGATGATGAGCGGACGTTTTGCGCTCTTGAGCACGTCGAGCGCGCGCTTGATTGACGCGGGCGAGGGGATCTGCGCGGGCGCGGCATCGATCACCTTGACCAGCGACTTCTGGCCGGCATCGGCGTTCATCACCTGGCCGAACAGCTTTGCCGGCAGGTCGAGATAGACGCCGCCCGGACGGCCCGAGACCGCGGCGCGGATGGCGCGGGCGAGACCGATGCCGATGTCCTGGGCGTGCAGCACGCGATAGGCCGCCTTGCACAGCGGCTTGGCGATCGCGAGCTGGTCCATCTCTTCGTAGTCGCCCTGCTGGAGGTCGACGATCTCGCGCTCGGAGGAGCCCGAGATCAGGATCATCGGGTAGCAGTTGGTGGTGGCGTGCGCGAGCGCGGTGAGACCGTTGAGGAAGCCGGGCGCCGACACCGTGAGGCAGACGCCGGGCTTCTTGGTGAGGTAGCCGGCAATGCCCGCGGCGTAGCCGGCGTTCTGCTCGTGGCGGAAGGAGATCACGCGAATACCTTCGGCCTGCGCCATGCGGCCCAAATCCGTGATCGGGATGCCCGGCACATTATAGATGGTGTTGATGCCGTTCAGCTTGAGCGCGTCGATGACGAGATGAAAGCCATCCGTCAATTCCTGCTCGGTGCCCGGTGCTTCGGACTTGGTCGCGGTATTCAGCATGGGCCTTGTCTCCCTGGTCTCATATGCCGTTTTAGGCTTTGTGGGCGAATGGCTCGCCCTTCTGGTGGACGTTGCTAGGTGAACAGTTCTTGACCGTGCGCTTCGACGTAAGCGGCAAGGCCAAGGGTGTGGTCGCGGGCGCGCTTCTCGGCGAGCTCGGTGTCGCGCGCTTCCAGTGCTTCGATCATGCTGAGATGCTCGGGCAGCGAAGTGGCGGTGCGATCCTTGCGTCCGATGGTGAGCTGGCGGTAGCCGCGCACGTGCAGCAGCAGGTCGTTGGTGAGATCGACCAGCACCGGCGATTCCGACAGCGAGATCAGCGCCTGGTGGAAGGCGATGTTGGCGCGCGAATATTCCTCGACGTGATCCTCGGGCAGGCGGTCCTTGCCGAAGTCCTTGAAGTAGTCGCGCAGCGCCGTGATGTCTTTCTTGCGTGCGGTGGTGGTGATCAGGCGGGCCGCCATGCTCTCCAGCGCCGCCCAGGCGCGGATCATGTCGACGATCTCGCTCTTGGTTCTGCGCACCACCATGATGCCGCGGCGCGGAACCGTCTTCACGAAGCCATCCTGCTCAAGCATCGCGATGGCTTCGCGGATCGGGGTGCGGCTCACACCCAGGCGTTCGGACAACGCGCGCTCGTCGAGCATCACCGGCTCGGGCGTCGAGTAGATGTCCATCTTGAGGATGGCTTCCTTCAAGGCGTCATACGCCTTGTTCTTGAAGCTGCTCTCCGGGGCAATACGAACGATTGCGATATCTGCCTCGGTCATGTTCGGCAACGCCTTGGTTGGTTTCCGCAGTGACACGACGAATCTCCTCCAGTGGGAGTCGTCTTTTACAGGATTATTAACGGGAAAGTTTTTGGCATACCACATGCCAGAATGTCAAGCTGGCTATTTTTTGCGGCGTTCTAAGTCATGCAGCAGCTTGACAAGTTGGCTTCTGGCATACCAAATGCCATCGCCAGCCATTTTTGATCCAAAGCGGCGGAGTAATGTGGGCTTTATGCCACTCCGTTCCGCGACATGGAACAGAGCGCGGCGAATGGCAAGCATCACGGGCAGCCGCTACACGCGCGCGCTTTGAAAGAACGAACTGAGGTCAAGGGAGAAGCCATATGTCCAATTCCAAAGATGCCGTCCGCAAAGTGCTCGACCAGGTCAAGGCGGACAACCGCACCAGCCTGACCGCGCCGGAAGGCAAGCTGGTCTGCGACGCCTACGGCATTCCGGTGCCGAAGGAGGGCGTGGCCAGGTCGGCGGGTGAGGCCGGCAAAATGGCCTCCTCGATGGGCTTCCCGGTGGTGATGAAGATCGTCTCGCCGGACATTCTCCACAAGACCGAAGCTGGCGGCGTCATCGTCGGCCTCAAGACGGCCGAGGATGCCGAGAAGGCCTACGAGACCATTCTCTCCAACGCCAAGAAGCACAAGTCCGATGCCAAGATCGAGGGCGTCCAGGTGCAGCAGATGCTGGCCGGCGGCACCGAAGTCATCGTCGGCTCGATCACCGACGGCTCGTTCGGCAAGCTGGTCGCCTTCGGCCTCGGCGGCGTGCTGGTCGAAGTCTTGAAGGACATCACCTTCCGCCTCGCACCCGCGACCAAGGAAGACGCGCTCTCGATGCTCGACGGCATCCAGGCGCATGAGATTTTGAAGGGCGTTCGCGGCGGCGAGGCGGTGAACCGTACTGCGCTCGCCGATGTCATCGTCAAGGTTTCGCAGCTCGTCACCGATTTCCCTGAAATCGTCGAGCTCGATCTCAACCCGGTGTTCGCGACGGCCAAGGACGCGATCGCCGCCGACGTGCGTATCGTCGTCGACTTCGCCTATGTGCCCAAGCCGAAGCCGCGCCCGACCGAAGAGATCGTCGCGGCCATGAGCCGCATCATGCAGCCGAAGGCGGTCGCCGTGGTCGGCGCCTCCGCCGAGGACGGCAAGATCGGCAACTCCGTGATGAAGAACCTCATCAACGGCGGCTACAAGGGCGACATCTATCCGATCCATCCCAAGGCCGCCGAGATCCTCGGCTACAAGGCCTACAAGAGCGTCAAGGACGTTTCGGGTGTGATCGACACGGCCGTGTTCGCGATCCCCGCGAAGTTCGTGGCGGCGGCGCTCACCGAATGCGGCGAGAAGAAAATCCCGGGTGCGGTGCTGATTCCGTCGGGCTTCGCTGAAGCCGGCGCGCCGGAGCTTCAGGCCGAGATCGTCGAGGTCGGCAAGAAGTACGACATCCGCCTGATGGGGCCGAACATTTACGGCTTCTATTATACGCCGGCCAATCTCTGCGCGACCTTCTGCACGGCTTACGACGTCAAGGGCCACGCGGCGCTGTCGTCGCAGTCGGGCGGCATCGGCATGGCCATCATCGGCTTCTCGCGCTCGGCGAAGATGGGCGTCTCGGCGATCGTCGGCCTCGGCAACAAGTCCGATATCGACGAGGACGATCTGCTCGCCTTTTTCGAGCAGGATCCGAACACGAACCTGATCGCCCAGCACTGCGAAGACCTCAAGGACGGCCGCGCCTTCGCGGAAGCCGCCAAGCGCGTCTCCAAGAAGAAGCCGGTCATCGTGCTCAAGGCCGGCCGCACCTCGGCCGGCGCAAAGGCGGCCTCGTCGCATACCGGCGCGCTCGCCGGTAACGACAAGATCTACGAGGACGTCCTGGCGCAGTCCGGCGTGATCCGGGCCCGCTCGCTGCGGCAGCTGCTCGAATTCGCCCGTGGCGTGCCGGTGCTGCCGACGCCGAAGGGCGAGAACGTACTGATCATCACCGGCGCCGGCGGCTCTGGCGTGCTGCTGTCGGACTCCTGCGTCGACAACGGCCTGTCGCTGATGTCGATGCCGCCGGATCTGGATGCGGCCTTCCGCAAGTTCATCCCGCCGTTCGGTGCGGCCGGAAATCCTGTGGATATCACCGGCGGCGAGCCGCCGATCACCTACGTCAACACGGTGAAGCTTGGCCTGTCGGATGAGCGGATCCATTCGCTGATCCTCGGCTACTGGCACACCATCGTCACGCCGCCGATGGTGTTCGCCCGCAACATGGTCGAGGTGAAGAAGGAGATGGAGGCCAAGGGCTTCGTGAAGCCGATCGTCGCCTCGCTCGCCGGCGACGTCGAGGTCGAGGAAGCGGCCGAATATCTCTACCAGAACGGCATCCCGGCCTACGCCTATTCCACCGAGCTGCCGGTCGAGGTGCTCGGCGCCAAGTACAAGTGGGCGCGCGGGGCAGGGCTGCTCTGAGACGACGAAGACGCTTCGGTATGATCCGGAGCGGGTGGTTATTCACCTCTCCCCGCGCGCGGGGAGAGGTCGAATTGCGAAGCAATTCGGGTGAGGGGACTCTCCCCGAGTCTAACTGTCACCGTCCTTGCGGAGACTCCCCCTCACCCTGACCCTCTCCCCGCAAGCGGGAGAGGGAAATAAGAATAGGGCGAGGGAGAACGGTCAGGTCGCGATGAGCAAGAACGTGATCCGGCGCAAATCGCTCGAGCCTCGATCGCCATCGGAGGCCGACCACGACGCGCGCGATGGTGGCGTGCAGTCCGTCGACCGCGCGCTGTCGATCCTCGAAACGCTGGCCGAAGACGACGAAGGCTACCGCCTCAGCGACCTCGCCGTGCGCACCGGCCTGTCGGCCTCGACCGTGCACCGCCTGCTGGCGACGCTGGAGAGCCGCCGCTTCGTGCAGTTCGACCGCGCCCAGTCCAAATGGCATGTCGGCGTGCGCAGCTTCACGGTCGGCGCGAGCTTTGCCCGGCGGCGTAATTTCTCCACGCAGGCGATTCCTTACTTGCGCAAGCTGCGCGATCTCACCCGCGAGACCGCCAATCTCGCTGTCGTCGACGACGAGTTCATCATCGTGCTGACCCGCATGGAGAGCCGCGAGATCATGCGCTCGCTGACCCAGGTCGGCGGCCGCGTCGCCATGGTGACGTCAGGCGTCGGCAAGGCAGTGCTCGCGACTTATTCGGACGAGGACGTCGGCGCGGTCATCCGCCATCACGGCATGCCTCGCCTGACCGAGAAGTCGATCGTGCGGCCGGGCGATCTGTTCAAGGAGCTCGAGAAGATCCGCAAGCAGGGTTTTGCGCTCGACGATGAAGAAGCTTGTATGGGCCTGCGCTGTATTGCCGCAGTGGTCTACAACGACTGCGCCGAGCCGCTCGCGGCGATTTCCGTCTCGGGCATGACCAGCCGCCTGACCGACGACAGATTGCCGGAAATCGGCCAAATCGTGCGCGAAGTCGCCGGCGAATTGACCGTCGCGCTCGGCGGGGTGATGCCGAAGTCTGGCTAACAAGGAACCGGGCCTGTCGCTGGACAGCATCGGCCGTTTTGGCTGATATGCGACCAAACGACACAATGCGGCAACCGATCAACGACGTCCGCACGAGCCCGGAGAATACCCTCATGTTTCAATTTCCCGCGCGCCTTGTCGGCGCAGCCGTCGCGTTGACCCTTGCGGCAGCTACGCCGGCCTTCGCCCAGCCGCTGGAGCTCAAGCTGATGGCGCCGGCGGCCCCGGGCGGGGGCTGGGACCAGACCGCGCGCTCGATGCAGCAGGCGCTGGTTGCCGCGGGCGTCGCGCGCAGCGTGCAGGTCACCAACGTTCCCGGCGCCGGCGGCAGCATCGGCATCGCGCAGTTCGTCAACGGCGCCAAGGGCGATGGCAACCAGCTGATGGTCAACGGCTTCGTCATGGTGGGCGCGCTCGCCATGAACAAATCGCCTGTCACGCTCGAGCAGGTGACGCCGATCGCACGCCTCACCGAGGAAATCCAGGTGATCGTGGTGCCGGCGAATTCGCCGATCAAGACCGCGCAGGATCTCGCCGCCGCGGTGAAAGCCGATATCGCCAAGGTGACCTTCGCCGGCGGCTCGGCCGGCGGCGTCGACCATGTCATGGCCGCGTTGTTCGCGGGCGCAGTCGGCGCCGACGCGAAGAAGATCAACTACATCCCGTTCTCCGGCGGCGGCGAATCGCTGGCGGCAATCCTCGGCGGCAAGGTCACCGCGGGCATTTCGGGGCTGAGCGAATATGACGGGCAGATCAAGTCCGGCAAGCTGCGCGCGATCGGCGTGACCTCGGAGAAGCGCATCGCGGGCAGCGACATCCCGACCTTTAGGGAGCAAGGCATCGACCTCGTGATCGCCAATTGGCGTTCGGTGGTCGCGCCTCCCGGCATCACGCCGGAGCAGCGCAAGACGCTGAGCGATGCGGTCGAGAAGATGGTGAAGTCGGACGCCTGGAAGGAGATCCTCAAGCAGAAGGGCTGGGAGGATGCCTATCTCGGCGGCGACGCCTTCGCCGACTTCCTGAAGAAGGAAACCGTGCGCGTCACCGACGTGCTGAAATCGGTCGGCCTGGTCAAGTCATGACCTCAGGCGATCCCGCCCAGCCGCGGCGCGTCGATCGCGCCGGCATCGTCATCGCTGTATTGCTCGCAGGTCTCGCCGCGGTGCTGGTCTGGGACGCGCGCGGGCTGCAATCCACTGCGATGTACGGGATGGGACCGGAGGCGATGCCGGTCGTGGTCGCCACCGGCCTTGGGCTGCTCGCGATCGGAAATTTCATCGACGCGCTACGCGGCAATCTGCCGGTGCGCGAGAGCGCCGATCCCGTGCCTGTGATTCTGATCCTGGTTGGCCTTGCGCTCCTCATTGCCATCATCGGCTTCGGCGGCGGCTTCATCCTGGCGACGTCAGCGCTGTTCGTGACGACGTCGGCAGCTTTCGGGCGCCGTGCCATCCTCGTCGACAGCATCATTGCCCTCGTGATGTCGACCCTCATCTATCTCGCGTTCGACCGGCTGTTGACGCTGAGCCTTCCGACCGGCCCGCTGGAGCGACTGCTGTGATGGACACCTTTGCCGCGCTGGCCCACGGCATGGCGGTCGCCGTCCAGCCGATGAACCTGCTCTATGCGCTGATCGGCGTGTTCCTCGGTACGGCCGTCGGCGTGCTACCCGGCATCGGCCCGGCCCTGACGGTCGCGCTGCTGCTGCCGGTGACCTACAAGCTCGACCCCGGCGGCTCGCTGATCATGTTTGCCGGCATCTATTATGGCGGCATGTATGGCGGATCGACCACCGCGATCCTGATCAACACGCCCGGCGAGAGTGCCTCGATGGCGACCGCGCTCGAAGGCAACAAGATGGCCAAGGCCGGCCGCGGCGGGCCGGCGCTTGCGACATCCGCGATCGGCTCCTTCGTCGCCGGCACCATCGCCACCATCGGGCTCGCGTTCCTCGCGCCGTGGCTGGTCGATTTCGCCGTGCGCTTCGGCCCCGAGGACTATTTCGCGCTGATGTGCGTCGCCTTCGTCACTGTGTCGGCGACCTTCGGCGATTCTCCGATCCGCGGCCTGACCAGCTTGTTCATCGGCCTGACGCTCGGCCTCGTCGGCATCGACAAGCTGACGGGGCAGGCGCGGCTTGCCTTCGGCGTCCCCGAGCTGCTCGACGGCGTCGAGGTGACCACGCTTGCGGTCGGTCTGTTCGCGGTGGGCGAGGCGCTCTACGTCGCATCGCGCCGCCACCACACCGAGGAAAAGCTCGAGCCGGTGCGCGGCTCGCTGTGGATGACCAAGGAAGACTGGAGGCGCTCGTGGAAGCCGTGGCTGCGCGGCACCATGTTCGGCTTCCCGATCGGCGCGCTGCCCGCGGGCGGCGCGGAGATTCCGACCTTTCTGTCCTATTCCACCGAGAAGCGGCTCACAAAACATCCGGAAGAATTCGGCAAGGGCGCGATCGAAGGCGTCGCGGGACCGGAGGCCGCCAACAACGCCTCCGCCGCCGGCACGCTGGTGCCGCTGCTCACGCTGGGATTGCCGACCTCGGCGACGGCCGCGATGATGCTGGCGGGGTTCCAGCAGTACGGCCTCAACCCGGGGCCGCTACTGTTTGCCGAGCGGCCTGACCTCGTGTGGGGCCTGATCGCCAGTCTCTTCATCGCCAATTGCATGTTGCTGGTGCTCAATCTGCCGCTGGTCGGACTGTGGGTGCGGTTGCTCGCGATCCCGCAGCCTTGGCTTTATGCCGGCATTCTCGTGTTCGCGACCATGGGCACCATCGCCGCAAAGCCCTCGGTGGTCGAATTGTCGATGCTGGCCGGCTTCGGCGTGCTCGGTTTCCTGATGCGCCGGTTCGACTTTCCGATCGCGCCCGTCGTCGTCGGCCTGATCCTCGGTCCGATCGCCGAGAGCCAGCTGCGCCGTGCGCTCGCGATCAGCCTCGGCGATCCCATGACGTTGCTCCAGAGCCCGATCTCGGCGACGCTGCTCGGCATCGCGCTGGTTGCGCTGCTGGCCCCGTTCGTGCTGAAGGGGATGGGGCGCTTCAAGGCGAACGAGGACTAGCCGTCCCGGCGCGAGCGTCCTCTAATGCTGCGTCCAGCTCGTTGAGGAAACGCCATGCCGTCGGAACTTCGCTCGCCCCGTCTCGCCGTCCTGATCGATGCCGACAACGCCTCTGCGAAGATCGCGGATGGGCTGTTCGAGGAGATTGCCAAGATCGGCGAGGCCAGCGTCCGCCGCATCTATGGCGACTTCTCCAATGCACGGTCCAGGGGCTGGGCCGACATTCTGTCGAAGCACGCCATCATCCCGCAGCAGCAATTCGCCTATACGACGGGAAAGAATGCCTCCGACATAACCCTGGTGATCGACGCCATGGACCTGCTTCACAGCGGCCGGTTCGACGGCTTCTGCCTGGTCTCCTCCGACAGCGACTTTACCCGTCTGGCCGCCCGCATCCGTGAGCAGGGCGTCGACGTGTTCGGGTTCGGCGAGCAGAAGACGCCGGAGAGCTTCAGGCAGGCCTGCCGAAGGTTCGTCTACACCGAGAACCTGGTCTCCGTCCCGGCGACCACCCAGGATGCCGCCTCAAGATCGACGTCGCTTCAGCCGCCCGATGCAGCCACGCCCATCATCAAGAAGGTCATCACCCAGATGGAGAGCGAAGACGGCTGGGTCGCGCTCGGCGAAGTCGGCCGGCAGCTCGCCAATCTGGCGTCCGATTTCGATCCGAGAACGTTCGGGTTCCGCAAGCTGAGTGACCTCGTACGCAAGACGAATTCGTTTGAGATCGATGAGCCAAAGGGCCGGTCGATGCGAATTCGCGTGAAGCCCGCTGCCGCCGCACCGCCGAGAAGGCGGAACCCGCGCAGGCCCGCAAGGGCGGGGACGACGGGCAGTTCGGCGCCTAAGGCGTAAGCAGGGTCTGCCGTTATATTTGCGCTTGCCCGCTATAGCGCAGGGCGTAACCATCGCTGGGCCGTAACGCCACGCGAGGGTCCCGATGACCAGACTTACCCGCTTCGCCGTCGCACCGCTGCATTCGATGACCCGGTGTCTGGCCGATGTCGCCTCCGCGCGCGTCGCACCGGATCTCGTGGTCACGGGGGCCCGGGTGCTTTCGACCTATTCCGAGCGCATCCATCCCGGTCGGGAGGTCTGGATCACCGGTGGCCGCGTCGCAGCGGTGAAACCGGCCGGGGCGGCGAAGAAGGTCTGGGGCGGGGTGCCACTTTACGACGCCGCCGGCGGCATCATCGCGCCGGGGCTGGTCGATCCGCACATCCACATCGAATCCTCCATGGTGACGGCCTGCGCCTATGCCGAGGCTGCGCTCCTCAACGGCACCACCACGATCTTCTGCGACAGCCACGAGATCGGCAACGTCATGGATGTCGCCGGTGTCGAGGCGATGCTGGAGGACGCGCGCGAGGCGCCGCTCTCGATCTTTTTGACGGTGCCGAGCACGGTGCCGGCCACGTCGGCGGAACTGGAGACCGCGGGCGGCGACCTCACGCCGGACAAGATCGCCGGCCTGTTCGACCGCTGGCCCGAAGCGGTCGCGCTCGGCGAGAAGATGGATTTCGTGCCTGTCACGATGGGCGACGAGCGCAGTCATGCCATCCTTGCCGCTGCCTTGAAGCGGGGACGGCCGGTGTCCGGACACGTTTACGGCCGTGAATTCGTCGCGGCCTATGCGGCGTCCGGCGTCACCGACACCCATGAGGCGATCGATCGCGACATCGCCGACGATCTGCTCGACGCCGGCGTCTGGGTTTTTCTGCGCGGCGGTCCGCCGACCACGCCCTGGCACTCGCTGCCGCAGGCGATCCGCACCATCACCGAGCTCGGTGCGTCGCACAAGCGTACGGCCGTGTGCACCGACGACCGTGATGCCGACGATCTTCTGCTGTTCGGTCTCGACTGGGTGGTGCGCGAGGCCGTAAAGGCCGGCATGTCGCCCGAACAGGCCTGGTCGATGGGCTCGCTGCATGGCGCCACACGCTTCGGCATGGAGGGCGATATCGGCGGGCTCGGCGGCGGCCGCCGCGCCGATCTCGTGCTGATGGACGATCAGCTCAGACCGCAATGCACCTGGTATGGCGGCGAGCTGGTGGTCGAGCACGGCAAGATTACGCCGCGGCTCGATCAGGCGCTGTCGCAACGCTATCAATATCCGAAGGCGGCCTATGCGACCGTAAAGCTTCCGGAGAAGGTCAAGCTGACGCCGGAATTGCCGGCGAAGGCGTGTACCGTCAATGCCATCAAGACCGCGCTGCCGGGCATTACGCTGATCCATGAGAAGGTCGCGATCGAGCCGACAAAGGATTGGCCGTCGCTGTTTGAGCGCTACGGCCTGTGCTTCGTCACGGTGGTCGAGCGCCACGGCAAGTCGGCCGGCAATGTCGCTTACGGCGTGCTGAAGGATTTCGGCCTGAAGCGCGGGGCGGTCGCCTCCAGCGTCGGGCACGACAGCCACAACATCATCGTCGCCGGCACCAACGAGGGCGACATGCAGGCGGCGATATCAGCCATCAAGGCGGAGCAGGGCGGTGTTTGCGTCGTCGCCGACGGCAAGGTGAGGGCGCTGGTTCCGCTGCCGATCGCCGGCCTGCTCTCCGACAGACGGGTCACCGAGGTCGCCGAAGCGGTCAAGGTGCTGAAGAAGGAATGGGCGGAAGCCGGCTGCACCATCCCCTACATGGGCTTCAATTTGATTCCGCTATCGGTCATTCCGGAAATTCGCATCACCGACAAGGGTCTCGTGCTGGTGCCGCAGATGGAGCTGGCGCCGCTGTTCGAGTGAGCGGCTTTCACGCCGATGTCGATCTAACCGTTTGAGACCGCCACGGTTTTTCCGCGGCTGCCGCATCGTGGAAAATAAAATCGATCTCGTTGAGATCGCATCTTGCACGCCTGATGATCGCACTCGCTGACGCAACTCAAGCGAGGTCCGATATGGCGAAGATGCGAGCCGTCGATGCTGCCGTGCGAATTCTGGAAAAGGAAGGCATCTCGACTGCCTTCGGCGTTCCCGGGGCCGCGATCAATCCGCTGTACTCGGCGCTGAAGAAGCGCGGGTCGATCCGCCACATTCTCGCGCGCCATGTCGAGGGCGCCTCGCATATGGCCGAGGGCTATACGCGGGCGAAGGCCGGCAATATCGGCGTCTGCATCGGCACGTCGGGTCCGGCCGGCACCGACATGATTACCGGGCTATATTCGGCGATCGCCGATTCCATTCCGATCCTCTGTATCACCGGGCAGGCGCCGCGCGCACGGCTCTACAAGGAGGACTTCCAGGCCGTCGACATCGAGTCGATTGCAAAGCCCGTGACCAAATGGGCTGTGACCGTGCGCGAGCCGGCGCTGGTGCCGCGTGTGTTCAGCCAGGCCTTTCACATCATGCGCTCGGGCCGGCCGGGTCCGGTGCTGATCGACATGCCGCTCGACGTGCAGGTCGCCGAGATCGAGTTCGACGACGAGACCTATGAGCCGCTGTCGGTCTACAAGCCCACCGCGACGCGCAAGCAGGTCGAGAAGGCGCTGGAGATGCTCAATGCCGCCGAGCGCCCGCTGATCGTCGCCGGTGGTGGTATCATCAACGCCGACGCCTCGGACCTGCTGGTGGAATTCGCCGAGATCGCCAACGTGCCGGTCGTGCCGACGCTGATGGCGTGGGGTGCGATCCCCGACGACCACGTGCTGATGGCCGGCATGGTCGGCCTTCAGACCAGCCACCGCTATGGCAATGCGACCATGCTGGAATCCGACTTCGTACTCGGCATCGGCAACCGCTGGGCCAACCGTCACACCGGCTCGGTCGAGACCTACACCAAGGGCCGCACCTTCGTGCATGTCGACATCGAGCCGACCCAGATCGGGCGCGTTTTCAATCCCGATCTCGGCATCGTCTCGGACGCCAAGGCCGCGCTCGAGCTCTTCGTCACCGTCGCCAGGGAGTGGCGTCGGTCAGGCAGGCTCCGCGAGCGCCAGGCGTGGCCCGCGGCCTGCCGCGATCGCAAGAAGACGATGCTGCGCAAGAGCCATTTCGACAACGTCCCGATCAAGCCGCAGCGCGTCTATGAGGAGATGAACAAGGCCTTCGGCCGCGACACCACCTATGTCACCGTGATCGGCTTGTCGCAGATCGCAGGCGCGCAGTTCTTGGGCGTCTACAAGCCGCGCAACTGGATCAATGCCGGGCAAGCCGGCCCGCTCGGCTGGACGCTGCCTGCCGCGCTCGGGGTGCGTGCGGCATGCCCGGATCGCGAGATCGTCGCGCTGTCCGGCGATTACGACTTCCAGTTCCTGATCGAGGAGCTCGCGGTCGGCGCGCAGTTCAATCTGCCCTACATCCACGTCGTCGTGAACAATTCCTATCTCGGCCTGATCCGCCAGGCCCAGCGCGGCTTCGACATGGATTATCACGTCCAGCTCTCCTTCGAGAACGTCAACGCACCGGAGCTCGGTGGCTACGGCGTCGACCATGTCGCGGTCGCCGAAGGCCTCGGCTGCAAGGCGATCCGCGTCACCGATCCCAAGGATACGCAGGCGGCGTTTGCGACCGCGCGTGAACTGATGGCGAAGCACCGCGTGCCCGTCGTGGTCGAGTTCATTCTCGAACGCGTCACCAACATCGCGATGGGCACGGAGATCGACAACATCGTCGAGTTCGAGGAGGTGCTGGATCTGCCGCTCGACGAGGTCGAGACCAAGCGGCCCGGCGTGCTGCAGCCGGCGGAATAGGGGAGAGCATCATGCCGAAATTTGCCGCCAACCTCACCATGCTCTTCAACGAGATGCCGTTTCCCGACCGCTTTGCCGCGGCGAAAGCGGCGGGCTTCTCCGGGGTCGAGTATCTCTTCCCGTACGATTTCGACAAGGCGCTGCTGCGCGAGCAGCTCGAAGCTCACGGGCTGACGCAGGTGCTGCACAACCTTCCCGCGGGCAACTGGGCAGCGGGCGAGCGCGGCATCGCGATCCTGCCCGATCGCGTCAGTGAATTTCGCGACGGCGTGTTCCGGGCCATCGACTACGCCAAGGCGCTCGATTGCGAGCAGCTCAACTGCCTCGTCGGCATCGCGCCTGCCGATGCCGACCCGCGCGAGCTCAACGAAACGCTGGTTGGCAACCTTCGCTTTGCCGCCTCGACGCTGGCGCGCGAGAACATCAAGCTCCTGGTCGAGCCGATCAACACGCTCGACATTCCCGGCTTCTACCTCAACGGCACCGAGCAGGCGGTTCAGCTGATCTCCGAGGTGCGGTCGAACAATCTGTTCATCCAGTACGACATCTACCACATGCAGATCATGGAGGGCGATCTCGCCCGGACCATGCAGGAATATCTCCCGCAGATCGCCCATATCCAGCTCGCCGACAATCCCGGTCGCCATGAGCCCGGCACCGGTGAGATCAACTACCCCTTCCTGTTCCGCCACCTCGACGCGATCGGCTATCGCGGCTGGATCGGCTGCGAATACAAGCCGCGCACCACGACGCTGGAAGGCCTGTCCTGGCACGCCGCGCAGACATTTGAGACCTGAGGAAACGTAGACATGATCGACATCGGCTTCATCGGACTTGGCACCATGGGACGGCCGATGGCCGGCCACCTTCTGGCCGCGGGCCATCGCGTGCTCCTGCATGACGTCGCGCCGGTCGCGCCTGAGCTGATTTCCGCGGGCGGCATCGCCTGCAAATCGGCGAAGGAAGTCGCGGAGGAGGCGGATGCGGTCATCATCATGGTGCCCGACACCCCGCACGTGGAGGCGGTGCTGTTCGGCAAGGACGGCGTCGCGAGCGGCATCTCCAAGGGCAAGATCGTCGTCGACATGAGCTCGATCTCGCCGCTGGCGACCAAGGAGTTCGCGAAGAAGATCGAGGCGCTCGGCGCGGACTATCTCGACGCGCCGGTGTCGGGCGGGGAGGTCGGGGCGAAAGCAGCGAGCCTCACCATCATGGTCGGCGGCCCGGAGCGGGCCTTTGGCACCATGAAGGCGATCTTCGACAAGATGGGCAAGAACGTCACGCATGTCGGCGCCAATGGCGATGGCCAGACGACGAAGGTCGCCAACCAGATCATCGTCGCACTGACGATTGAGGCGGTGAGCGAAGCGCTGCTGTTCGCATCCAAGGCGGGGGCCAATCCCGTTCTCGTGCGCAAGGCGTTGATGGGCGGTTTTGCATCGTCGCGGATTCTCGAAGTGCATGGCGAGCGCATGGTGAAGCGCAATTTCGAGCCGGGTTTCCGCATCGAGCTGCACCAGAAGGATCTCAACCTCGCGCTGGAAGGTGCGCGCGCGCTCGGCCTGTCGCTGCCGAGCACGGCATTGGCGCAGCAATTGTTCTCGTCCTGCGCCGCGCATGGCGGCAAGGCCTGGGATCATTCCGCGATGGTGCGGGCACTGGAACTGATGGCGGGACACGAGATCGCCGCAGCGTAAGTGTTACGCAGTAACACTCTCCAGATTTGGCCTGTCTTTCGTCGTGCGGGAACCGGAACAATGGTCCGACCCCGCGGTTGAAGGCGCAGAACAATCACTGGAGAGTGTGGACATGAAGACCCGTCTTGCGATTTCGCTGGCTGCCGTGTCGCTGCTGGCGTCGAGTGCAGCCTTGGCCCAGTCGACGACCGAACAGGGCGCTAGGGACGGCGCGCGTGCGGGTGGCGACATCGGCGGACCGATCGGCGCGATGGTCGGCGGCACCGTCGGTGCGGCCGTCGGCGCCGGTCTCGAAATTCCGAATGCCGTGCTCGGCGGAATCCCGCGCGACGATTCCGTCGTGATCCACGAGCGCGTCATCGTCGGCGAGCCGCTGCCCCCGACCGTGGTGCTGCGCCCCGTGCCGAACTACACCGAGTATCGCTACGCGGTCGTGAACGATCGCCGCGTCATCGTCGAACCGCGCACGCGCCGCGTCGTCAAGATCATCGACTGATCGATCAGAGCGTGAAGGCTTTGAAGAGCCGGGCCCTGCGGAGCGTCACTCCGCGGGGCCCTAGTTCGTCAGGGCCGAATTGGCGCGGAAGCGCGCCATGATCCAATCGGTGACGGCGGCGAGCGCAAAGCCGATGCAGGCGGTGCCGGCATCGACAAGAAAATCGTCCAGCCGTGCATGCCGTCCCGGTGCCCAGAACTGCATCAGCTCGAGCACGCCGATCAGGACCACCGCGACGGCCGCGACAGCCCAGCGGCGATTCCGGTAGGCGAGGCCGAAGGCCAGTCCGACCAGGATGAAGGCGAGGGCGTGCTCGCCGTCCTGGCCGAGATCGGAATGGGGCCGCAGGCCGGGCGGGCCGAGGGTTGCGAAAGTGACGGCGGCCGCGAGCAGCCAGGCAAAAAAGCGAATAAAAATGGGCATCCGGTGCCGATAGCACGGATTTGCAACGGCCTGTTGCGGGGCAGGGATCAGATCGCCGTGTAGTTAATGACGAAACGTTAAAGTGGCTCGCGCACGCCGAGGCCGTGCATGAAGCGTTCCCGGATCTGAACGGGATCCCTGCGGGTGGTACCCACGCCCGGCTTGTCGTCGATGCGGACCGCGATCAGGCTCGGCTCGGAGGCGGACAGGGCCTCGTCGACCAGCCGCTCGAAATCCTCCTCGTCCGCGGCCCAGGCGCTGTTGGCAAGTCCCGAGCCGGAGGCGATCGCGACGATGTCAGCCACACTCGCGGCCGGCGTCGGCTGCGCACCGGTGATCTGGTAGATGCCGTTGTCCATCACGATCATGATGAGGTTCTTCGGCCTCAACGCCGCAATCGTCGCGAGCGCGCCGAGCTGCATCAGCAGCGAGCCGTCGCCTTCGAGCGCGAAGACTCGGCGATCGGGCTGGGCCAGCGCGACGCCTAATGCGATCGGGAAAGCCAGCCCCATGCTGCCGAGCATGTAGAAGTTCTGCGGGCGATGGCCGGCGGCCCAGAGATCGAAATTGGTGTTGCCGATGCCGCCGATCACCGCTTCCTCGTGCTTGAGCCTGGCGATCAGGCGCGAGGTGACATCGAAGCGGTTCATGACCTTGGTGTTGCGGTTGTCCAAATCTGTGCTCATTCTGGCCGGCCTCACTTGTCGAAAACCTTGCCGCCGGTGAGCAGCGGGTTGAGGATCAGCGCCACCGGCGCCTGCGTGGTCACGGCCTGCTTGATCGAGCGGTCGGCGATGAATTCGAGCTCGTCGAGCCGGGTGATGGTGTGGTGCTCCAGCGCGAGTGAATCCAGCACCGGGCGCATGGTCCGGCAGACCAGCGATTGCCCGTAATTGAACTCGCCAAGCGTGCCGCGCTCGGAGACGAACATGATCAGCGGGATCTGGTAGGGCACCGCGAGCGAGGCCAGCACGTTGGCGAGCGTGGCGAAGCCGGAGGTCTGCATCAGCACCGCGCCGCGCCGTCCGCCCATCCAGGCGCCGGAGACGATGCCGACGGCCTCTTCCTCGCGGGCGGTGGCAAAGGTGGTGAAGAAGGGGTCGGCGTGCAGGTTCTTGATCAGCGGCGTCAGCACGCGGTCGGGCACGTAAGGGATCAGGCTGATCTCGTTCCGCTTCAGGGTCTGCAGGACGATGCCGTGCCAGCTCCTGTCGCTGGCGCCTTGTGCCGCCTGGGGCGAGGTCTGCTGTTCCGCAAGCGCCATTGCGTTCTCCCTTGAGCCGCGCATGCTTCTTGGTTCTGGTCGTCGCGGCGGTCTGCCGAACTTGACGCAGGCAGCGGGATTGTCAACATGTCCGGGCCAGCACCGTGATCTGCGCCAGACGGCCTGCCGTGGCCGGCACCGCCATGTCATAAGCGGCGATAATGCAAAAACGGGAGGAACGCATGGACGGAGCGCGGGGTGCGCTGGCCTTGCGGGTCTCCTTGAGAGAGCCGGAAGGGTCCTGATGTCCGTCAATAGCAAGCGCGTCTTCTACGTCAAATACCTGGCCAATCCGATCTATATCGACATCCTGAAGGCGCGGTCCGACGTCCGGCTCGATCGCATCGAGAACGAGAGCCCCGAAGATTTCTACGCCCCGATCCTGAACGCGGCGCATGTTTACCAGATCGGCGCCGCCCGCGACGAGCTTGCTCCGCATTTCCATGTCGATGCCGCCTTCCTGAAGCGCACGCCGAACCTGTTGCTGGTCTCCAGCAATGGCGCGGGCTTCGACCCTGTCGACGTCGAGGCCTGCACCGATGCGGGCGTGCTGGTCGTCAACCAGTCCGGTGGCAACGCGCATTCCGTCGCCGAGCATGCGCTGGCGATGATGCTGACGCTGTCCAAGCGCATCATCCAGTCCGACCGCAAGCTCCGCAGGGAGGCCAACGTCAACCGCAACGAGCTCGTCGGCAACGAGGTCGAGCACAAGACCGTGGGCATCATCGGCCTCGGCAATGTCGGCCGCCGCATTGCCGCGCTGTGCAAGGGCCTGCTCGGCATGACGGTGCTGGCCTATGACCCGTATTTGTCGGCCGAGGTGATGGCCGAGCGGGGCGGGGAGAAGGTCGAGCTCGACGAGCTGCTGCGCCGCGCCGATTTCGTCTCGATCTCCTGTCCGCTCGACAAGAAAAGCCGCAACATGATCAGCACGCGCGAATTCGCGCTGATGCAGCCGCACGCCTATTTCATCACCACGGCGCGCGGCTTCATCCACGACGAGGATGCGCTGCTCCAGGCGCTCCGCGACAAGCGCATTGCCGGTGCCGGCCTCGACGTCTGGTCGAAGGAGCCGCCGCCGCCCGAGCATCCGCTGCTCCAGTTCGACAACGTGCTGGCGAGCCCGCACACCGCAGGCGTGACGATCGAGGCGCGCCAGAACATGGGCCGCATCGCCGCCGAGCAGGTGCTGGACACGCTCGACGGCAAACGCCCGCCGCGCATCATCAATCCCGAGGTCTGGCCGCGCTACGCCGAGCGCTTCAAGCAGGCGTTCGGCGTGACGCCGGGGTAGGAACGTGCGAACCCCGATCGCGCTCCGATCGTTGGTTACGAGGATGCAAATAGAAAGCTGCGGATTTTACTGATGGCGTGAATGAACGCGTATCACTTGTCCTGTAGTTGAAAGTCCATGAGCATATTTTCGATTGCGACATCAGGACTTTCCGCGGCGAGTTTGCGTGTGAACGTGGCCGCGAGCAACATCGCCAATGTGCGCACGACCGGCCCGCTACCCGCTTCAAGCGGATCGAGCACATCGGCCGGTGCGGGCGGCTCGAGCATTGGCCCGACATTTCCAGCGGCCTATGTGCCGTTGCGCGTCGATCAGGTCTCCCAATCGAGCGGCTCGACGCCAGGCGGTACGGTCGCGACCGTGTCGACGGTTTCGCCGAGCTATGCCGCACAATCCGACCCCAGCGCTCCCTTCGCAAACGAGGACGGCCTGGTCGCCGCGCCGAACGTCGATCTCGCCAGCGAGTTCGTTCAAATGGCGGCCGCCAAGTACAGCTTCATCGCCAATGCGAAGGTCATTCAAGCCTACGCCGAGACAGAACAGACCCTCCTCGATATCAAGACGTGATCGCTGACGGATTGTATCGACGCCTGCGTTGGCGACGGGAACCGTCACCGATCTTGATCCGCGTCAAAATCTCCTTTCCCGGTTCAGGCTAAATGGGATTAAAGTGCCGCCGGGGCACGCTGGCGCAGGCAGGAGGTCCCATGTCAACTTATGTCGTCAGGTTCATGAAGGACGTGCTCGGCCAGTACGGCCGGCAGATCGAGGTTTGCCAGGGCACGCTCGAAATCGACGCCACCGACGAGGACGAAGCAAGGGAGCGGGCGAAGGCGCGGTTTTGCAAGGACCAGGCGCTGCATCACTGGTCGCTGCATGCCGACCGGATCCAGGTCAAGCCGGCTGACTTTCCCTCGTAAGGTTTAACGGCCCGGTGCCGGTAGCGTCGGCGGAGCGGTGACGCCCGCGCCGAGCGATCGCTGCACCATGACGGTGTCCGACCAGCGGCCGTGGCGATAGGCGACGCCGCAGAGCAGGCCGGCGCGCGCGAAGCCGAATTTTTCGTGCAGCGCCAGCGAGGGCGCGTTGTCGGCATCGATATAGCCGATCATCTGGCGGAAGCCGGCCGCCGCGCACGCATCGATCATTCCCTGGAGCAGCAGCCGTCCGACGCCGCGACCAAGATGCTCGTGGTGGACGTAGATCGAGTGCTTGGCGGTGTAGCGGTAGGCCGGGCGCTTGCGGAACAGCACGGCATAGGCATAGCCGACCACCTCGCCGCGATAGGTCGCGACCAGATGCGGCAGGCGGGTCTGCTTCAGGTTCTTGCGGCGGTCGCGCAGATCGTCCGGTTCGGGCGCGCCGGTTCCCTCGACATCGCGCGGCACCCCATTGCGGACGTGATGGCGGTAGATCGCCAGCATCGCCTCGACATCGCTCTCCCGTGAGGGGCGGACCAGAACCGGTTCGTCATCTGTACGCGCAATCGCTGTTTCGTTCATCGGCACCTACTCGGCAACGACGTAAGTATAGAGGCCGATGCGGCCCTGTGCATCGATCTCCTTGTAGACGCCTTGGATTTCCACATCGAACCCCGGGAACGTGTTGAAGCAGGTTTCGAACATCTTGAGATAATCCACCATGGGCTTGGCCCGCTCCGTCAGCCGTTCGCCGGGCACGATGGTGGCGATGCCGGGCGGGTAGACCACGAAGGGCGTGGTGGCGATGCGGCCCGCGATCGCCTCGATCGGCAAATAGTCGACGTCGTTCTTGAACAGATAGCGCGCGGCATCGCGGGGCGACATCGCGATCTCGGGCATGTGCTCGGGCATGAACTGCCGGGCCTGGAGGGCGCTGACATCGGCGGCGCGGAAGAAGCGGTGCATCTCGCCGCAGAGATCGCGCAGCCGCACACCGGCATAGCGCGCCTGACGCCGCTGGTAAAATTCGGGGATGACGTCGGCCAGCAACGCGTTGTCGTCATGCAGCCTTTTGAATGCGACAAGCCCGGAGATCAGCGTGCCGGCCTTGCTCGCCTCGACGCCGGGGGTGAGCAGGAAGAGCAGGGAGTTGAGGTCGTTCTTCTCAGGGACGATGCGGTTTTCGCGCAAATACTGCGCGACCACAGGCGCGGGAATGCCGTGCTCGGCATAGGCGCCGGTGGTGCGATCGAAGCCGGGCGTCAGCAGCGTCAGCTTGTTCGGGTCGGTCATGGCAAAGCCTTCCGCAAGGTCCGGGAAGCCGTGCCAGTTGGTATCCGGCGAGAGCTGCCACAGCGCGGGGTTGGTGGCGAGCTCGTCGGTGGAGAGGGTCTCCCAGGCGACGTTGTGCGCGGCGCCGGGGCGGCTGACGTCGGGAATGGTGACGCGATCGGGAACAAAGGGCTCGAAGAACCAGCGGCGATCCGGATTTTGCTCCTTCTCCTCGAACTCCCGGCGCATGGCGCGGATCTTCTTGCGCAGCTCGATGCCGAGCCGGATCGTGTCGTCCCACAGCACCTCGCCCGAGCGGCCCTTCATCATCTGCGCGCCGACGTCGAGGGAGGCGAACAGCGGGTAGAACGGCGAGGTCGAGGCGTGCTGCATGAAGCTCTCGTTGAAGCGGCGGTGTTCGACGCGCCGCTTCTGGCCGCGGATATGGCGGTCCTTGATGTGGATTTGGGAGGCCTGCGAGAAGCTTGCGAGCTGCTTGTGGGTGGATTGCGTCGCGATGATGCCGGGCGCTTCGGGAGAAAGGTTCGCCAGCCCCATGGCAAAGCGGCCGGCATAGAGCGGGTGGAACTTCATGAAGCCGGCCCAGGCCTCGTCGAACAGGATGTATTCGCAGAGATGGCCGATGCGCTTCAGGATCATCTCGGCGCTGTGGATCGAGCCGTCATAGGTGCACTGCTCGACGACGGCGACGCGGAACGGCCGCTCCTTGCGCCAGGCGTCCTTGTCCGTCACCAGCGGATGGTTCCGGATCGCCTCGCGCAGGGCCTTTTCGTCGAGCATGTCCCAGCGCATCGGGCCGATCAGGCCCCAGGCATTGCGGATGGTCGGCACGTAGATCGGGATGCCGCCATTGATCATCAGCGCGCCGTGATGGGCGGCCTTGTGATTGTTGCGGTCGAACAGCACGAGGTCGCCGTCGGTGACGAGGGCGCCGAGCGCGACCTTGTTCGAGGTCGAGGTGCCGTTGAGCACGAAATAGGTCTTTTCCGCACCAAAAATCTGGGCGGCTTCCTTCTGCGCCCTCAGCGCGGGACCCTCATGGGTGAGGAGGTCGCCGAGGTCGAGCACGGAATTGTCGAGGTCGTCGCGGAACACGGATTCGCCGAGATGCTCGACGAAGACCCGGCCGATCGGACTGCGGTTGTAGAACACGCCGCCATTGTGACCCGGACAGGTCCAGAGCTGGTTGCCTTCCTCGGCGTAGTCGACCAGCGCGCCGAAGAACGGCGTCTTCAGCGTCTCGGCATATTGCTTGAGCCGGCTGATCAAATTCTTGGCGATGAAGGTCGGCGTCTCCTCGGAGAGGAAGACATAGCCGTCGATGAAGTCGAGCACCTCGACCGGCAAATCCTCGAAGCGCTTGCGCCGGATCAGGAGGATGATCGGGAAGTCGAGGCCGCGGCGCCGCATCAGGTTGATCAGCGCCGAGGTCTTCCCCTCGAGGCCCTTCTTGCCCCAGTCCACCACCATGCAGCCGATCGCGGCGTCGGTCTGTACCGCGATCTCCGCGTCCTCCAGTCTGCGGGCCCTCACGACCTCGAAGCCGGAGCGCTGGATCTCCTCGATAATCTGGTTGAAGCGGATGCCTTCCAGATCGTCGGCGTCGAACACAGGTGCGGCGAACAGGAAGTTGAAGCGCTTGAAATAATCCATGGTGTGTCCCGAATCTACAGAGACTGGCAGGTCTCTGCACTTTCGATGACAGTTCTATGACAATCGCCCGATCCAGCGGGGATCGTGTGACGGGCGATCAATCCAGCAACTTGTCCAGCGTGATCGGGAAGCGCCGGATGCGCTTACCGGTGGCGTGATAGACTGCGTTCGCGATTGCCGCAGGCACGCCGACGATGCCGATTTCACCGATGCCCTTGACGCCCAGCTTGTTGATCCGGTCGTCGGGTTCGTCGACGAAGATGACGTCGATGTCGTGAACGTCGGCATTCACGGGAATGTGGTACTCGGCGATGTTCGCGTTCATGATCCGGCCGAAGCGGTGATCCATCACCGTCTCCTCGTGCAGTGCCATTCCGATGCCCCAGACCACGCCGCCCATGATCTGGCTGCGGCCGGTCTTGGTATTGAGGATCCGTCCGGCTGCGACCGCGCTCACGACGCGCGTGACGCGGATGACGCCTAGTTCTTCGTCAACCTTGACCTCGGCGAAGACCGCCGAATGGGTGTTGCGCGCGTGCGACTTGTCCTGCGCGAAATGATTGAGCTTCTGCTTCTCGATCCGCTCGAGCTTGCCGTGGCGCATCGCATCGGCGATCGAGACGGCACAAGCCTTGTCGCCGGCCTTGGCGATCGTGCCGTCGACAAGGATCACGTCGGGCGCATCGACGCCGCCGAGGGGCGAGGCGGGCATCGCCTTGGCGAGCCGTGCGAGCTCCTGGCGAATGTCTTCGGCCGCGCCCAGCACGGCGTGCGCGGCCGACGCCGCCATCCAGGAACCGCCTTCGACAGGGGCCTGCGGCAAGGTCGAGTCGGCAAGCTTCACGTCGATATTCTCGATCGGCAGCCCGAGGGCGTCGGCGGCCACCTGTGCCACGATGGTGTAGGTGCCGGTGCCGATATCGGAGGCGGCGCAGGATACTTCGGCATGGCCGTTCGACGTCAGCACGATGCGGACGGCGGCCGGCATCTGAAGCGCCTCCCACACCCCCGTCGCCATGCCCCAGCCGACCAGCTCCTTGCCGTCGCGCGTGGAGCGCGGCGCAGGATTGCGCCGGCCCCAGCCGAACGCTTCCGCGCCGCGGGCGTAGCATTCGCGCAGCTGCTTGCTGGTGTAGGGCAGGTCTTCGCTCTGGTCGCGGTCCGAATAGCACTTCAATCGCAGCTCGATCGGATCGAGCTTGAGCGCGACGGCCAATTCGTCCATGGCGCATTCGAGCGCGCAGACGCCGGAGGCGGCGCCGGGTGCGCGCATGTCGCAGGGTGTGGAGAGGTCGAGATCGACGAGCTTGTGGGAGAAGAGGCTGTTCGGGCTCTTGTACAGCTGTTCCGCCCAGCCGGTGTCATTGCGCGAAAAATCCTCGTAGCGCGAAGTCACGGCAGTGGCCTCGTGCGTGACGGCATCGAGCGTGCCGTCGGGCCTTGCGCCGAGCGCGACACGCTCAATGGTCATCGGCCGGTAGCCGAGCCCGTACATCTGCTGCCGTGTCAGCACGACACGGACGGATCGCTTGAGTTCGAGCGCGGCAAGCGTCGCCAGCACCACCTGGTATTGCGGCCGCAATCCGGAGCCGAAGGCACCGCCGACATAGGGCGAGACCACGCGGAGATCATCGTGCCTCTTGTTGAACACACTGCATAGATATTTGTGGACGTTCTGGACACCTTGCGTCTTGTCATAGACGGTAAGCCTGCCGCTGCCGTCGCGGACCACCGTGGTCGCATAGAGCTCCATCGGGTTATGGTGCTCGGTCGGCAGGACATAATCCGCCTGGTGCCGCACAGCGGCCCCAGCCAGCGCCGCGGCGGCGTCGCCGCGCGGCCTGTGCGGCCGATCCACTTTGCCGGCTTTGCCATGTTCGGATTCGAGATCGGTTGCAAATGCCTCCCGGTCGTATTCAACGCGCACGCGGGTCGCAGCGAATTTAGCGGTTTCCCAGTCATCCGCCACGACGAGCGCGATGGGCTGGCCGTTGAACCAGATCCTGTCGTCATAGAGCGGGCGGAAGGGCGAGCCTTTCTCCGGCGCCACCTCGTCCTTCCAGGCATCGTCATTGTCGGCGAGGGGCGGACGATGCGCATGCGTGAGCACGTCGACCACGCCCTTCACTTGCAGCGCGTCGCTGGCGTCGAGGCGAGCGATACGTCCGCGCGGAATCGTGGCCTCGACAACGAAGCCATGGAGGAGGCCGTCTGCCGGGAATTCGCCGGCATATTTGGCGGCTCCGGTGACCTTGGCGCGGCCATCGACGCGGGACGTTGGCGTTCCGACATAGGCGTTCATCGGTCCCTCACGCGATTTTCTTGTGAGCCTGTGATTGTGGCGTGGCGCTCGCGGCCTGTATCAGCGTACGCACGATGGCGCGGCGTGCGAGCTCGATCTTGAAGCGGTTATGTGCGCGGGCCGTTGCCCCGTGCAGCAGCAGATCGGCCGCGCGCGAGAAGTGGTCCGGCGTCGCTGCCTGGCCGCGCAACGCCGCTTCGACCTCAAGGCTGCGCCAGGGCTTGTGAGCCACGCCGCCGAGCGCCAGGCGGGCTTCGCTGATCGCGTTGCCATCCAGTTCGAGCGCGGCCGCGACCGAGACCAAAGCAAAAGCATAGGACAGCCGGTCGCGGATTTTCAGATAGCTGTAGTTACGGGCAAAGCCATGCTTGGGAAGTTCGACGGCCGCGATGATCTCGCCGGTGCCGAGATTTGTGTCGACATGGGGCTTGTCCTCCGGGAGCCGATGGAAATCGGTCAATGCGATTGTGCGCCGGCCGGAGGGACCTGCGATGTGCACGAGCGCACCGAGCGCGGCAAGTGCTACGCTCATGTCGGACGGGTTGGTCGCGATGCAGGACGCGCTCGTACCGAGGATTGCGTGGTTGCGGTTGAGGCCGTCGATTGCCGAGCAGCCGCTGCCGGGCTCTCGCTTGTTGCAGGGCGTCGCCGTGTCATAAAAGTAGGCGCAGCGCGTGCGCTGCATCAGGTTGCCGCCAACGGAGGCCATATTGCGCAATTGAGCGGAAGCGCCGGCGAGGATGGCGGCGGCGAGCAGGGGATAACGCTGCTCGACAAGCGGATGGTAAGCGAGGTCTGAATTCGGTACCAAGGCGCCGATGCGCAGGCCTCCGTCGGCCGTCTCCTCGATGTCGCGGAGCGGCAGGCGGGAGATGTCGATCAGCCGGGAGGGCCGCTCGACATTTTCTTTCATCAGGTCGATCAGATTGGTGCCGCCGGCAATCAGCTTGGCGCCGGGATCGGCGGCCAGCAAGCGGATCGCATCGGCGATGTCGGTGGCGCGGGAATATTGGAAGTTGTTCATGGCCGGCCCATTGCCTGCTGGATCGCAGCGACGATGTTCGGATAGGCGCCGCAACGGCAGAGATTTCCGCTCATCAGCTCTCTGATCTCGTCGGCATCCCGGGCGCGGCCTTCGGCCAGAAGGCCCGCGGCCGAGCAAATCTGTCCCGGCGTGCAATAGCCGCACTGAAAGGCGTCGTGGTCGATGAACGCCTGCTGCACAGGATGAAGCGTTCCGTCCTTGGCAAGGCCTTCGATCGTCGTGATCTCGGCGCCGTCCTTCATGACGGCGAGCGTCAGGCAGGAATTGACGCGCCGACCGTCAACCAGCACGGTGCAGGCGCCGCATTGGCCGTGATCGCAGCCTTTCTTGGTGCCGGTCAGCGCAAGATGGTCACGCAGGGCATCCAGAAGCGTGGTCCAGGGCACGAGATCGAGCGTGTGGCCGACGCCATTGACGACGATATGAACTGGAATGCGTTCGGGAATCTCGTGCGTGACATCGCTCATGTCCTGCTCCCTGCGACGGCGACCGAGCCGAGACGTCAGCCGAACTGACGCGGAGGCACCGTCGCCTCCGCTTGCCAATGGCGTCCAACTTACAACCGGCCGCTTGGTTCCCTGCCGGGAATTATGGCGCCCGCGACACAGTGTCAGCGCTTGGCTTCGCCGAAAACCACCGTCGGCACCGCGCGGTTGACGATCTCGCGCAGCGCGAAGCTCGATTGGACCCGCGCCACGCGCGGCAGGCGCGACAACTCGGTACGGTGGATGCGCTCGAAATCCTGGATGTCGCGGGCGAGCACGATCAGGATGTAGTCGTCGGTGCCGGACATCAGAAAGCAGCGCACGACGGACGGGCATTTCACCACCTCGGCCTCGAACGCCTTCAGTGCCTCGTCGCTCTGGCTCTCCAGCGCAATGCGGACCAGCACCGTCGTGGTGAGGCCGAATTGCGCGAGATCGAGCGCAGCCTGGTAGGCCTGGATGTAGCCGTCGTCCTCCAGCGCCTTCTGCCGCCGCGCCAGCGCCGTGCTTGATAGCCCGACCTTCGTGGCGAGCTCGGTGTGGCTGGCCCGCGCATTGGTGGTGAGTTCCGCGAGGATGGCGAGATCTTTCCGGTCGAGGGCCAAGGTTTCGTTTCCAGCGTGAAAGGGCGTTTGCACGCCGGAAACCGGCGCGGGGAGGTCGAAGCTAGCGGATATTTGCACGAAACCAAACTGGCCCGATCGCTACGATGACGGGGTGAATCAGGACGTTGGAAGGAGCCCAAAATGCGCGTCGGTGTGCCCAAGGAGATCAAGGTGCAGGAATATCGCGTCGGGCTCACCCCGGGCGCCGTACGCGAATATGTCGCGGCTGGGCACCAGGTGACGGTCGAGACCGGCGCCGGCAGCGGCATCGGCGCTTCCGACGAGGTGTACCAGCGGGCAGGGGCCGCGATTGCCGAGAGCGCCCGCGACATCTTCGCCAGCTCCGACATGATCGTGAAGGTGAAGGAGCCGCAGAAAAGCGAATGGGCCCAGCTCCGCGAGAGCCAGATCCTTTTTACCTACCTCCATCTTGCGCCGGATCCCGAACAGGCCAAGGGCCTGCTCGCTTCCGGTTGCACTGCGGTCGCCTATGAGACCGTCACCGACGCGGCCGGTCACCTCCCCCTGCTTGCGCCGATGAGCGAAGTCGCCGGCCGCCTCGCCGTCGAAGCCGCCGGCGCCGCGCTCAAGCGATCGGTCGGCGGCCGCGGGGTGCTGCTCGGCGGTGTGCCCGGCGTGCAGCCGGCGCGCGTCGTCGTGCTCGGCGGCGGCGTGGTGGGAACGCAGGCGGCGCGCATGGCGGCGGGCCTCGGTGCGGAAGTCACTGTGATCGACCGCTCGATTCCCCGTCTACGCGAGCTGGACGATGTGTTTCTCGGGCGGGTGCGCACCCGCTTCTCGACCATCGAAGCGGTCGAGGACGAGGTGTTCGCCGCCGACGTCGTGATCGGGGCGGTGCTGGTGCCGGGCGCCAGCGCACCAAAGCTCGTCACGCGCGCGATGCTCAAGTCGATGCGGCCGGGCGCCGTGCTGGTCGACGTCGCGATCGACCAGGGCGGCTGCTTCGAGACATCGCATCCGACCACGCACGCCGATCCGACCTATCAGGTCGACGGCATCGTGCATTATTGCGTCGCCAACATGCCGGGCGCGGTGCCGGTGACGTCGAGCCAGGGGCTGAACAACGCAACGCTGCCATTCGGCCTGATGCTCGCCAACAAGGGCTTTGCCGCGGTCCTGGAAAATCCGCATTTGCGCAACGGACTGAACGTGCATCGTGGCCGCATAACCAACAAGGCGGTTGCCGAGAGCCTCGGGCTGGAATTTGCTCCGGTCGAGAGCGGCCTCGCCGCGTAACGGCTACACTGATTTGCGGTGGCGGCTGCCGAGCGCGGCCTCGATCGTTTCCGGACGCTCGATCCGTTCGATCGGCATGTCGATGCGATCACCGCCCCAGAACAGCTCGCCGTTGAACACCATGGTCGGCACGCCGAACACGCCGAGTGCTTCGGCCTCGTCGATGATGCGGTCGTGCTCGGCGCGGGCAGGGCCGTTGACGTAGGCTTCGAACTCGGGCGCCTTGCCACCGCAAGATTTGATGACGTCCGTGATTGCGGCGAGATCGTCGATCTCCAGCTCATGGCTCCAGAATTTGCGGAACACCGTGTCGTGATAAGGGCGGAAGAAGCCGTGCCGCTGTACGAACAGCATTCCAACGCTGGAATAGAAGGCGTCGTAGATGCGACGCGGCCCCTTCATGACGAGCCCTTGCGCATTGGCATAGCGCCGCGCGTCCATATAGGCGTAACGCACCTTGCGCCAGAAATGCGGCGTGCGCTCCTCGACCGTCCCCATGAATTCGGCGACGCGCAGCGTATAGGGCAGCCATTCGAGCTCGACGCCGTGCGCCTCCTCGAGCGAAAATAGCCGCTTGTTGGCCACGAACGCGTAAGGGCTCTTGTAGTCGGTGTAGACGCGGACAATTGGCCTGGGCATTGGCGGCTTCCTCTTTCTTCCTTCTCCCCTTGTGGGAGAAGGTGGCGCGAAGCGCCGGATGAGGGGTATCTATCCACTCGCGCTACCGTTCGTGGGGATAGAACCCCTCACCCGGCTTCGCTTCGCGAAGCCACCCTCTCCCACAAGGGGCGAGGGTGCAGTGCCGTCGTGGCGCAATCAACGCCTCAATGCCTCAACCTCTTACCCCTTCGTCAGCCGATACTGCCCCAGATCCGGATCATGCGTCATGCGCCAGTAGTCCACGAACCGCCAGGGCATCGCCGAAAACACGCGGCCGCTCGAATTGCGATAATAGGTGCTCATGCCAGGATGGGTCCAGATCATCGCCTCGTGCTCGGCATCGACCTTGCGGACGTAGTCGTCGAGCACGTCGGGACGGACGTCGATGGCGGCGACGTCTTGCTCGATCATGTCGGCGAGGCAGGCGGAGATATAGCGGCTCTGGCATTCTGACTGGAAGATGACGCTGCCGCCATGGGCGGGGCCGGAGTTTGGGCCGAGCATGCAGAAGAAGTTCGGAAAGTCCGGGACGGTGAGGCCGAGGAACGCCGTCGGGTTGTCGTTGGCCCAGGCCTCGCGCAGATCCTTGCCGCCGCGGCCGCTGATGTTGAGGCGCGCCGCCATCTCCGTGACCTTGAAGCCGGTGGCGACCACGACGATGTCGGCGGGGCGGTGCTCGCCGTCTGCGGTGACGATGCCGTCGCGATCGAAATGATCGATCGTGTCGGTGACGAGCTCGACATTGTCCCGCGTGAGCGTCCTGAACCAGTTGTTGTCGAGCAGGATGCGCTTGCCATAGGGCGGATAGGTCGGCACGCATTTGGCGATCAGGTCGGGCCGATCCTTCAGCTCGGTGAGGATGAAATCGGTCAGCTCCTGGCGATGCCGGTCGTTGCCCTTGTTGACGGCGCGCTCCGGATGCGGCCAGGCCGGGTCCTTGCGCAGGAACGGCAACAGGCCGTCGCCATAGCGCCAGAACATGTTGAAGCGGTACCACTGCACATAGAACGGCAGATGCGCGAGCAGCCAGCGCGCGCCGTCGCTGATCGGATCGGAATAGCCCTTAACGGGCCGCGCCCATTGCGCGCTACGCTGATAGACTGTGACGGAGGCGACGCGGCCGGCGATTGACGGCACCAGCTGCATCGATGTCGCGCCGGTGCCGATCACGGCAACATGCTTGCCGTCGAGGTCGATATCGCCTGACCACAGCGCCGAATGCAGGATCGTTCCCTTGAAACTGTCTTCGCCCTTGAAATGCGCGCGCGAGGGATCGTTGAGCTGGCCGATAGCCGAGACCAGCGCGGTGGATTCAAAAATCTCTTCGCCGCTCTTCGTCTTCAGCGTTGAGATCCAGCGTCGCTTGCCTTCGTCCCAGCGCGACGCTGTCAGCTCGGTATTGACCCGCAGATGCTCGCGGATGCCGTATTCCTCGGCGACCTTCAGCAGATAGGCAAGCAGCTCCTCGCGCTGGCAGAAATAGCGCGTCCATGCATTGCCCGAGCCGAACGAGTAGGAATAGGAATGGTTCGGCGTATCGACGCCGCAGCCGGGATAGCGGTTGATCCACCAGGTGCCGCCGAGCTCGTCGTTCTTCTCGACGATGGTGTAGGGGATGCCGAGATGGCCGAGTGCCACGCCGAGCGCGATGGCGCAGACGCCGGCGCCGACGATCAGGACGTGCTGGCCGGCAAGCTTCTCGTCGGAAGGGCGCTGCGTCCACTGCGGCTCGCGCGCCACAAACCCCATCTCCTCGCGCATCAGGGGCGCATACTCCGGCGCGACGTTCTCGCCGAGGCAGGCGCGCATCATCTTCAAGAGCAGCGCTTCGCCGGGGTCGGTGATGACAAGTTTTGGCGTGCCGTCGGCAAACAGCCTGACCACCGCGGCGCGGATCTCGTCCTGGACCTCCCGGGGCACGCCGGCTTCCGGATCGGGAATGAGGCGGATGTCGCGCTTGGGCAAATACGGCGGCTCGAGCCAGCGCTCATCGCCGGTCATGTGCACCAGCACCATCAGCAGGCAGCGGATATCGCCTTCGGCGATCGCGGAGACGAGATCGAGCGGCTTTTGTGGAGATGCGATGTTCATGGCGTGTCCTGATCTCCGGATGCACTGAAGAGGCCGCGCGTCATCAGCTTGCGATAGGCGGAGATGACGTGGTCGGGCACGGCGGTGACGCCGCCTGCCGAATAGGAGTAACGGCGGCTGAGATAGCCGCGCGCGCCCATCAGCATGTGGACGATCGCCTCGAATTCCTCGTCGCTGTAATTCTCGATCGCACCTGCCGCTCGTGCGCGGCGCAAGATGCGGACATAGGCGACCGAGATGTTGTCGAGATGTTTCTGGTAGCCGATGGGCGCGAAGAATTCGGCCTCGTTGAGGATGCGCAGGAACTCCGGCACCTCGCGGATAAAGTCGAAGAAGGCGGAGAAGCGGGCGATCTCCTGCCGCGCGGCATCGGCGGTGCCGGTGCGGGCGCGAATGAATTCCACCATGTCGAGGCCGATCTTCGGCAGGAGCTGGTCGAGCAGCTCCTGCCGGTTCTCGAAATGATTGTAGAAGGTGCCTTGCGCGACGCCGGCTTCTTCCGTGATGCGGGCGACGGAGGCTTCGGCATAGCCATGCTTGCCGACGACCTTGGTCGCGGCGTCAAAGATCTTCTGCTTGGTCCAGGCGTTGCGCTCGACGCGGTTGAGCTTTGTGACCTTGGCATTCGCTTGCGTCATTCAGAGGTCTCCAGCTCGGCGCGCAGCACGCGCTTGAGGATCTTTCCGCTCGGATTACGCGGCAGGCTGTTGCGGATGACGAGCTGCTTCGGCACCTTGAAGCTCGCCAGGCGCGCGCGGCAGTGCTCGGCGAGGGCAGGGAGTTCAAGGCTCGCGCCTTCGGCCAGCACGACGATCGCGACCGGCCGCTCGCCCCAGCGCGCATCGCGCAGCCCGATCACCGCGACTTCGCGCACCTCGGGCAAATCGTAGATCACGCGCTCGACCTCGGAGGAAGCGATGTTCTCGCCGCCCGAGATGATCATGTCCTTCTTGCGGTCGGTCAGGTACAGGAAGCCTTCTTCGTCGAGATAGCCGACATCGCCGCTGCGGAACCAGTCGCCGAAGAAGGCCGCCGCCGTCTTCTCCGGATCCTTCCAATAGCCGCGCGTGATTTTCGGTCCGCGCAGGCAGATCTCGCCATTGACGTTCGGCGGCAGCGTCTTGCCGTCCTCGTCACGGATCTCGATCTCGACGTGGGCGATGGCGCGCCCGGTTGAACCGATCTTCTCGATCTCGCGGCCGGCTTCCATGAAGGTGTCGCCGCCGACGGTCTCGGTGAGGCCATAGGCATCGATGTAGCGCGCATTGCGGAAGAACTCGGAGAAGGCGCGGATGCGGAGCTCCGGCGTCTTCTCGCCGCCGCCGATCACCCATCTCAGGCTGGAGACGTCGTGGCGATCGCGGGTGGGGCAGGTGAGCATCGCGGTGGTCATCACGGGCGCGAACCATGCCGCGTTGAGCTTGTCCTCCGCGATTGCCGCAAGCGCGGTCTCCGGCTCGAAATTGCGTTCGACGCGGATGAAGCCGCCATGCCAGAGCACGGCGATGCCGGGCAGGTCGAGCGCGCCGACGTGATAGAGCGGGCCGACAACGAGCAGTCGCGTCTCGGCACCGATGCCGAGCGCGATCGTCTGGTCGGCGGACTTCCAGTAAAAATTATCGTAAGTGAGCATCACGCCTTTGGGGCGGTCGGTCGTACCCGAGGTGTACATCAACCGCATCAGGTCGGACGGTGCGCGGACGTGCATCGGCGCGGGCACGGCCTCGCCCGCGAGGTGCGTGATGCTTTGCTGCGCAACTTCGTTCAGCACGACAACCTTCGCGCCCGCTGCATTCGCGGCGAGTTCCTCATCGACGATCAACAACCGCGCGCCGGCATTGCCCGCGATGTAGCCGACCTCGTCGCGCGACAGTCGAAAATTGATCGGCAAGAACACCGCGCCGAGATGACTGGTGGCGAAGACGAGCTCCAGGAACGCCGCGCTGTTCTTCATCAGCACGGCCACGACGTCGCCCGCGCCGATGCCCTGCGCGGCGAGCCAGCCGGCCGCTTGCCGGATGCGCGCATCGAAATCGGCGTAGGAGATCTCCTCGCCGCGATATTTCAGCGCGGGCCGGTCCGGCGTGCGCCGGGCATGAAAGGTGATGAAGCTCGAAAGATTGATCATTTTGCGGGTTTTGGGCCGATTACCGGCCTCGTTTCCTCCTTTGATGAATTATGACTCGTAATTCATCTTTGGCTTGACGTCACCCCCCTGCCTCTGAAATTGTTGGGAACACGGAGACGAGACGATCTCCGGCAAGGGACCAGGAAACGCCGACCCGAAAGAGGGAGGGGAAAATGACGAGAACCCGCATGCCGGGCATCAGCCGCCGTTCAACGCTGGCGCTGATGGGCGCCGGTGCGATGAGTGTTGCCGCACCGTGGGTGGCGCGCGCGCAAGCCAAGACCATCAAGATCGGCATGCCGACGATTCTGTCGGGCCGCGTCGCGCAGCTCGGCACGTCGTCGCGCAATGCGGTGATGCTCGAGGTCGACAAGGTCAACGCCGCCGGCGGACTTGCCGGCCGCCAGATCGAGATGGTGATCCGTGACTCCAAGGGCCAGCCGCAGGAAGCCGCGCGCGTCGCGCGCGAGCTCGTCAACACCGATGGTTGCGAGTGGTTGATCGACGGCGAGGCGTCGTCCGGATCGTTTGCGGTTCACGAAGTCGCGCGCGATCTCGGTGTGCTCTGCGTCCACACCTGTTCGGAGGCGTCCTCGCTCACGGCCGATCCGAAGCAGCACATCCCGAACGCGTTCCGTTGCGTCCGCCAGGGCATCCACGATTCCATCGTCGGCGGCAGCTATGCCGCCTCGATCGCGAAAGCCAAGGGCCTGAAGAAATGGGCGACCTGCTCGCCGGATTATGCCTATGGCCGCGACACGACCGGCGAGTTCACGCTGTACCTGAAGCGTTTTGCGCCCGACGTCGAAATCATCAGCGAGTCCTGGCCTAAGCTGTTCCAGCCCGACTACACCGAAGTGGTAACCAAGATCCTCCAGGCCAAGCCGCATGCGCTGTATTCCTGCCTCTGGGGCGGCGATCTCACCTCCTATATCGACCAGGCCAACATCTACGCGATGTTCGGCCAGATGGAGGTCTTCGCGGTCAACATGGCCGACTACACCGCGCTTACCGTGGTGAAGAACCTGCCGAAAGGCATCCACTCCGGCAACCGCTACATCAAGACCTTCCCGACCACGCCGGAGAATGCGGCCTGGGGCGATGCCTACAAGGCGAAGTACAACGAATATCCGACCAACTGGTCGTGGCAGAACGCGACGGCCGTGATGTTCCTCGCTGAGGCCGCGAAGAAAGCCAACTCCACCGACGGCAAGAAGATCGCGGAGGTGCTGAAGGGCCTCACCATCAAGTGCCCGTTCGGCGCCGACGGCACCGTGACGATGCGCGGCGACGACCACACGCTGGTCGGCTACGCCATCGGCTGGGGCACCACGATCCCGCAGGAGCCCTACGTGCCCGAGGTCAAGGCCGGCGACTGGAAGACCATCTTCGAGCTCGAGGCCGAGTGGAAGAAGAGCAAGGGCTACACCTGATGTGACGCGCGGCGGGGACGGGCGACCGTCTCCGCCGTTTTGATTTGGCTCTCCGCGCCAAGTTCGGCGCGTCGCAATGAAAGTGCTCCCGTGGATCTCGACGCGCTCGCCGGCTGCCTCTCCAGTTCCGCCTGCCTGGTGACGCAAACCACCAGCGGCCTCATCATCGGCATGCTCCTGTTCCTGGTTGCAGTCGGGCTGACGCTGATCTTCGGCGTGCTCAAGGTCGTCAATTTCAGCCACGGCGCCTTCTACATGTTCGGCGCCTATTTCGCGATGACGGCCTATCAGCTCACCGGGAGCTTCGCGCTGGCGATGTTCGCGGGCGCGGCCGGGACCGCGATTCTTGGTCTGATCTTCGAGCGCGTCTTCATGAGCCGCGTCTATGGCGCCGACGTGCTGATGCAGCTGCTCGTCTGCTACGCCTTCGTGCTCATCTTCGACGATGTCGTGCGCATCATCTGGGGGCCGGAATTCAAGTCGATGGGCATGCCCGCGGCGTTCCAGGTGATGCCGCTGTTCATCGCCGGCGGCGTGGTGCCGCCTTACTACCTGCTGCTGATCGGCGTCGCGCTCGTTGTGGCGATCGTGCTCGGCATCGGATTGTCGCGCAGCCGGATCGGCAAGGTGATCCGGGCGGCGGCACATAATCCCGGCATGGTCTCGGCGCTCGGCATCAACACCGGTCTGATCTATGGGGGCGTGTTCGCGCTCGGCGGCATGCTGGCGGGCCTTGCCGGCGCGCTCGCGGCGCCCGTTCGTTCGCTCACCCCCGGCATGGGATTTTCGGTGCTGATCGAATCCTTCATCGTCACCGTGATCGGCGGCATGGGCTCGATCCTAGGCGCTCTGATCGGCGCGCTGTTGCTCGGGCTTATCAGGTCCTTCGGCTCGCTCGGCTTTCCCCTATTCACGGAAGGCCTGATGTACCTGTTCATGGTGATCGTGCTGGTCTCCAAGCCCACCGGCCTGTTCGGCAAGGAGGCGGCATGACCGAGCTCGAGGCCGGACGTGCCGAAACGCTGGCGCCGGTGCGCAGCGGTGCGGCACTGCAACGCTATCGCGACGTCCTGATCGCGCTCGTCGCCTTTGCCGTGCTGGCGAGCCTGCCGCTGTTCACGGGCAGCAAGGCGCTGCTCGATTTCGTCATCCGCTGCTCCGCCTATGGCCTGTTCGCGACCTCGCTGAACCTGCTGGTCGGCTACACCGGCCTGACTTCGTTCGGCCACGGCATGTTCTTCGGCCTTGGCGCCTACAGTTTTGGCCTGATCATGCAGAAGCTGGGCGTGCCGATTCCCGTGGCCTTCGTCGCGACGCTGGCGATCACGGCGGTAATCGCCGCCGTCATCGGCGCGATCTGCGTGCGGCTGAAGGATATCTATTTCGCCTTCGTCACGCTCGCGTTTCAGATGCTGATCCACTCGACCATCCTGTCCTGGGCCTCCTTCACCGGCGGCGACCAGGGCCTGCGTGGCGGCATTCCGCGCCCCACATTCCTCGGCATCAATCTTGCGAATCACATTCATCTCTATGTCGCGAGCTGCGCGCTTCTCATCCTCGGCCTGCTCGCGATGCGCCAGATCGCGCAATCGCCGTTCGGTTACACGTTGCGCATGATCCGCGACAATGCCGCGCGCGCAAGCTTCCTCGGCATCGACGTCTGGCGGGCCAAGCTGACTGTCTTCGTGCTGGCGGCATTGTTTGCGTCGATGGGGGGCATGGTGATGGCGCTGTTCGTCTCCGGTGCCTATCCGGAATTCGCCTATTGGACGATCTCGGGCGAGGGCATCTTCATCAACATGCTCGGCGGCGTCTCGACCTTCCTGGGGCCGATGGTCGGCACCGTGCTGCTGCTTCTGCTCAACGACACCGTCACGCGCTTCACCGAGTACCACGGCATCGTGCTCGGCGTGGTCATCCTGTTCTTCGCGCTGGGCCTGCGCAAAGGCCTGCTGGATTTCGTCGCCGACTGGTTCGCGCACCGGCGTGATGCGGGCGAGGGGCGCTAGCGATGCTCGAGATCCGCAACCTCGCAAAATCCTTCGGCGGCGTGAAGGCGACCAACGACGTCACGCTGGACTTCCCCGACGGTTCGCTCACGGCGGTGATCGGACCGAACGGCGCAGGCAAGAGCACGTTCTTCAACCTGATCACCGGCGCCTTGAGGCCGGATTCCGGCCAGGTGCTGCTCGACGGCGTCGATCTCGCCGGCCGCTCGCCGCCGGAGATCGTGCGTCACGGCATCGGCCGCGCCTTCCAGGTCGCGAGCATCTTCAAATCGCTGACGGTGCAGGAGACCATGCTTGCCGCAGTCAGCGCCGACCAGCGCTCGTCCGCGGTGCTGCACAAGCGCTTTCCTTTGCCCGAGACGCGCGACCGCGCCGAGCATGTGATGGAGCTGCTGGGCTTGGCGAGCAAGCGCAACCGTACCGCCGCGACGCTGTCGCATGGCGACCAGAAGCTGCTCGACATTGCGCTCGCTCTGGTGCTCGAGCCAAAGGTTCTGCTGCTGGACGAGCCAACTGCCGGCATGGGCCCGGAAGAGCGCTGGCGCATGATCGACAAGGTGCGCGAGCTCTGGGAGACGCAGAAAATCACCGTCGTCTTCATCGAGCACGACATGGACATCGTGTTCAAGATCGCCCCAAAGATCGTCGTGCTCTGCTACGGCCGCATCCTGGCAACCGGAACGCCTGACGAAATCCGAAGCAACAGCGCCGTGATCGAGGCCTATCTCGGCACCGAACATGCGGGGGCCACCGCATGAGCGCGACCATTATCGAAGTCGCCGATCTCGACGTCTACTACGGCACGAGCCAGATCCTGTTCGGCGTCGGCCTCTCGGTGCGGCAGGGCGAGACCATGGCGCTGCTCGGGCGCAACGGCGCGGGTAAATCGACGACCATGAAAGCGATCATGGGGCTGGCGCCGCCGCGGCGGGGCAGGATCAGCCTGCGCGGCGCGGTGATCTCGGGCCAGAAGCCGCACCATATCGCGCGCGCCGGTCTCGGCTTCGTGCCGGAGGATCGCCAGATCTTTCCGGAGCACACGGTCGAGGACAATCTCGTCATCGGTCGCAAGAAGGGGCCGGAAGGCCAGGACGAGTGGCCGATCAAGCGCATCTACGACGTCTTCCCGCTGCTGGAGCCGCTGCGCCATCGCATTGCTGGACGTCTCTCGGGCGGGGAGCAGCAGATGCTCGCCATCGCGCGCACGCTGATGGGCAACCCGGCGCTGTTGCTGCTCGATGAGCCGAGCGAGGGCCTCGCGCCGATCATCGTGCAGCGGATCGGCGAGCTGTTGCGGCAGCTCCGCCAGCTCGGATCGACCGTCCTGATCGCCGAGCAGAACATGCATTTCTGCCTGGGGCTGGCGAGCCACGCCACTGTCATCGACAAGGGCCAGATCGTCTATGCTGCCGGGATCGACGAGCTGAAGGCCAACGACGCGATCCGTCGCCGTTATCTGGCGCTGTAACCGGGTTCCGGACCGCCAAACCGGCCCAAAGAAGAAAACTGTTGTCTCGGGTTCGTCAGACGGAAGGAGTTTCCCCGTCGACGGCCAAAAACGCCAATCGCTTCCATTGCCGTTTGGGGCCGAAACGACGACATTCCATTCAGAATTTGATGGATTGACGGTCATGGAACGCACCGGATTTGAGCCCTTCGGCGAGCAGCTGGTGTCCGCAACGGACACGCAGCCGCGATCGCGCGCGTCAAAGCTCCTGCTGCGGGCCGGCACCACGGTGTTCTGGTCGCTGGTCGCGGGCATCGTGCTCGCGCGTGCGGCCTTCTTCGAGCCGGGCGTCTATGACAGCTTCAGCCGCGTCGCCTCGCTCGCCAAAAGCCTGATCTTCTGAGCCGATTATTCCGGGCTGAGCATAGAACTTCGCTCGGCCCTGATATGCCGAAAACTTATTCCCCAATCGGACGGCACTGCGTATAAATATTTCTCCTCTGGGAGAGATTTGTGTCGCAGAATCAAGCATCCAACCCGGCCGACGCCAAGCCAACCACTGTCGTGAGCCGTATCGCGGCGCTGATTCCGGGAATCCTCCTGTGCATCGCCGTGGCCGGTATCTCGGCTTTGCTCGAACGGGCCGAGCTGGGTGTCTTCGAGCACCCCTATGTCGAAGCGCTGGTGATGGCGATCCTGCTCGGGATGGCGCTGCGCAGCTTCTGGAAACCGGCGCCGCGCTGGCAGGCCGGTATCGCCTTCAGCGCCAAACAGCTGCTCGAAGTTGCGGTCATGCTGCTGGGGGCCTCGATCAGCTTCGCCGCCATCGCGGCTTCCGGCGTGGCGCTGCTGGCATCGATCGCCGCGGTCGTTGTGATCGCGCTCTGCGTCTCCTTCGGCCTCAGTCGCATGCTGGGGCTGTCGACGCGGCTCTCGATCCTGATCGCCTGCGGCAATTCCATCTGCGGCAATTCCGCGATCGCCGCCGTGGCGCCGATCATCGGCGCCAACAACGACGAGATCGCGTCCTCGATTTCCTTTACGGCGATCCTTGGCGTGATGATGGTGCTGGGTCTGCCGCTGCTGATTCCGCTGCTGCAATTGTCGGCCACGCAATATGGCATCCTCGCAGGCCTGACCGTCTATGCGGTGCCGCAGGTGCTTGCGGCAACGGTCCCGGCCGGGCTCGTCTCGACGCAGATCGGCACGCTCGTGAAGCTGATGCGCGTGTTGATGCTCGGGCCCGTCGTCGTCGGTCTCTCCCTGGTCGCCTCGCGCTGGCAGACCGGCGCCAAGAAATCCAATGTCGGCTTCTTCCGCCTGGTCCCCTGGTTCATCCTCGGCTTCCTTGCGCTGGCGACCCTGCGCTCGCTGGAGATCGTGCCGGGCACAGTGGTCGGGCCGGTGACGAAGATCACGAGCTTCCTGACCGTGGTCTCGATGGCGGCGCTCGGCCTCGGCGTCGACGTGAAGGTGCTGGCGAATGTCGGGGGCCGGGTGACGGCCGCCGTGACACTGTCGCTGATGCTGCTGCTCGGCATCAGCATCGCGCTGGTGCACTGGTTCAAGTAAGGGGGGCGCAGCGGCTGCGAACTCCTCTTCCTTCTCCCCTTGTGGGAGAAGGTGGCGCGAAGCGCCGGATGAGGGGTTCTATCCGCGAGTCCGAACTGAGAGGGGAGTTTGCCGAAGCAGACCCCTCATCCGCCTTGCCTTCGGCAAGACACCTTCTCCCACAAGGGGAGAAGGGAAGTAAGAGCGCAATCGTCGAGATGGGGCGCTAGATCACATCCGCCAGCGAATGCCCATGCAGCTCGATGTTCAGCCCCTGCATGCCCATGTCGCTGATCTCGCCGCCCATCGCCTTCAGGCTCTCCTCACGGATCAGCGACATCAGCCCGCGGCGGAGCGCCAAAAACTCCGACGACATCATCATCGACTGCTGCCGCGGCCGCTCCAGGGGGATCGGGATTTCCGCCTTGATCGAGCCGGGGCGGGCGGTCATGCAATAGACGCGGTCGGAGAGGAAGATGGCCTCATCGATGTCGTGGGTGACGAACAGCACCGAGATCTTCAGCCGTTGCCACATGTTGGTGAGGATCTGCTGCATGATCACGCGCGTCTGCGCGTCTAGTGCGCCGAACGGCTCGTCGAGCAGCAGCACCTTCGGGCCCGTGGCGAGCGCGCGGACGATGCCGACGCGCTGCTTCATGCCGCCGGAGAGTTTTTCCGGATAATGTTTTTCGAACGCCTCGAGCCCCGCGAGCCCGAGCAGCGTGCGCGCCGCGCGCTCGCGCTGGGAGCGCGGCATGCCGCGCATCTTCAGGCCGAACTCGACGTTTTCCCGCACCGTCTTCCACGGAAACAGCGAATATTGCTGAAACACCATGCCGCGCTCGGCGCTGGGGCCGTTGACCCGCTCGCCGTCGACCGTGACTACACCGGTGGTCGGCTTGAGAAAGCCGGCGACCGCATTGAGCAGCGTCGACTTTCCACAGCCGGAGGGCCCGACGATCGAGACGAACTCGCCGGGCCTCACATGAATCTGCGTGTCGGTGACGGCCTGCACAGGTCCCTCGATGCTCTCATAGCTGAGGGAGAAATTCCTGACCTCGATATGGCCCTGCGGTGCTTTGGTCAGGATTTCGTTCATTTTAGCCTCCACGGCATCACCAACTGCCCGGCGCCCCTGATAAGCAGGCTCGATCCAAGGCCAAGCACGCCGATCGCGATCATGCCGAGCGCGATGTCGGCATATTGGACAAGGGAATAGGCCTCCCAGGTGAAGTAGCCGATGCCGTATTGACCCGAGATCATCTCGGCGGCGATCAGCGACACCCAGGCCACGCCCATACCGACGGTGAGGCCGGTGAAGATGTGCGGCATCGAAGCCGGAAAATACACCTCGCGGAAGATCGACCGTTCTCGCGCGCCGAGACATTGCGCGGCGCGCACCAGCACGGGATCGACCAGCGACATGCCATGCAGCGTGTTGACCAGGATCGGGAAGAACGCACCGAGGAAGGTGATGAAGACGATGCTCTGCTCGTTGGTCGGCCAAAGCATGATCGCCATCGGCACCCAGGCGATTGCCGGGATCGGCCGCAGCACCTCGGCCACCGGGAAGATGATTTCGTGCACCAGCTTGAAGCGGCCCATGATCAGGCCGAGCGGCACGCCGACCACCGCCGCGAGCGAGAAGCCGAACAAGATGCGCCGGCAGCTCAAGAGGATGTGCAGCAGGAATTTGGGATCGTGGATCGCCTTGGTGAAGCTGGCATAGACCGCGAGCGGCGAGGGCACGTTGGTGAAGCGCACGAAGAACACAACACGATAGGTCGTGAGCAGGTGCCACACCAGCAGGAAGGCGAGCAGCGATATGATGCCGATCGCCGTCGCGCGTAGTCCCGCTCGATTGAGCCGGTACCAGCGCAGCGCAAGCGTGCCGAAGGAAGGCGGTGTCGCGGGCGGGAAGGGGGCGGGCACGGGGCCCGCCTCGGCGATTGCGGTTGCTGCCGGCATGCTGTCCTCGGGATGTCTGGCGAGGGCGGGACTGCTCACGTCTTGCCTCCGCCGACCGCAGCCTTCACCGCGTCGTCGAAGCCGAGCACCTTGCCATTGATCTTGGCGGCATAGGCTTCGGCGTCCTTCTTCAGCAGGAACGGCGCGACCTCGCCGTTGCCGACCGCGAAGAAGGCCTGGTCGGCGAACAGCTTGATGCCGCGCGTGGTGTCGAAGACGTAGGCGACGTTGATCTTCTTGCCCTTGGCCTTGTAGTCGGCATAGGCCCCTAACGTGCACGCTGCGGACGCAAACGGCAGGATGCCGGCTTCGTCGACCCAGACCTCGCCGGCCTTGCGCGGGTCGGTGATCGGCTTCTTGCAGAAGGAATCTTCGCCCGCGATCTCGTAATTCCTGGTGCTCGCAAGCTGGGTGTCATAGTCGAGCTTCATCTCGGCATAGGCCTTGCGGATATAGGAATCGTCGACCCACTTCTTCGGATCGAACTCCTTCATGCGGCCGAGATTCTGCAAAACCTTGACGTCGGTCGCGGCCGCGTCGATCAGCGCCGGCTTCACCGTGGGATCGGTGGTCATGTTGCCGCTGGGACCGAGGAAGATATAGACGACTTCCTTGTTGATGCCGGTCCACTCCTGGATCTTTTCGGCCGCGAGCTTCGGATCGTCGCGCAGCCACTGGTTGGCGGCGATCAGCGCCTTGAAGTAGGCAACGACGACCTCGGGGTATTTCTCGGCGAAATCGGTGCGGACCACGATGCCGTGGAAGGTCGGCAGGTTGGTCTCAACGCCGTCAAAGATTTTTCGCGCAAAGCCGCGGAACGGCAACAGCTCGGCGAAGGGGACGAAGTCGGCATGCGCGTCGATCTTCTTCTCCTGGAGATTGGTCGAGCCGACCTCCGGGCTCTGGCTGACGAGCTGGAAGAAATCGGAGGCGTAACCGCGGTCCTGCATCGCCTTCAGCACCATGCCGTGCGCGGCCGAGCCGAACGGCACGCTGACGAGCTTGCCCTTGAGATCGGCGAGATCGTAATAGGGCGAGTCCTTGTGGACGACGAGCCCGTTGCCGGAGCCGGACAGGCTGTAGGCGGCCACGCCGATCAGGCGGCTCTTGCTCTCCGGATTGCTCTCGAAGGTGAAGCCGTTCACGATCAGCGGATAGTCGCCCATCATGCCGATCTGGAGCTTGTTCGCCATCATCGCGTTGGTGACGGGCGGGCCTGAGGTGAAATTCTGCCACTCCAGCTCGAACTTGATGTTGGCGTATTTGCCGTCCTTCGGCAGATATTTCTCGAGGAGATGCAACTGCCGGATGACGACGCCGGCGGTCACCGTGTTGGTCGTGGTGTCCTGCGTTCCAATGCCGAGAGTGACGGTTTCCGCCAAGGCCGGCTGCGCAAGGAGTAGCGCCAGCGAGGTCACCGACATCGCGATCGAGAGCGTGGGAAGATGGCGGACCATTCTCATCCTCATTCGGTTGGATGTGCTGTGGTTGCCATGATTGGGTGAGGCCGCGGGCAGGGCAAATCCGGAGTGACCGTCGCAGTCGATTAGTTGCCGGGAAAAGCTGATTGCATACTCCTTGAGCAGTCCTGCACTATAAAGCCGCTTGCCTGTGCATCGACCCTAGTCGCCGCTCTGGCCGCGCATCTCCTCGAGAGCGTCGGCCCGGCACACCACGATCTGCGAGCGCTTGGTGACGACGATTCCCTTCTCCTGCATCCGTTTCAGGCTGATCGTGACCCATTGCCTGGTAGCACCGACCATGTGGGCGATGTCGGCATGGGTGAAGGCCGCCGCGATCACCCGGCCGTCGGCATCCTCGACGCCGTAGAGCTCGACCAGATGCAGCAGAAGATGCGCGAGGCGCTGGGTGATCGAGCGCGTTCCCAGCATCTGCGCCAGTGCCGAATAGCATTTGCCCTTGAAGGTGAGGCCTTCAATGAGGCCGATGGCGAGGTTCGGGATCTCCACGGCAAGGGACCGCAGCTCCTTTCCGGGCAGGTGCACGACGCTGCAATTGCTGGATGCGACGCCGGACCATTGATGCACGGTGCCCTCGAACACTTCGGGCCCCCCGACGAAATTGCCGACATGCCAATAGGCCAGCGTGATCTCGCGTCCGAGCGGCGAAGTGTAGAACACGCGGATGCGGCCGCTCTCGATCAGCCAGATGCCGTCATGCTTGCCGCCCTGGCTGAACAGCGTCTGGCCGCGGTTGAGCACCTTTCGCCGGCCCTGCTTCAGCACCAGCTCCCGCTCGCGTGGCGTGAGCTTGTCCATCAGCGGTGGCGGTCCGCCGATCCATTGCTGGTTCTCGGTCAGCAGCAGCGAGGAGCCGCCGGCAGGCCGAACCGTTGCGGGAACCGCCCCGCGAACCACATTGGTCGCCTGCAACATAAGCCGCCTCCGGAACGTTCAAATCGTTCTAAAGAGGAGCAATGTCCGTGCCAGCTTTACTCCGCTGTCGTGGGGGGGGGGGGGGGGGGGGGGACCCCCCCCCCCCCCCCCCCCAAAAAAGGGGGGGGGGGGCGGCGGGGGGACTGAGCACCAGGAGCAGGCGGGC
>NZ_JBVVPO010000029.1:85090-108701 GCF_055811795.1 Bradyrhizobium sp. MI1.7
CAAACATACCCCGCCCCCGCTACCTTCAATTGTTAATAATGTGTCCATTTGGGCGGGCTCGCCGCCCCCGGGGGCCGCCCCCCGCCGGCCCCGCCCGACCCAGTATTCCAGAGGCAGCAATGGGTTACGGATAGGCCGCGGCGTACTGGATTCCCCGCTTTCGCGGGGAATGACAACGGAGCAAGGGGAACGGTCGAGGCCCTACCGCCCCGCCAAGCTCAGCAGATACGGCTTCGGGTAAATCCCCCTGTTATGCCCATCCGAAAACGAGATGTTCAGCCCGTAGCCGAGATCGCCGATCTCGGTGATGGCGATGCCGGCAAAGCGTTCGGGGAAGCGATCGTCGAAGCGGGCGCGAGTGCAGTGAGCGCATTTGCAGGAGAGACGGAGCTGCTCGGCGGTGATTCCGACCACGTCGTCCTGCGTGGTGCGCACGACGAGCGTCGCGAGATCGGCGCTCGCTTCGTAGTCGGCCACCGTCGGTGCCACCAAGGTCATGGTCATGACGAACCTCCAGCTTCTTTCTATGTCGACGCGGGCGAGCGTGAATAGCAACTAATTGCCGGCGCGGATGCGTGGCAGGGGCCGTCGTCTGCCTCCTCTTCAGTCATCACCTGCGAAATGTGAAACTAATCGACCGGGAATTTCACTTCCGAATTGCCGGACTCTGCTCTCTCCGAAACCTTGTGCGCCAACGACGGCTGAGGAGAGAGCATGAGCGCATTTCAGAAGGAAACGGTTTTGTCGGTCCGGCACTGGACCGATAGCCTGTTCAGCTTCACGGCGACGCGCGATCCGGGCTTCCGTTTCCTGAACGGCCAGTTCGCGATGATCGGGCTGGAAGTCGAGGGCAAGCCGTTGATGCGCGCCTACAGCATGGCGAGCGCCAATCACGAGGAGGCGCTCGAATTCTTCTCGATCAAGGTGCAGGACGGTCCGCTGACCTCGCGTCTCCAGAAGATCCGGGAGGGCGACATCATCCTGGTCGGCCGCAAGGCGACGGGCACGCTGATCACCGGCAACCTCATCCCGGGAAAGCGCCTGCTGCTGCTCTCGACCGGCACGGGCCTCGCGCCCTTCGCCAGCCTGATCAAGGACCCCGACGTCTACGAAAATTACGAGACCATCGTGCTCGCCCATGGCTGCCGCCAGGTTTCGGAACTCGCTTATGGCGAGCACCTCGTCAACGGCCTGCGCAATCACGAGTTCTTCGGGCCCCTGATCCGCGACAAGCTCGTCTACTACCCGACCGTGACCCGCGAACCGTTCAAAAACCGCGGCCGCATCACCGACCTGATCGCCTCCAATCAGCTGTTCGACGACATCGGCCAGTCCGGTCTCGATATCGAGACCGACCGCATCATGCTGTGCGGCAGCCCGGCGATGCTCGAGGAACTCCCCGCGATGTTTGCCGCGCGCGGCTTTGTCGAGGGTAACCACAGCCAGCCCGGCCATTTCGTCATCGAAAAGGCTTTTGTCGAGCGCTGAGGCGCAAATCGCGGCCCGGCGACAACTAATTGCTATCGCCGGAACGTCCCCTGAACAAATCTGATGCAAAGGCGCCGGACCTGCCGGCGAACCAGGAGCAAGCGATGGCACTAGATGAGATCGTCGACGGACTTTCGGAGGTTTCCTGCGATGTGCTGGTGATCGGCGGCGGCACGGCCGGCCCGATGGCGGCGCTGAAGGCGAAGCTGAAGAACCCGAAGGCCAATGTCGTCCTGCTCGAAAAGGCCAACGTCAAGCGCTCCGGCGCGATCTCGATGGGCATGGACGGGCTCAACAACGCCGTCATCCCCGGCTACGCGACGCCGGAGCAGTACACCAAGGAAATCACCATCGCCAACGACGGCATCGTCGACCAGAAGGCGGTCTATAAATATGCGCAAAACTGCTACAAGATCATCGAAGAGCTCGACAGTTTCGGCATCCGCTTCCTCAAGAACGAGAACGGCGACTACGCGGTCAAGAAGGTGCACCACATCGGCACCTATGTCCTGCCGATGCCGAACGGCGAGACCGTGAAGAAGGCGCTCTACCGCCAGCTCCGCCGCGCCCGCATCCTGATCTCCAACCGCTACATGGCGACGCGGCTGCTGAAATCCGCCGACGGCCGCATCGCCGGCGCGATAAGCGTCAACACCCGCACCGCCGAAATCCTGGTGATCAAGGCCAAGGCCGTGATCCTCTGTATGGGCGCCGCCGGCCGCCTCGGTCTGCCGACCTCCGGCTACATGTTCGGCACCTACGAGAACGCCGCCAATTCCGGCGACGGCTATGCCATGGCCTATCACGCCGGTGCAGCGCTGGCGAACCTCGAATGTTACCAGATCAATCCGCTGATCAAGGATTATAACGGCCCGGCCTGTGCTTATGTCGCCGGTCCGTTTGGTGCCTTCACCGCCAACAACGAGGGATCGCGCTTCATTGAATGCGACTACTGGTCCGGCCAGATGATGCTGGAGTTCTACAACGAGCTGCTGTCAGGCAAGGGCCCGGTGTTCCTCCAGCTCAAGCATCTCCATCCCGACACCATCTCGGAGATCGAATCCACGCTGCACAAGGTCGAGCGTCCCACGCGCGGCCTGTTCCAGCAGGGGCGCGGGGTCGATTACCGCAGCGAGTCGATCGAGATGCACATCTCCGAGATCGGCTTCTGCTCCGGCCACAGCGCCTCCGGCGTGTTCGTGGACGACAACGCCCGCACGACGGTGCCCGGCCTTTACGCCGCCGGCGACATGGCGAGCGTCCCGCACAATTACATGCTCGGCGCCTTCACCAACGGTTCGGTTGCCGGCATCGATGCCATGGAGTTCGCCGACAACCACGACTTCGCGGAATTCGACGCGGCCGATGTCGCCAGGGAGCGCGACCGCGTGCTGGCGCCAACGAGGCGCGAGGACGGCATTCCGCCGAACCAGGTCGAGTACAAGACCCGCCGCCTCGTCAATGACTATCTCCAGCCGCCGAAGGTCACCTGCAAATACGAGCTCGGCATGCGCCGCCTCGCCGAGACGCGGGAGGACATGCAGGAACGCATGATCGCGCGCAATGCGCACGAGCTGCTTCGTGCGCTCGAAGTGCAGTCGATCATGGACTGCGCCGACATGGCGGTGCATGCCTCGCTCTACCGCGAGGAAAGCCGCTGGGGCCTCTATCACTGGCGCACGGATTTCCCGGAGAAGGACAACGAGAACTGGTTCTGCCACACGCTGCTCTCGAAGCAAAACGGCAAGATGACCAGCGAGAAGCGCGCCGTGGAGCCCTATGTCGTCCCGATCGCCGACGACGAGAAGGACCTCTACGACAAGCAGCGCATCCGCGCCTCCGCCTGATCCACCGCAACATCGCAACAGGAGACATAAAATGCCTCTCGCGTCCTATCAGACATCGGTTCCGGTGGTCGTCGACGACGCCAAATGCATCGCCGACAAGGGCTGCACCGTCTGCGTCGACGTCTGTCCGCTCGACGTGCTTCGCATCAGCGACATGACCGGCAAGGCCTACATGGCCTACGACGAGTGCTGGTACTGCATGCCCTGCGAGGCCGACTGCCCGACCGGCGCCGTCACCGTCAATATTCCCTATCTGTTGAGGTGATCATGTCGAGCCCGTTCGAATCCTACGACGATCTCGAAGACGCCGACGAGCGGCTTCAGGCCGCCGATCCGGCCGAACGCCGCGTCGCCATCATCGCGCTCGGCCATTCCGGCGATCCCGCCGCCGTCGCGCTTCTCGCCAACATGGTCGCCGATCCCGATGCCGGCGTGCGCCAGCAGGTGGCGATGGCGCTTGGCGAGTTCGACGGGCCGGAGGCTGCGAATGGGCTGGTCAAGCTGCTGGTCGATCCCGAAAGAATCGTGGCGGCTGCCGCGGCCGACAGCATGGCCGAATTCAAGGATCCCGCCTGCGCTGAAGTCATTCTTCCGCTGGTCAAGCACGCCCACGCCTTCGTCCGCATGGGCGCGCTGCGCGCGCTGAAGGAGCTGCGCTGCAAGGACACGCTGAAGCCGGCGCTGGAAGCGCTCCTGGATCAAGATGCGGCCGTTCGCGTGCAGGCGATCGGCGTGATCGGCTTCCTCAAGCTGGAGGAATCCATCCCCGCGCTGACCGCGCTGATCAACGATCCTGACGCCCATGTCCGCCGCGCCGCAGTGAGCGCGCTGGCCTTCTCGCAGCTGAAGCCCGCGGCCGAGACGATCACACGCGGGCTGAAGGATTCGGACTGGATGGTGCGCGAGATGGCCGCGGAAACGCTGGGCCTCAACGTCAACGGTTCGCTCGCGGCCGATCAGCTTGTCGGCGCGCTCGCCGACGAGTTCTGGCAGGTGCGGCTGAAGGCGATCCGCAGCCTCGGCAAGATGAAGATCGAGCGCGCGGTACGCCCGATCGGCAATTGCATCAAACACGACCAGGCCAATTTGCGGAAGGAGGCGGCCGCCGCGCTCGGCGAGATCGCCCATCCCGACGGCGAGGCGTTTCTGGCCGTCATCGCCGACGATGCCGACCCTGACGTCCGCAAGAACGCGCGCTGGGCGCTCCAGCAGATCGCGGCGCGCAAAGCGCGAGCAGGCGCATAAAGGCCCGGGCAGGGGCATAGCGGCTCTTCGCTGCCGGTCTGGACTTCCCCTGCCAGACGTTTATTGGTCTTCGCCAATGGGATCGGCTGCTATTTCAGCGTGGCCGATCCGAGAAAGAGCGAGGACGCGGCCATGACGACACTGTCTGTAAAAGATCTTCTCCCCGAGGATGGAACGAAGGGGACGCTGGTCGGCCGCGTCTGGCTGCCGCAGGCGAACGGCCCGGCCGTTGTCGCCGTCCGTGGAGACGGCGTCTTCGACGTCACCGCCAAGTTTCCGACCGTCAGCGCGCTCTGCGAGGAAGACAATCCGGCCAAGGCGCTCGCCGCGGTCAAGGGCGAGCGCATCGGCGATCTCGAAGCGATCGTGGCCAACACGGCGCCAGATGGGCGCGATTCGAAAAAGCCGTGGCTGCTTGCGCCCCTCGATCTCCAGACCCTGAAGGCCGCCGGCGTCACCTTCGCCATCTCGATGCTGGAGCGCGTCATCGAAGAGCGCGCCAAGGGCAATCCGGCCTCGGCCGAAGCGATCCGGAAAGAAGTGACGCGGCTGATCGGCGACGATTTGTCGAAGCTCAAGCCGGGCTCCGACCAGGCGATGCATTTGAAGCAGGTGCTGATCGATCAGAACGCCTGGAGCCAATATCTCGAAGTCGGTATCGGTCCGGATGCCGAGGTCTTCACCAAGGCGCCGACGCTGTCGTCAGTCGGCACCGGCATGGATGCCGGCCTGCATCCGAAGTCGACCTGGAACAATCCTGAGCCCGAGCTCGTGCTGTTCGTCTCGAGCCGCGGCAAGATCGTCGGCGGCGCGCTCGGCAACGACGTCAATCTGCGCGACTTCGAGGGGCGTTCAGCGCTGCTGTTGTCGAAGGCCAAGGACAACAACGCCTCCTGCGCGATCGGGCCGCTGCTGCGCCTGTTCGACGACACCTTCACACTCGACGACGCCCGCAAGCTCGACATCAGCCTGAACGTGAAGGGCGCGGACGGTTTCGTTCTCGACGGCCATTCCTCGATCAGCATGATCAGTCGCGATCCCACGGACCTCGTCGAGCAGACGATCGGCAAGGTGCATCAATATCCCGATGGCTTCGTGCTGTTCCTCGGCACGATGTTCGCACCCGTCAAGGATCGCGATGCGCCGGGGCAGGGGTTCACCCACAAGCGCGACGACATCGTCACGATCGCAGCACCCCAGCTCGGCAAGCTCATCAACCGCATGCGCACCAGCGACGAGTGCGAGCCCTGGACGTTTGGAATCGGCGCGCTGATGAAGAACCTCGCGCAACGGAAGCTGATTTAGCTCCGCTACCCTTCGCCTCTCCCCGCACCCGGGGAGAGCCGGATTGCATCGAAGATGCAATCCGGGTGACGCGGACTCTCCGCGAGTCGATTTGGTCGACCTACGCCGAACTCTATCCACACCGTCATTGCGAGCGCAGCGAAGCAATCCAGAGTCCCTGCGTGGACAGTTTCTGGATTGCTTCGCTGCGCTCGCAATGACGCGGAGGAGAGATTGCGGGCCGCACATATTCCTTCATCTCCCCGTTGCATCCACGGAACAAAATCGCGCTGGGCGTGTCATTGAACCGTCCATCCCGCCAAATCGAAGTTTCGCGCGAATAGTCAAATAATATGACTAGTCGGAACTCATCTTCCGTGAAATAGTCCCTCCCGCCGCCTCAAAGGCCGGCCTGCGGGTGCCATGCTACCGATCGGCGCTCGAGATAACACAAGATGACTTCTTGGGAGATACGCCTGATGACCCTCAAAGCCCTCTTTGCGGCCAGCGCCACGGCCGCGTTGCTGCTCGCGCTGCCGGCCAGCGCCGCCGAGCTCACCATCGGCTTCTCGCAGATCGGATCGGAATCCGGCTGGCGCGCGGCCGAGACGTCGGTCTCCAAGCAGGAGGCTGCCAAGCGAAAGGTCAATCTCAAGATCGCCGACGCGCAGCAGAAGCAGGAGAACCAGATCAAGGCGATCCGCTCCTTCATCGCGCAGAATGTCGATGCGATCTTCCTTGCACCTGTGGTCTCGACCGGTTGGGACTCGGTGCTGAAGGAAGCCAAGGAGGCCAAGATCCCGGTCGTGCTGCTCGACCGCGACATCGATCCCTCCGGCAAGGAGCTCTATCTCACCGCCGTGACCTCGGACAGCGTGCATGAAGGCGAGGTTGCCGGCGACTGGCTGGCCAAGACCGTTGGCGGCAAGGCCTGCAACGTCGTCGAATTGCAGGGCACGGTCGGCGCCAGCGTCGCCGCCAACCGCAAGAAGGGCTTTGACACCGCCATCGCCAAGCATGCGAACCTCAAGGTGGTGCGCAGCCAGACCGGCGACTTCACCCGCGCCAAGGGCAAGGAGGTGATGGAGAGCTTCATCAAGGCCGAAGGCGGCGGCAAGTCGATCTGCGCCGTCTATGCGCACAATGACGACATGATGGTCGGCGCGATCCAGGCGATGAAGGAAGCCGGCCTCAAGCCGGGCAAGGAGATCCTCACCGTCTCGATCGATGCGGTCCCCGACATCTTCAAGGCTATGGCCGCCGGCGAAGCCAACGCCACCGTCGAGCTGACGCCGAACATGGCCGGCCCCGCGCTCGATGCCGTCGCGGCCTTCAAGGACAAGGGCACGGTGCCGCCCAAGTGGATCCAGACCGACTCCAAGCTCTATACAGCGGCCGACGATCCGCAGAAGATCTACGACAGCAAGAAGGGCCTCGGTTACTGAGGCGGCGCCGCGCTGGACCGCTCCCCCGTGGTCCGGCGCTCCCCCTTCGAAACCGCTGCGCGAACGAATAGGCTGGGTGTCCGCGGCATAAGCGGACGCCGGTGGGAGTGACGTCGTTATGGAGAACAGCCCCGATCCTGCTCCTTCCCTGCTGGAGGTGCGTGGGATCAGCAAAAGCTTCGGTGCTGTGCGTGCGTTGCAGGAGGTCGACTTCACGCTTCGTGCCGGCGAGATTCATGCGTTGCTCGGTGAGAACGGCGCCGGAAAATCCACGATGATCAAGGTGATCACCGGCGTATTCCCTCGCGATGCCGGCATTGTCCGGCTCGGCGGCGAGGAGGTCGCGCCGCGCTCGGCCAAGGCCGCGCTCCAGGCCGGTATCGCCACCGTCTACCAAGAGGTCAATCTGCTGCCGAATCTCTCGGTCGCGCAGAACCTGTTCCTCGACCGACAGCCGATGCGCTTCGGCATCGTACGTGAAGGCGAGATGCGGCGTCGCGCCAAGGCGCTTCTCACGGACTTCGGCCTCGATATCGACGTCGCCGCGCCGCTCGGCAGCTATTCCGTCGCCATCCAGCACGTCACCGCGATTGCGCGGGCCGTCGATCTCTCCGCGCGCGTGCTGATCCTGGACGAGCCGACCGCGAGCCTCGACCGTCACGAGGTCGAGATTCTCTTCGGCATCATGCGCCAGCTCGCCAAGCGCGGCATCGGCATCGTGTTCGTCAGCCACTTCCTCGATCAGGTCTACGAGATCTCCGACCGCATCACGGTGTTGCGCAACGGCCGCCTGGTCGGTGAGCGCGAGACCGCCTCGCTGCCGCGGCTCGAGCTGATCCGGATGATGCTCGGCCGCGAGCTGGCCGAGACCACCAGCGCCCGCGCGTCGGCGGGAGAGCATCAGGCGCGCGAGGTCTGCGCGAGTTTCGAGAACTACGGCAAGGCCGGCTATGTCGCGCCGTTCAATCTCGAGCTGCGCCATGGCGAGGTCGTGGGTCTCGCCGGCCTGCTCGGCTCGGGCCGGACCGAGACGGCGCGGCTGGTGTTCGGCGCCGAGCGCGCCGATGGCGGGCAGGCGAGGGTGGAGGGGGCGCCCGTGCGGCTGCAGTCGCCGCGCGACGGCGTGCGCCACGGCTTTGGCTATTGCCCGGAGGAACGCAAGACCGACGGCATCGTCGCCGAGCTCACCGTGCGCGAGAACATCGTGCTCGCGCTCCAGGCCAAGCGCGGCCTGCACCGGCCGCTGTCGCGCCGCGAGCAGGACGAGATCGCAAGCCGCTACGTCAAGATGCTCGACATCCGCCCGCCCGATCCGGAGCGCGCCGTGGGGCTGCTGTCCGGCGGCAATCAGCAGAAGGTGCTGCTGGCGCGCTGGCTCGCGACCTCGCCGCGCCTCCTGGTGCTGGACGAGCCGACCCGCGGCATAGACGTCGGCGCGCATGCCGAGATCATCCGCCTGATCCGCGAGCTCTGCGACGACGGGCTGGCGCTGCTCGTGATCTCCTCCGAGCTGGATGAGATCGTGACCTATTCCGACCGCGTCGTCGTGCTGCGCGACCGCGCCCATGTCGAGGACCTCGCGGGCGAGGCGATCGACGTCGGCAACATTCTCGCGGCCATTGCCGCCGATGGAGCCGCTGTCGCGCATGAGGGCCGGGCATGACAGCGCTGTTGCCGCGCCGCGGCCTTGCCCAGATCCTCGCGTTGATCGTCATCCTGGCGGTTGATCGCATCGTGTCGCCGCAATTCTTCGATCTGCGCCTTCAGGACGGCCGGCTGTTCGGCAGCCTGATCGACGTGCTCAACCGCGGCACGCCGGTGGCGCTGCTTTCGCTCGGCATGGTGCTGGTGATCGCGACGCGCGGCATCGATCTGTCGGTCGGTGCGATCATGGCCATCTCCGGCGCGATCGCGGCGAGCCTTGCCGACACTCACAGTCTGGCCGTGGTCCTCGCGGCCGCGCTCGGCGCTGGCCTGATCTGCGGGTTGTGGAACGGATTTCTCGTCGCGGTGCTCGGCATGCAGCCGATCGTGGCGACGCTGATCCTGATGGTGGCAGGACGCGGCATCGCGCAGCTCATTACCGAGGGGCGTATCGTGACCTTCTCCTCGCCGGATCTGGTCTGGCTTGGCAATGGCGCGGTGCTCGGCGTGCCGATGCCGGTCGTGATCGCCTTGGGCATGCTGATTCTCACTGGCGCGGTGGTACGCGGCTCGGCGCTCGGATTGCTGATCGAGGCAACCGGCGGCAACGCGCGGGCGAGCGAGCTTGCTGGCGTCGGCACGCGTGCGATGATCCTGGCTGTCTACGTCTGGTGCGGCATCTGCGCCGCGCTCGCCGGCGTGATCGCGGCGGCCGACATCATGGGCGCCGATGCCAACAATGCCGGCCTCTGGCTCGAGCTCGACGCCATCCTCGCGGTGGTGATCGGCGGCACCTCCCTGTTCGGCGGCCGTTTCAGCCTCGTGCTGGCCGTGCTCGGTGCGTTGATCATCCAGACCATGAACACCGGCATTCTGCTGTCCGGCTACCCGCCCGAATTCAATCTGCTGGTCAAAGCGGTGGTGGTGATGACGGTGCTGCTGCTGCAATCGCCGAAATTTTCAGGGGTTGCCGGCATCGCCGCGCGGCTGCGGAGGTCCAAAGCATGAAAGGCCTGCCGCCCGTCCTCATCACCGCCATCGTGCTCGTTGCCGGCTTTGCGCTCTGCGCCGTGCAATTCCCCAACATCGCCTCGACCCGCGTGGTCGGCAATCTCCTCACCGACAACGCCTTTCTCGGCATCGTCGCGACCGGCATGACCTTCGTCATCATCTCCGGCGGCATCGACCTCTCGGTCGGCTCGGTGATCGGTTTCACCACGGTGTTCGTCGCGCTTGCGATCGAGCGCTGGGGCGTGCCGCCGCTGCTTGCCTTCGTCGCGATCCTCGCGCTCTCGGCGGCCTTCGGAGCGGCGATGGGCGCGGTGATCCATGTCTTCGACCTGCCGCCGTTCATCGTGACGCTGGCGGGGATGTTCCTGGCCCGCGGCGCGAGCTTCCTGCTCTCGACGGAATCGGTGCCGATCACCGCGCCGGTCTATTCCACCGTGTCGGATTTCGCGCTGCGGATGCCCGGCGGAGGGCGATTGACGGCGATTGCCATCATCATGCTCGTGATCGTGATCGGCGGCGCCTTGCTGCTGCATCTCACCCGGTTCGGCGCCAATGTCTATGCGCTCGGCGGCAGCCGGGCGACCGCGAGCCTGATGGGCGTTGCCGTCGGCAAGATGACGGTGAGGATCTACATGCTGTCGAGCCTGCTCGCGGGCATCGCCGGCATCGTGTTCTCCTTCTACACTAGCGCCGGCTATTCGCTCTCCGCCGTCGGCGTCGAACTCGACACCATCGCGGCCGTCGTGATCGGCGGCACGCTGCTCACGGGCGGGCAGGGCTCGGTGATCGGCACCTTCCTCGGCGTGCTGATCCAGGGCCTGATCCAGACCTACATCAATTTCGACGGAACGCTGTCGAGCTGGTGGACCAAGATCGCAACCGGCGTGCTACTGTTCGCCTTCATCGCCTTGCAGCAGGGGCTGGTCGCGCTCGCGCGGCGGCCGGCGGCGAAGCGCGCAGGAGCAGCCACATGACGTCGCGCATCGTCGTCATCCCGACGCGCCGGGCTCACTCCAACCATGCGGAAGTGGCCCGCTCGATCGGCGTCGACATCATCGCCGGCCGCTACGCCGAGGGAACGCGCCTGCCTGGTGATGCCGAGATGATTGCGATGTTCGGCGTGTCGCGGCCGGTGCTGCGCGAGAGCGTGAAGACTCTGGTCGCCAAGGGGCTGCTCACCACCAAGGCCCGCGTCGGCACAGTCGTACGCGAGCGCGCCGCCTGGAACATGTTCGACGCCGACGTGCTGGCCTGGCATCTGGATGCCGGCATCGACAAGCGTTTCCTCAACGACCTCGCCGAGATTCGCCTCGCGGTCGAGCCGCGTGCGGCCATGCTGGCGGCGGCGCAGCGGTCCGAGGACGACCTCGCCGAGCTCCGTCGTTGCATGGACCGCATGCGGTTTGAGGCTTCCGATTCCGTCGGCTTTGCCGACGCCGACCTCGCGCTCCATGTTGCGGTGGCGCGTGCTTCGGGCAATCTGTTCATGCGTTCGATCGGCCACGTCATCGAGGCCGCCCTGCGCGCCTCCTTCCTGCTCAGCGCACCGGTCGAGCCGGAGGACCGCGACACCGTGCTGCTCTGGCACCAGAAGATCGTCGATGGCATCGCCGCCGGCGACGCCCAGACCGCCTCGGAAGCGATGGTTTATGTCATTCACAACGGTATGCGCCGCCACGAGGCCGAGGCGCTGCCGTCCGCGGATATTGGAGAAAAAGCGTGACCGAACTTCGCATTGCCATCGTCGGCTTCGGCAAGATCGCGCGCGACCAGCATGTCGGTGCGATTGCTGCGACGGCGGGCGCGACGCTCGCGGCCGTCGCGAGCCGCAACGCATCGCTGCCGGGCGTGCCGCATTTTGCGACCATCGAGGAACTGCTGGAAAAGGGACCGCCGATCGATGCCGTCTCGCTCTGCACGCCGCCGCAGGTACGGCGCGCCCAGGCCGCCGCGGCGCTCGCTGCCGGCAAGCACGTGATGCTGGAGAAGCCGCCCGGCACCGGCGTCGCCGAGCTCGACCCGCTGATCGCGATGGCGGAGGAAGCCAAGCGAACGCTGTTTGCGACCTGGCATTCGCGCTATGCTCCCGCGGTCGAGCCGGCGCGCGAGTGGCTTCTCACGCGGCAGATCAAGTCTGTGCACATCAACTGGAAGGAAGACGTTCGCGTCTGGCATCCCGGGCAGGGCTGGATCTGGGAGCCGGGCGGGCTCGGCGTGTTCGATCCTGGCATCAACGCGCTCTCGATCCTGACCCGTATTCTGCCCCGGCCGGTGTTCGTCACCGCGGCCGAGCTGGCCTTTCCAGCCAATTGCCAGGCCCCGATCGCCGCGAACCTGACGCTGACCGACATTGGCGGCCTGCCTGTGACCGCCGAGTTCGATTTCCGCCAGACCGGACCGCAGAGTTGGGATATCCTCGTCGAAACGGACCAGGGCCAAATGACGTTGTCCGGCGGCGGCCGGCGCATGGCGATCGACGGCAAGACCGTTGCCGAGGCGCCGGACCAGGAATATCGCGAGCTGTACGGGCGCTTCGTCAAGCTCACCGCGACCGGCGCGCGCGACGTCGACCTGGCGCCGCTGCGTCTCGTTGCCGATGCCTTCCTGCTCGGCAAGCGTAACATCGTCGAACCGTTTGTGGACTGAACATGGCTGGCTCAAAAATAACAAAAGACATCTTCGGAACGCTGCCGGACGGCCGCAACGTCGAGCGCATCGTGCTGCGCGGGGAGGGCGGGTTCGAAGCCCGCATCATCACCCATGGCGCGGTGATCCAGGCGCTCATCGCACCGGACGCCAAAGGCGGTTACGACGACGTCGTGCTCGGCCATGACGCGTTCGCCGGTTATCTCGCCGAACGAAAGTTCTTCGGTGCCACCGTCGGCCGCTACGCCAACCGCATTGCCAACGGACGATTTTCGCTGGACGGCGAAACGGTGCAGCTTCCGGTCAACAACGGTCCGAATGCGCTGCACGGCGGCCTCGACGGGTTCGATCGCAAGCTCTGGGAGATAGCCGCCATCGATGACGGCGCGGAGCCGGGCGTCACGCTCACCTATTCGAGCCCGCATGGCGAAGAAAACTATCCCGGCCGGCTCGACGTGCGCCTGACCTATCGCGTCACCGGCCCGGCCGAGCTGTCGTTGACGATGGAGGCGCGAACCGACCGTCCGACCATCGTCAACCTGACCAATCACAGCTTCTTCAATCTGGAAGGCGCGACCTCAGGCACGCCCATTCTCGACCACAAGCTGACGGTCGCCGCCGAGCATTTCCTCGCCATCGATCCCACCGCCATTCCGTTGCCTGAGCCGCCGCGCGCGGTGGCCGGAACGCCGTTCGACTTCCGCGACGGCGAGGCCGTCGGCGCGCGCATCCGCGAGAGCGATCAGCAGTTGCGGAACGGCAAGGGCTACGACCATACCTACTGCCTCGGGCGTGACGGCAAGCTTGCTTTCGCGGCCCGGCTGGAGGCGCCGCGTTCGGGGCGCATCATGGAGCTCCTGACCAATCAGCCCGGCCTTCAGGTCTATTCCGGCAACTATCTCGACGGCACGATTTCGGGCAAGGGCGGTAAGCTCATCCGGCAGTCGGATGCCATGTGTCTCGAGCCGCACATCTGGCCGGATGCGCCGAACCGGCCGGATTTCCCGAGCCCGCGCCTCAATCCCGGCGAGGTCTACCGCCATCACACGGTCTATCGCTTTGGAGTGAGGACGCCATGATGGAAGAGGTGCCGACCTCGGTTCTCTCGGACGATCCATGCCATCTCGGCGAGGGGCCGACCTATGATTTGAGCAGCGACACGGCCTGGTGGTTCGATATCCGTGAGGGGCGGCTGTTCGAGGCCCATCTCGGCAGCGGCAGCATTCGCGTCCACGCGCTCGGCCGGATGGCGAGCGGTCTCGGGCGCATCGACGCCGAGCGCCAGTTGATCGTCGCCGAAGACGGCCTCTACGTCCGCAAGCTCGCTGACGGCGCGTTGACGCTGGTCTGTCCGCTTGAAGCCGACAATCCCGGGACGCGCTCCAACGATGCCCGTGTGCATCAGTCCGGCACGTTCTGGATCGGCACCATGGGCCGCAATGCGGAAGCAGGAGCCGGCGCGATCTACGCGTTCCATCGCGGCAAGATCTCGATGCTGTTCCCCCGCATCACCATTCCCAATTCGATCTGTTTTTCACCTGATGGTGCGACCGGCTACTTCGCCGACACCGCGCGCGCCGTGCTCTACGCCGTTCCGCTTGATCCGGCGACCGGCTTGCCGCGAGGCGAGCCGGACGTTCTGTTGCGCCACACCGGCATCGGGGGCCTCGACGGCTCGGTGTGCGACGCCGACGGGCAGATCTGGAACGCCTGCTGGGGTGCGGGCCGGGTCGATGTCTACTCTCCGCAAGGCGAGCGCCTGCGCTCGCTGCGCGTGCCGGCAAAGCAGTCGAGCTGCCCGGCCTTCGTCGGCCCTGATCTGTCACGCCTCCTCGTCACCTCGGCCTGGCAGGATATGGACGCGGCGGCGCGCGCTGCCGATCCGCAAGCCGGCTGCACTTTCCTGTTGCAGGCATCTGCGCGTGGCCGCGCGGAGCCTGACGTCAAGCTCGCATAGGAGGCTCGAAGCCGCACACGACCAACGTTCTCGACGAAACGAAGAAACAGTCTGACACCCAAGGGAGTAAAACATGCTGAAACTGAAGACGACATTCCTCGCGCTGGCGCTGGCCGGCGCAGCGACGATGGCCTCAGGCGTCACCGCCTCCGCCCAGGATAAGGCGACGGTCGGCATAGCCATGCCGACGAAATCGTCGGCGCGCTGGATCGACGACGGCAACAACATGGTCAAGGTGCTGAAGGAGCGCGGCTACAACACCGATCTGCAATATGCCGAGGACGACATCCCGAACCAGCTCTCGCAGGTCGAGAACATGGTAACCAAGGGTGCGAAAGCGCTGGTGATCGCCGCGATCGACGGCACCACGCTGTCCGACGTGCTCAAGCAGGCGAAAGCAAAAGGCATCACCGTGATCGCCTATGACCGCCTGATCCGCGGCACGCCGAATGTCGACTATTACGCGACCTTTGACAATTTCCAGGTCGGCGTGCTGCAGGCGGAATCGCTCGTGCAGGGGCTCGGCCTCAAGGACGGCAAGGGCCCATTCAACATCGAGCTGTTCGGCGGCTCGCCCGACGACAACAACGCCTACTTCTTCTACAACGGCGCGATGAGCGTGTTGAAGCCGTACATCGACAGCGGCAAGCTCGTCGTCGTCTCCGGCCAGATGGGCATGGACAAGGTCGCGACGCTCCGCTGGGACGGCGCCACCGCACAGGCGCGCATGGACAATCTGCTCAGCGCCTACTACGGCAACAAGAAGGTCAACGCGGTGCTGTCGCCCTATGACGGCCTCTCGATCGGCATCATCTCATCGCTGAAGGGCGTGGGCTATGGCAGCGCCGGCCAGCCGATGCCTGTTATCTCGGGTCAGGATGCCGAGGTGCCCTCGATCAAGGCGATGCTGCGCGGCGATCAGTACTCGACCATCTTCAAGGACACCCGCGACCTCGCCAAGGTGACCGCCGACATGGTCGACGCCGCACTCGCCGGCAAGCAGGTCACCGTCAACGACACCAAGACCTACGAGAACGGCGCCAAGACGGTGCCGTCCTATCTCTTGAAGCCGGTCGTGGTCTACAAGGACAATTGGGAGAAGACTCTGGTCGACAGCGGCTACTACAAGAAGTCGCAGTTCCAGTAAGCTTCTTTCTTTCCCCTCTCCCCGCTTGCGGGGAGAGCCTCTTCTCCCTCTCCCCGCAAGCGGGGAGAGGTGAACTAGCAGCGATCGAGGGATGTGAAATCATGACCGTCATGCTGGAGATGCGCAACGTCAGCAAGAGCTTTTCAGGCGTGCAGGCTCTGCGTGACGTGAACTTCTCGGTCGAGGCCGGGCAGATCCACGCGCTTGTCGGCGAGAACGGTGCCGGCAAATCCACACTGATGAAAGTGCTCAGCGGCGTCTACCCGGCCGGCAGCTACGAGGGCACCATCGTCTTCGAGGGCGAGGAGCGCCGCTTCCGCGACATCAACGATTCCGAGGCGCTCGGCATCATCATCATCCACCAGGAGCTGGCGCTGATCCCGCTGATGTCGATCGCGGAGAACATCTTCCTGTCGCATCCGCCGTCAAAATTCGGCGTCATCGATCGCGACGAGGTCTACCGGCGCACGCGCGAGCTGCTCGCGCAGGTCGGCCTGAAGGAATCGCCGGATACGCTGATCACCGACCTCGGCGTCGGCAAGCAGCAGCTGGTAGAGATCGCGAAGGCGCTGTCCAAGCGGGTGCGGATGCTGATCCTGGACGAGCCGACCGCGAGCCTCAACGAGGCCGACAGCGCCGCGCTGCTCGAACGCCTGATGGCCTTCCGCGAGCAGGGCATCGGCTCGATCCTGATCTCGCACAAGCTCAACGAGGTGGCCAAGGTCGCCGACCACATCACCGTGCTGCGCGACGGCCGCACCGTCGACAGCATCGACTGCCGCAGCGAGCCGATCCAGGAAGACCGCATCATCCGCAGCATGGTCAACCGCGATCTCGCCCATCGCTTTCCCGAGCGCAGCGCGAAGATCGGCGCGCCTGTCCTGACCGTCGAGAACTGGTCGGTCTATCACCCCATTCATCCCGAGCGGCAGGTGATCAAGAACGTCAATTTCGGCGTGAAGCGCGGCGAGGTCGTCGGCATTGCCGGGCTGATGGGCGCCGGCCGCACCGAGTTTGCCATGAGCCTGTTCGGCCGCTCCTGGGGCACCACTATCAGCGGCCGGATCCGGCTCGAGGGCAGGGAGATCGTGCTGCCGAGCGTCGCGGCTGCGATCGACGCCGGCCTTGCCTATGTCACCGAGGACCGCAAGCAGCTGGGCTTGATCCTGGCCGATGACGTCCGCAAGAACATCACGCTCGCCAGCCTCGACCAGGTCGCACCCGGCCGGGTGATCGACGACATCGCCGAGCTGAAGGTTGCCAGCGACTACCGGAGCCGCATGCGCATCCGCTGCTCCGACGTGTACCAGGAGACCGGCCAGCTCTCCGGCGGCAACCAGCAGAAAGTGGTGCTGTCGAAATGGCTGATGACCGATCCCAAGGTCCTGATCCTGGACGAGCCGACCCGGGGCATCGATGTCGGTGCCAAATACGAGATTTACTGTATCATCAACGAGCTTGCGGAGGCCGGGCGCGGCGTCGTGGTGATCTCCTCGGAGATGCCCGAGCTGCTCGGTATCTGCGATCGCATCTGCGTCATGAACGACGGCGCCTTCGTCGGGGAGTTCAAGGGCGCAGAGGCGACGCAGGAGAAGATCATGCGCGCCATCATGCGCAACGAACGAAGCAACGGAAACGGCGTGCCTGAGGCCGCGGAGATGGGAGGATTGCAGCCATGACCGACAAGACGGTGTCGCTGCCCGAGGAGCGCCGGACCGGCAGCTTCATCAAGAACAATTTGCGCAATTACGGCATGCTGATGTCGCTGATCGCGATCATGCTGTTCTTCCAGGTCATGACCGGCGGCACGCTGCTCCAGCCGCTCAACCTGACCAATCTGGTGCTCCAGAACAGCTACATCGTCATCATGGCGCTCGGCATGCTGCTCGTGATCGTCACCGGCCATATCGACCTCTCGGTGGGGTCGGTCGCGGGCTTCGTCGGCGCGGTCGCCGCCCTGCTGATGGTGACGTACAAGGTCGACTATACGCTCGCCTTCATCGCCTGCCTCGTGGTCGGCGCTGCGATCGGCGCGGCGCAGGGCTATTGGGTCGCGTATTTCAAGATACCATCTTTCATCGTGACCCTGGCCGGCATGCTCGTGTTCAAGGGACTTGCGCTGGCGGTGTTGCAGGGGCAGTCGCTCGGGCCGTTTCCGCCGACTTTCCAGAAACTGTCATCGGGCTTCATTCCGGAGTTCCTGCCCGAAGCGGGCACGCTGCATCCGACCTCGATGCTGATCGGCGCCGTGCTGGCGCTGGGGCTGGTCTATGCCAGCGCCAAGAGCCGCGCGCGCGAGCAGTCGCACGGCATCGAGGTTGAGCCTTACGCGTTCTTCCTCGGCAAGAGCGTGGTGCTGGCCTGCGCCGTGCTCTACTTCACCTACCTGATCGCGACCTATCGCGGCCTGCCGAACGTGCTGGTGATCATGAGCGCCTTGATCGCGCTCTACGGCTTCGTCACCCGCCGCACCGTGATCGGCCGGCAGATCTATGCGGTCGGCGGCAACGCCAAGGCGGCAAGCCTGTCGGGCATCAAGACCGAACGGTTGACCTTCCTCACCTTCGTCAACATGGGCGTGCTCGCGGCTCTCGCCGGCCTCGTCTTTGCCGCGCGCCTCAACACCGCGACGCCGAAAGCGGGCCTCGGCTTCGAGCTCGACGTCATCGCTGCCTGCTTCATCGGTGGCGCCTCGGCCTATGGCGGCGTCGGCCGCGTCGGCGGCGCGGTGGTCGGCGCCATGATCATGGGCGTGATGAACAACGGCATGTCCATCCTCGGCATCGGCATCGACTATCAGCAGGTCATCAAGGGCCTGGTGCTGTTGGGCGCGGTGTGCATCGACGTGTATAATCAGCGGCGGTAAGCGCAAAATCACGTCGCGGGGGAGGCTCTGGCGCCGCCCCGCCAGGCGACTACAATTTTCGTCAATTTCGATCATGGCATCGCGACCGGAACCGATGCCTCGCGATGACCATGATTTGGGGGCTAGATCCGGGGGTGCCGAGCAGGGCACGGGCAGGGCAGCACCAGTGGCGGCTCATATCCACGAGATGACAGACGATGAATTTGAGGGCCGGCTTCGCATCCTCTTGCGCATCGTTTCCGCCTGCACCCTCGGGCTAGGCTCCTTTGCTGCAGGTTTATTGATCGGCGCCTTTGTTCTGTTTTGAACGAGGCGATTCACTCCAGAGCCTCGGAGCGAGAGGCGCCGGCGCGTCTTGTTGATCTAGATCAACCGATCGCCAATTCCGTGCTAATCTCATGTGGTCGACGCAAGGGACCACGGGGAACCTGAGTGACGAGTACAGTGAGGTCATCGCCGGCTTCGGAAGTGATGCTGGTCTCGACTTTGCCGGCGTTGCAGCTGATCTACGACACCGCCCCGATCGGGTTGGCCTGTCTGTCGCCGGACTGCCGCTATTTGCTGATCAACCAGCGTCTGACCGAGATCTGCGGCATATCCATCGAAGGCCATCTTGGACATACGGTCAGGGACTGCGTGCCGGCCCTGGCGGGTTCCGTCGAGCAGATTGTGCGCTCGATCGTCGCGACGGGCGAGCCCGTGATCGGTATCGAGGTGGCGGGGCAGCGGGCCGATCAGGTCGAGGAGCGTTCCTGGGTTACTTATTGGCACCCGCTGCGAATGCCGGATGGCGAGATTGTCGCGGTCAACGTGGCGGCGGAGGAGATCACCGAACGCAAGCGCGCCGAGCGGGAGATTCACAGCGCCAGGGACGCCGCCGAGACCGCGCTTCGCCATCTGCGCGATATCCAGGACACCCTGATCGAGGCGGAAAAGCTGGCGGCGCTCGGGCGCATGGTTGCCGGTGTCGCGCACGAGATCAACACGCCGCTCGGCAGCAGTCTGACGGTGGCATCGACGCTCCAGCGCAAGGCGGAGCAGTTCGCGGCGGAGGTCGCGCGGGGTAATCTCAAGCGCTCGACACTGACGGGGTTTCTGGAACTGGTCAGCGATGCGTCGGCGCAGCTGGTCACGAATCTCGGTCGCGCCGCCGAGCGGGTGCAATCCTTCAAGCAGGTGGCGGCTGACCAGACCGAGTCACTTCGGCGCAGCTTCGACGCAGGCGAGCTGACCGGCCAGGTTCTGTCGCAGTTCGAGCGGCAGTTGCGGGTGCGCGACATCGCGTTCAGCCTCCACTGCGAAACGAATCTCGCCATGGACAGCTATCCCGGGCCTTTCGGCCAAGTGCTCACCAACCTCGCAGTCAATGCGATGACGCACGCGTTCTCCGATGGTGAGACCGGGACGATCAACGTCTCGCTCCGTGCGGTCAATGATGACCACGTTGAGCTGCTGTTTGCTGATGACGGCTGCGGCATGGCTCCCGATGTGGAACGGCGGGCCTTCGACCCATTCTTCACCACGCGCCGGCACGACGGCGCCAGCGGCCTCGGTCTGCATATCGTGCACAGCATCGTCGTCGACCGGCTGGGTGGGCAGCTCCGGCTCGAGAGCCTGCCCGGCGCGGGGACGCGGTTTCAGCTCATCCTGCCGAGAATAGCGCCCGACCGGCGATAGCTGATCGTCTCCTCATCGGTAGTGCCCGGCTACTGCGTCGTGAACAGCACCGTCGCGATCGCGACGGAGAGGCTCACCGCCGATACCGTCGCCACCGTCGACAGCACGCCCATGCGCCGGAGCGCGATGGCGAAGGCGATGATGATGGGTGTCGCGGTCATTAGCCCGATCTGTGCATCGCTCATGTCATTGCTCACCGCTCTTTGCGAACCCTGAGTCTGTTCGTACCGCGCTCCGGCGAGCGGGACGTTGCGTCGGCGCAAACATCTCCGCCGGTGGCCCCCCAGTTTGTCCTGCGACAAATTCCGAACTGGACGGTTGAGCTAAGTCTGGCCGGTGTCCTGATCCGGAAAGACGATGTCTGCGGCCGATTGCGAACAACAGGGAACCGGCTGGGGAATCTTGGAAGATCTCCCCGGCGATCCCATGATCTGGGTGCTGATCTTCAGCGAGCTCGTCGCCTTCGGCCTGTTCCTCGGCGCCTTCGTCGTTGCCCGGGCGATCCATCCCGTTGTGTTCGCGGCTGGGCAGGCGGCGCTCAACGCGAATCTCGCCGGCCTCAACACAATCGTGCTGGTGACCAGCGGCTGGGCCGCGGCGAGGGCGACCAGATCTGCGCGCGCCAGTGAAAAGCGGGCATCGCGCCGCTGGCTACTGATTGCCATGGCGCTCGGCGGCTTCTTCATCGCCATCAAGCTCGCCGAATATGCCGAGGAGATCGGTCGCGGCGTTGGCCTCGAGACCAGCCCGTTCTTCACGCTCTACTTCCTCCTGACCGGCTTCCATCTCCTGCACGTCTGCCTCGGCATCATCATCCTTGCCGTGGTCTGCCGCCGCGCCGAGATCTCGGGCGTCGAGACCGGCGCCGCCTTCTGGCACATGGTCGATCTGGTCTGGATCGTCATGTTCCCGATCCTCTATCTGGTGCGCTGATCATGCCCGGCCGTCTCGACATCACCTGGCTCGTGCTGATCGGCCTCGCGCTGGCGACGGTGCTGCTGCCACAGCTGGTGCCGAGACCGCTGCTCGGCGACGCTTTGTTGCTGACCTTCGCCGCCATCAAGGGCCGCCGCATTGCGCTTGATTTCATGGATCTCCGCGCGGCGCCGGCGCTCTGGCGCGGTCTGGTGAGCGCATGGATCCTCATCGTGGTGTTGTTTGCCTGGCTCGCCTCCGCCGTCATCGCATTGATCTGACGCCGTCAACGCAGCGCTCATTGCGCCCGGACAAAGACCCGTCGGCACCAATCGGCAAGATACAGCATCACTGCTTCCTCACGACTGGACTCACAACGGAAAGGACTGGCAATGGCTGAACGCCTGACCAAGTCGGCGGCTCGAAACGTCTTCTACGGCGGCTCGGCCTTCTTCTTCGCCATCTTCTTGGGGCTGACGGCGCACAGCCACTATTACATGGCCACGACTTCGACGGACGCGGCCACGCTGACGTCGTCGGTCGCGCGCGGCAAGCATGTCTGGGAGAAGAACTCCTGCATCAACTGCCACACCTTGCTGGGCGAGGGCGCCTATTTCGCCCCCGAAGTCGGCAATGTCTGGGATCGTTGGGGCGGCAATGAGGATCCGGCCGGTGCGCGCGAGACCTTGAAGGCCTGGATGCAATCGCAGCCCTCGGGCGCGGAGGGCCGGCGCCAGATGCCGCAGTTCAACCTCACTGACCAGGAACTGAACGATCTCGCCGACTTCCTGCAATGGACCAGCAAGATCAAGCGCCAGGAGTGGCCGCCGAACAAGGCCGGCTGACGCCTTCCTCTTTCAGGGCCTTGCCTCTTTCAAGACCTTGCCTCTTTCAAGACAGAGAGAACCCGAAATGAAATATCAGACCCAGAAAGTCGCGATGCTGTATTTCTACGGCGCGCTGACGCTGTTCCTGGCGCAGGTCCTGTTTGGCCTGCTTGCTGGAACCATCTACGTACTGCCCAACACGCTGTCGGTGCTGCTGCCGTTCAACATTGTCAGGATGATTCATACCAACGCGCTGATCGTGTGGTCGCTGATCGGCTTCATGGGCGCGACCTACTTCCTGCTGCCTGAGGAAACCGAGACCGAGCTTTACAGCCCGCTGCTCGCAAAGATCCAGTTCTGGATGTTCTTCGGCGCAGCCGGTGTGGCCGTGGTCGGCTATCTCTTCCACTACCACGAAGGCCGCGAATTCCTCGAGCAGCCCTTCATCATCAAGATCGGCATCGTGGTCGTCTGCCTGATGTTCCTGTTCAACGTGACGATGACGGCGCTTAGGGGACGCAAGACGACGGTCACTAACATCCTGTTGTTCGGCCTGTGGGGCGTTGCGATCTTCTTCCTGTTCGCCTTCTACAATCCGGCCAATCTCGCGGTCGACAAGATGTACTGGTGGTATGTCGTTCATCTCTGGGTCGAGGGCGTCTGGGAGCTGATCATGGCGTCCGTGCTCGCCTATCTGATGATCAAGCTCAACGGCATCGACCGCGAGGTGGTCGAGAAGTGGCTCTACGTCATCATCGGCCTTGCGCTGTTCTCGGGCATTCTCGGCACCGGCCACCATTTCTACTGGATCGGCGCGCCAGGTTACTGGCAGTGGATCGGCTCGCTGTTCTCCACGCTGGAGGTCGCGCCCTTCTTCACCATGGTGATCTTCACGGTGCAGATGACCTGGAAGGCCGGCCGCAAGCATCCGAACCGCGCCGCGCTGCTGTGGTCGGTCGGCTGCTCGGTGATGGCATTCCTCGGCGCCGGCGTCTGGGGCTTCCTGCACACGCTGTCGTCGGTGAACTACTACACCCACGGCACGCAGGTCACCGCCGCACATGGCCATCTCGCCTTCTTCGGCGCCTATGTGATGCTGAACCTGTCGGTGATGGCTTATGCGATCCCGCAAATCAAGGGACGTGCGCCCTATAACCAGTGGCTCAGCATGACCAGCTTCTGGATCATGTGCACGGCGATGATGACCATGACCTTCGCGCTGACCTTTGCCGGCGTGATTCAAGTCCATCTCCAGCGCGTGCTTGGCCAGAGTTACATGGACGTGCAGGACCAGCTTGCCTTCTTCTACTGGGTGCGGCTCGGCTCCGGCGTGTTCGTCGCGATCTCGGCATTGATGTTCGTCTGGGCGGTGCTGGTGCCCGGCCGCGAGAAGCAGGCGACTATCTCGGGCGCCCTGCAACCGGCCGAATAAACGCAAGGGGGGCGCCCCCGGGCGGGCCCCCGGGGAGCAAAATTTTTGGGGGGGCCCCCACACCCCCCCCCCCCCACCCCCCGGGGGGCCCCCCCCCCCCCCCCCTTTTCGAGTTCGTCATCCCGGAGCGGCGACGCCGCACCCGGAAAGTGTGATGGCTCAGGCCTTGTCGAACAGGGA
>NZ_JBVVPO010000030.1:0-91649 GCF_055811795.1 Bradyrhizobium sp. MI1.7
TTTTTTTTTTTTTTTTTTTTATTTTTTATAAACTTGCCCCCCTATTATATCCGGCCCGCCGGGGCCCCCCCCCCCCCCCCGGTGGGGGGGGGGGGGGGGGGGGGGGGGGCGCGCCGCCACGGGTGAGGGGTCTCTCTCCGCGAGTCCGCCTCTCGATTTGAGTCTGCGGAAGCAACCCCTCATCCGGCGCTTCGCGCCACCTTCTCCCACAAGGGGAGAAGGAAGAAGCTACGTCGCCTGCTTCCTTGACGCCACGAATACGCCGGCCAGCACCAGCGCAAAGCCGATGAAATGGAACGCCTGCGGGTGTTCGCCGAGGAACGCCATCGCCATGATCGAGCCGAACACCGGCACGACGTGAAAGAACGGCGCGGCGCGGTTGGCGCCGATCAGGCGCACGCCGCGATTGAAGCAGAGATAGGCGAGCGTCGAGGGGAACACCGCGACATAGAACAGCGTCAGCAGGTTCGGCCCGTCGAGCTTCATCACCGGACGCGCTGACAGCTCCCAGATCTCCAACGGAATCAGGCAGGCGGCGCCGGCGCCGAAGGTGAAGGCGAGGAATGACAGGCCGTGCATCGGCGGCCGCTTCAGGGTCAGCACCGAATACAGCGCGAAGATGATCAGCGCGACAATGAAGATGAGGTCGCCCTTGTTGAACGCGATGTTCGACAACGTGGTGAAATCGCCATGCAGCAGGATCGTCAGCACGCCGCACATCGAGAGAGCCACGCCGAACGCCTGTGCCGCGGTGAGGCGGACGCCGAGGATCGCCAGCGACCACAGCGCCACGACCAGCGGCGCGGCCGACTGCAGCAGCAGCGTGTTGAGCGCCTGGGTATGTTCCAGCGCCCAATATTGCAGCGTGTTGAAGGCGCCGATGCCGGTGATCGACAGCACGATCATCAGGCCGAGCCTGCTGCGGATCGCGGGCCAGTCCTGGGCGAGATGTTTCCAGGCGAACGGCAGCACCAGCAGGAAGGCGAAGGTCCAGCGCAGGAACGACAGCGTCACCGGCGGGATGTGGCCGGCGGCCAGCCGCCCGACAATGGCGTTGCCGGCCCAGCACATCGCGGTGATGCTGAGCAGGAGATATGGCTGGTTGGCGATCCAGCCGTGACTGGATGATTCGGTGCTCGTGGTCTGGCCGGTGGCGGACATTGTGGTTGTTATGGCCCCCGCGTGGAGTACGCCGAGGCACCGGCCCGGCAAGCTCGGGCCGGCTGATAGCCCGGCATGCCCAAAGACACGGAAATCGAAGTGGCATCAACGGGGGGCGGACGCATCGCGACCATGCAGCGGCGGATCAGCCTCGCGCTTTGGCCGAAGCTTACGAAATGGCCATGGAAGGCTTCTGGATTTTACGGGGATATCAAAGGGTTAAAGTGCGTCTTGAGCCCCGAAAAAGCCCCGTTCTTGCTTGCCTAGAGAGGCTGCTTCCTTTATCCGGTTGGCTGCCTCGCGTGCGAACGGCTCCGGCCGTCAGCTGGGCTGGCGCATCTAAAATCTTCAGAGGATTACCCGCGAATGGCCAACGTTGTCGTCGTCGGAGCCCAGTGGGGCGACGAAGGGAAGGGCAAGATCGTCGACTGGTTGTCGGAGCAGGCGGACATCGTCGTCCGCTTCCAGGGCGGTCATAACGCCGGCCACACGCTGGTCATCAACGGCAAGACCTACAAGCTCGCGCTGCTACCCTCCGGCGTGCTGCGCGACCAGAAGCTGTCGGTGATCGGCAACGGCGTGGTGTTCGATCCGCAGGCCTTCCTCGACGAGGTCACCAAGCTGCGCTCGCAGGGCGTCGCGATCTCTCCGGACAATCTGCGCGTCGCCGAGAACGTCACCCTGATCCTGCCGCTGCACCGTGAGCTCGACGCGCACCGCGAATCCGCCAATGCGGCAACCGCGATCGGCACCACCCGCCGCGGCATCGGACCGGCCTATGAAGACAAGGTCGGCCGCCGCGCCATCCGCCTGATGGACCTCGCCGATCTCGACACCCTCCCGCACAAGATCGACCGGCTGCTGGCGCATCACAATGCGCTGCGCCGCGGCTTCAACCTGCCGGAGTTCGACGGCAAGGTGATCCTGAAGGAATTGACCGCGCTGGCGCCTGAACTGCTGCCTTATGCCGAGACGGTGTGGCGGCTGCTCGACATCAAGCGGCGCGAAGGCAAGCGCATGCTGTTCGAGGGCGCACAGGGCGCGCTGCTCGACGTCGACCACGGCACCTATCCCTACGTCACCTCGTCCAACACGGTGGCGGCGCAGGCCGCGACCGGCTCGGGCCTAGGCCCCGGTGCGGTCGGCTATGTGCTCGGCCTGTGCAAGGCCTATACGACCCGCGTCGGCCAGGGCCCGTTCCCGACCGAGCAGGACAACGAGACCGGCCGCAAGATCGGCGAGCGTGGCCGCGAGTTCGGCACCAACACCGGCCGTCCGCGCCGCTGCGGCTGGTTCGACGCCGTGCTGGTCCGCCAGGCGGTCCGGACCTGCGGCATCAACGGCCTGGCGCTGACCAAGCTCGACATCCTCGACGGCTTCGACACGATCGAGGTCTGCACCGGCTACAGACTGGACGGCAAGGAGATCGACCACTTCCCGGCCGGCGAGGGCGCCCAGGCCCGGGTCGAGCCGATCTACGAGACCATCGAGGGCTGGAAGGAGCCGACCGCCAATGCCCGTTCCTGGGCGGACCTGCCGGCCCAGGCCATCAAATATGTCCGCCGGATCGAGGAATTGGTGGGGTGCCCGGTCGCACTGCTTTCCACCAGCCCGGAACGCGAGGATACTATTCTGGTGCAAAATCCGTTTGAGGCTTAACGATATCTTACCGGGACGTGCGCTAGTTGAGTTGAAATGGCTGATTACTATCCGCTGATCGCCCGCGCTATTTCCGCCCTGGACCCCAACGCTCCCGGCGAAAGCCGTCGCGCGCTCTATGAGCGTGCGCGCACGGCCCTGATCGCGCAGCTCCGCAGCGTGCAGCCGCCGCTCTCCGAATCCGAGATCACCCGCGAACGGCTGTCGCTGGAAGAGGCCGTCCGCAAGGTCGAATCGGAGGCCGCCCAGCGCGCCCGGGAGGCCTCGCGCCCCGGTCCCGGTGGCGGCGCCCGCAGCGGCGGCAGCGGGGACGCCTTCCGCCGGGCCAGCACCCGCGCCGCCGAGGGCAACCCGCCGCCGTCTCAGCCGGCCGCTCCGCGCACCCGTCCGGCTCCGCCGCCGCCGCGTGCCGACCGACCGTCCTTCAATGTCGATGACCAGGGCGACGCCCCGCGTGCGCCGCGGGCCCCGCGTTTCGACGCGCCGCGCCAGCCGGGTCCCCCGGCAGCGCCGCCGATGCCGGAGCCGCCGGCTGCTCCCCCGGCCGGACGCGATCGCCCGCCCGGGCGCCGTCCGCCCGACATCGGGCCGCCACCGCCTCAGCCGCCGGCACCGGGCGTACGCGGTTTTCGCGACATCACCGCCGACGTGAACGATCTCGGCAGCGCTGCCGCGCAGGCCAACCGCGCCGCGCGTCGCACCTACGCCAATGTGCCCTCGCCCTCGCCGGAGTTCGACCGGCTGGAGCCGAGCCTGGAAAATCGCGCCGGCGAGCAGGACGCGCCCTATTCATACGACGAGTCGATCGAGGAGGCCGAGCGCTACACGCCGCAGCCGCCATCGTCGCGCCCGCGCGTCGCGCCCGAGCGCGAAGCCAAAAAGCGCGCCCGCACCGGCTCCGCCTTCCCGTTCAAGAGCGCGATCGCCGTCGGCATCGTGCTGATCCTGGTCGGCGCCGGGATCCTCTGGGGCAAGCCCCTGATCCAGACCGTGAGCGGCCTGTTCAAGTCCTCGCCGACCCAGGTGGTGGAGGCGCCGAAGGATCCGGCCCAGCCGCAGAGCAAGCCCAAGATTCCGGATCGCGTCGGCCAGCCTTCGGCCAGCGACCAGCCGGTCGCGCCGGTGGCGCAGAAGGTCGTGCTCTATGACGAGGATCCGTCCGACCCGAAGGGCAAGCAATATGTCGGCTCGGTGGTGTGGCGGCTCGAGCCGATCAAGGCCTCGGGCAACCAGAAGGCCGACGTCGCCGTGCGCGCCGACATCGAGATCCCCGACCGCAAGTTCAAGATGACGATGTCGTTCCGCCGCAACACCGACTCGTCGCTGCCGGCGAGCCACACCGCGGAATTGACCTTCATCCTGCCGCCGGACTTTCCGGGCGGCAGCATCTCCAACGTGCCGGGCATCCTGATGAAGTCGAACGAACAGGCGCGCGGCACGCCGCTCGCGGGCCTCGCGGTCAAGGTCACCGACGGCTTCTTCCTGGTCGGCCTCTCCAATGTCGACGCCGACCGCGCCCGCAACGTCCAGCTCCTGAAGGAGCGCTCATGGTTCGACGTGCCGCTGGTCTACGCCAACCAGCGCCGCGCCATCATCGCCATCGAGAAGGGCGCACCCGGCGAGCGCGCCTTCAACGATGCGTTCGCGCAGTGGGGCGACTAGAGCGTTTTCGAGCGAAGTGGATACCGGTTCGCGTCAAGAAAACGCGTCAAAACAAGAATCTAGAGCCCCGTTCCGATTCCATAGGAACGGGAAAGGCTCTAGGGCCGGCGCGTGACCGATCTTCACCTCTCCAGACGAGAGAGGTGAATCGAACTCTCAAACGATCCGATCGGGATTGAACCGGCGCTACTGCGCCGCCGCCTCCCGCTTGCGCGCGGCCGCGTGCTCGCGGTCCATCACGGCGCGGCAGCCAGGGCTGACCTGCGCCTTCTTCTGCACCATGCAGGCCCTGACGCGCGAGATGTCGGGAATCTCACTGGAGCACAGCCGCATCGCATCACCTGTGCACATCTGCTGTGCTTCGGACGAGAAGGCGAGGCCGGGCGATGTCTGGAGTACGATGGCGGTGGTTGCGAAAGCGAAGAGCGAAACGATGGTCGTGTAGCGTGTCATGACGAATGCGTCCCCGAGTTCCGTGGTTTGAACCACTTGGTTTTGGGGCGCCGCACGCGGCTTGATCTGCCGCATGTCACAGCCTTCACGCCGGGAACTTTGGTCCCGCATGTGGTCGCTCGATCTCTCGTGGTGTTCGAATCGAAAAGTGCTGCGCCGCCCGATTCGAGTATGCGCGATTGTCACACGGCCGCAATGGTCCGCTCGAATGAATTCGCAATTGTTGCGTGTCCGTCACGCAGCATGCGGCGCGAGATCAGATCAACCGATCGGACGACGCGTTCGCTTCTTCCGCATCGCTCGCTGCGGGGCGTTCCTCGACGGCCGTGACGCCTTTCGCAGTGAGCTCGAACAGATCGCCGTCCTTCATCACGTAGCCGTCGGCGATCAACTCGCCGATCTTGCCGTGCCGGTCGTCGGCAAAGGCGACCGACTGGCTGATGTCCCGCAGGATCGAGAGCTGTTCCTCGCGCAACATGGCTTCACTCTCCGTGCGCCGGGGATCGTTCCCGGCCTTACATGCCGTGGCTCTGAAACACCTTGCTGCAGGACTTCGACAGCTTGGCCCGGTTGGCCTGCAGGCACGCCTGCACAGCGCCGTCATTGCCGAGGTCCTTCCGGCAGAACCGCGAGGCGTCACGCGAGCAGGCGTTCTGCTCCTGCGGCGTACCCATGTGGCCCTGCGCGAGAGCAGGCGTGATCGACATGCCGCTCAGGGCTGTCAGGGCCAGCGTCGCCATAAGGACGGATTTCGGGGACATCGACAAACTCCAATCTGACTGCAGGTATGAATTTCAGTCCTGTCTGAACTCGTCGCCTTGCCGCTTGTTCCCGTCAGGACGGGCCGGCGCCCCGCTATTCAAGGTTCCCGCGTCGCTGCTATAACAGCGGCGAAGGATGAGGATACTTGATGAAACGCTATCTGGTGTTTGCGCTGGTCGGTCCGTTCGTCGGCGGGTTCCTGCTGCTGCTGACGACGACCTATCAGTCCGGTTATTGGGCCCAGACCAATCTCGGCGAGGTCGGAAAGCTGTTCGCGGTGTTCTTCAAATCGCTGCAATACAGCTATCTGTTCGGCTTCCTGCCCTCGCTGATGATCGGTGCGGTCGACGACATCCTGATCCATGTCCGCCGGATCGGCCCGGTGCTGCGGATGCTCCTGGTCGGCCTGTTCGCCTTCGTGCTGGCGTCGCTGACCTACAGCTCGCGCGGGCCGGATTCGGGCACGGTGCAATTCATCCTGTACGGCCTCGTCGGATTCGTGCCGGCGGTGCTTTCATCCTGGCTCGTGCATAGATATGTCGAGGAGCCGCAGCCGGCTGCGGCTTAGACCTGAACGCGCGACGTTCGGGCGCGGCGCGGCAACTTCCGCCACGCCAGTGCGTTCTCCAAAGGCCATGACCATGTCCGATGACGACATTCTTGCTCCGCACAGACCCCGTTCCGGGTCCCGCGCGCGCGGGAGTTTTTCGGACACCGAAGCGCGCGGGCCGATCATCGACCAGGACGGCCACGAGATCCGTCCCGAAACACTGGAGCAGGGGTTTCGCGAGTTTCGCTTCGAATTCGGCCAGGGAAACCCGTTCGGCAATCTGACGCGGGAGCAGCGGGTGGCGCGGATCGAGGCGATCGCAAAGCTGCTCGATGTCGCCTTCATCCTGCCCGGCACGAATATCCGCTATGGCATCGACGGCCTGATCGGGCTGATCCCGATCGTCGGCGACATCATCACCACCGCGATCTCGCTGTGGCTGGTGCGCGAGGCCCGCGCGCTGGGCGCGCCGTGGTATCTCACCGCGCGCATGCTCGGGAATGTCGCGGTCGACGGCGTGGTCGGCATGGTGCCGTTCGCGGGCGATGCCTTCGACGTCATGTTCCGCGCCAACATGCGCAACGTCCGCCTGCTGCGCCGCTGGCTCGACAAGCAGCCGCGGATTTAATGGGGCGCTTCTTGCGTCGCTTCTCCCCGTAAGAACGGGGAGAGGGAGGAGAGAGAGCACCGCTCCAAACGCAAAAAGCGCGACGGCCTTTCGGCCATCGCGCTTTCAGCGCAAATCGGGTTGAGCGAAAACTTACGCCGCGTCGGCGTCGGTCTCGGGGGCTGGCGCCGGCCGGGGGCGGCGCGGCAGCGGGAAGGCTTCGCTCTCGTAGAGCGAGCGGATGCCGTTCTGGTCGAAGCGCGCTTCCTCGACCTGGAGATAGGCGCCGTTCAGCGAATCCGTCGGCAACTGCTCCATCGCGAACTGCACGGCTTCGGCCGCGGTGCCGAACCGGCGATAGGTGAAGCCTGCACGCTTCTTCTTGCGGATCGCGGCGGGGAAGAGCTCGGCAGAAGTGTTGAAGTTGAACGGACGCAGTGGACGCATGGTCAAAGACCTCGTGATCTTGTCTGGGGCTTTAAGCGCGTGGGGTTTTGAAAGGCAGGGGCCACCATCGAGTGGGCCCGCCGCACATGTCATTTTCGCCCTCTAATATAGGCTGTTTTGACAGAAATGCGACCCCCGCGATGGGAGATGATGAATCCGCGCATGGCAGCTCCGCGAGCGCCGTAAACCAAATAATTTCAATATGTTAGATGGTTTACAGTTTGCCAAGCAGCAGCAGCACGACCAGGACCACCAGCACGACGCCGCCGATCCCCATGCCGGAATGGCCCATGCCATAGCCGTAACCACCGAACCGGCCGGACATGCCGCCCAGCAGATAGATGATCACCAGGATGATCAGGATGGTCCCAAGCGTCATGGCATCCTCCCTGGCGGCTGCCGGATTGCGCGCATCGGCCGCACCGCCGGAAGAGAAAAGCACATCGCGCCGCCGGGTTCCATGACGGAACCGGGCGGCGCGCAATGTTATTTGGGCTCGAGCTTCAGCGCGGCCGAGTTGATGCAGTAGCGCAGGCCGGTCGGGCCGGGCCCGTCGGGGAAGACGTGGCCGAGATGGCCGCTGCACTTGGAGCACAGCACCTCGGTGCGGACCATGCCGTGGCTGGCATCGTGCTCCTCGTCGACATGGCTCTCGACCGCGGGCTGGGTGAAGCTCGGCCACCCGCAGCCGGAATCGAACTTGGCATCGGACTCGAACAGCACATTGCCGCAGCCGGCGCAGACATAGGTGCCGGCGCGGTGGTCGTGCTCATATTCGCCGGAGAAGGGACGCTCGGTCGCCTTCTCGCGCAGCACCGCGTACTGCATCGGCGACAATTCGCTCCGCCACTGCTCTTCGCTCTTGATGACCTTGTCGTCGGTGGTTTTCGTCTTGGTGTCGGGCATGGGTCTCCCGTTTGTTTGGTGAACTTGTTTTCGGTGATCTTGCGATCAGTTGGTGGCCTTGCTGGCGCTCACCAGCGTCGGCTTTTCAATGTAGTTATCCGCGAACAGCTTTTTCAGGTTCTCGACCTTCGGAATGTCGTTGTAGGCGATGTAGGGCTGGTTCGGGTGCAGCGTCAGATAGTCCTGGTGATAGGCCTCCGCCGGGTAGAACGCTTCCAGCGCGCCGACCTTGGTCACGATCGGCTTGCTGAATACTTTGGCGCCGTTGAGCTGGGCGATATAGGCGTCCGCCACCTTCTTCTGCTCATCGGAGGTGGTGAAGATCGCCGAGCGATATTGCGTGCCGGAGTCGGGGCCCTGCCGGTTGAGCTGGGTCGGGTCGTGCGCCACCGAGAAGTAGATCTGGAGGATCTTGCCGTAGGAGATCTTCTTCGGGTCGAACTTGATCTCGACCGACTCGGCATGGCCGGTCCGGCCGCTCGAGACCGTCTGGTAATCGGCGGTCGCCTTGGTGCCGCCGGCATAGCCGGAGACTGCATTGACGACGCCGGCGGTGTGCTGGAAGACGCCCTGGACGCCCCAGAAGCAGCCGCCCGCGATGACGGCGGTCTGGATCCCGGTTGCGGGCGACGCATCCACGGTGGGCGCGGGGATCACGACGGCATCCTCCGCGGCCCTGGACGGCACGGCGAAGGCCAGCGTCAGTGCGGTGGTGGCGGCGAGCAGCGAGGCGAGGGCGGTGCGGCGCATGGCGATCCTCTTCGGAAGGTCTGACAGTGTAGGGCGGCCGGGGACGGGCGAACAGCCTGTTTGGCCGCGTTTTCGGACATCTGAGATACGGGCGCAGACGGCGATTGTTACGGGGAAACGGACACGAGTCTGTGAAAAATAGCCTCAGACGGCGCGGCTTGGCGAGGCCGGGAACTCCGGGCTAGATGAACGCGCGCGATCGCGCTCGACTCAATCATGTGGTGGCTGGAGCTGACCTGACAACATGCTGCGTGTCATTCCCCTGACCCTCGCCATCCTGATCTCAAATGCCGCGATCGCCGCGGCCGAGCCGCAAGCCGGCGAGGACCTCGCCACCTGTCGCGACCGCCAGGCGGAGGCCCAGGCCCGCGCGACGGCCTGCGACAATCTGTTGAAGGCCGATAAGCTCGGCGGCAAGGACAAGTCGCTCGCGCTCGTCGTGCGTGGCAATGCGCTGATCAACAAGCGCGACTATGACCGCGCCATCGAGGCGCTGTCGTCCGCCATCGATCTCGATCCGGACAATGTCGGCGCCATCAACCTGCGCGGGCTCTCCCATGAGCGCAAGGGCGAGGACGATCTCGCCATGGTCGACTACAATCTCGCCATCCAGAAGCGCGCGAATTTCGGCTATGCCTACAACAATCGCGGCACCATCCATCTGCGCCGGGGCGCGCTGCAAAGCGCGCTCGACGACTTCAACCTGTCAATCAAATACACGCCCACGTTCCTGCTCGGCTGGACCAATCGGGCCCGCATGCGCACGCTGAACAAGGATTTCGACGGCGCGATTGCCGACTTTGCGGCAGCCGAGAAGATCGACCCGGCCGCGCCGCAGATCGCCGGCAACCGCTGCATCACCTACGGCATGATGGGCAAGTACGACCAGGCGTTCGCCGACTGCGACGGCCTGATCCAGAAGCAGCCCAGGAATACCTTCGCGATCAACAATCGCGCCGAGGTCAACGTGATGAAGGGCGACCTCGACGCCGCGCTGAAGGACTACAACACGGTCATCCAGCTCAATCCGAACAGTGTGCGCGCCCATTCCGGCCGCGGCCAGATCTACGAGCGCAGGAAAGATCTCGCCCAGGCCCGCGCCGACTACCGCGCGGCGGCCTATTCGCTGACGAGGTTCGACGAGCCCGACGTCGCGCGCGCCCGCGCCATCGCGCAGGAGCGCTTGGCCGCACTGACGCCGCAGGCGCCGGCCGGGTCCACCGGGCGCCGCGTGGCGCTCGTGATCGGCAACGGCGCCTACAAGAACGTCCACGCCCTGCCCAATCCGCCGCGCGACGCGAAAATGATTGCAAACGTGCTGCGCGATGTCGGCTTCCAGACCGTGATCTCCGTCAGCGACCTCTCCCGCGACAAGTTCTTCGAAGCGCTGCAGACGTTTGCCACTGAGGCGGAGAATGCGGATTGGGCGGTGGTCTATTACGCCGGCCACGGTTTCGAGATCGGCGGCGTGAACTATCTCGTCCCTGTGGACGCCAAACTTGCCGCCGACAGGGACGCCGAGACCCAGGCGGTCGCGCTGGAGCAGGTGATCGCAGCGGTGGGCGCCGCGAGAAAAGTGCGTCTGGTGATGCTGGATGCCTGCCGCGACAATCCCTTTGCGCCGGCCATGCAGCGCACGCTGTCGCTCAAGCTGGTGGACAAGGGCTTTTCCAACATCGAGCCCGGCGCCGGCTTCATGGTGGTCTACGCCGCCAAGCACGGCGAGACTGCGCTGGACGGCGATGGCGGCGCCGACAGCCCCTTCGCCACCGCGCTCGCCCGCGAGATCAAGGTGCCGAAGGTCGAGATCCGGAAACTGTTCGACATCGTCCGCGATGACGTCTGGTCCGCCACCAAGCACGAGCAGCAGCCGTTTTCATACGGCTCGCCGCCGGGACGCGAGGATTTTTATTTCGTGGCGGGGAAGTGAGGGGTTGCAGAGACCGTAGCCCGGATGGAGCGCAGCGAAATCCGGGAATCGCGAGCGCGGACCCGACCCCCGGATTACGCTTCGCTCCATCCGGGCTACAACAGTGCCGTAGGGTGGGCAAAGCGACTTGTCCGCCGTAGCTCGAAGAGCGAAGGCGGAAGCGTGTCCACCATTCTTATTGAATGTGTGGAGAGATGGTGGGCACGGCGCGTTGCGCCTTTGCCCACCCTACGGCAGCGTCACACAACGATACTCAACCGCTTCGCCGCCCGCGTAATCCCCGTGTACAGCCACCGCGCCCGGCTATCCTGGAACGCGAAGCTCTCGTCGAACAGCACGACGTCGTCCCATTGCGAGCCCTGCGATTTGTGCACGGTCAGCACGTAGCCGTAGTCGAACTCGTCATACGGCTTGCGCTGCTCCCAGGCGATCGCCTCGACGCCGCCCTCGAAGCAATCGGCGCGCACCGAGACCTTTGTCACCTTGTGACCGAAGTCTTCATCCGGCGACAGCCGCATGCTGAGGATGCGGGATTTCGAGCGCGAGGTGTTGCGTGATTTCACGCGCCACAGGCCGCCGTTGAACAGGCCCTTCTTGCGGTTGTTGCGCAGGCACACCAGCTTGTCGCCGGCGACCGGGAAGACATCCTCGATGTTCTGGCGCTGGCGCACCCGCATGTTGTAGGCGCGGCGCGTGTTGTTGCGGCCGACAAGCACCTGGTCGGCGCCCATGACGCGGTCCGGATCGAGCTCTTTCCGCGACACCACCTCGCTCTCGCCGTAACGGCCGATATCGAGCTCGCGGCCCTCGCGGACATCCATCGACATCCGCACGATCGGATCGTCCTGGGCCTGGCGATGCACTTCGGTCAGCATCGCGTCGGGCTCGGTGTTGGTGAAGAAGCCGCCACCCTGGATCGGCGGCAGCTGCGCGGGATCGCCGAGCACCAGCAGCGGGCAATCGAACGACATCAGGTCGCGGCCCAACTCGGCATCGACCATCGAGCATTCGTCGATCACGATCAGCTTGGCCTTGGAGGCCGGCGCGTCGTCCCACAGCTCGAAGCTCGGCTGCTCCTCGCCGGATTCGCGGGCGCGGTAGATCAGCGAGTGGATGGTGGAGGCCTCGTCGCAACCCTTGTTGCGCATGACCAGCGCGGCCTTGCCGGTGAAGGCGGCGAACTTCACCTCGCCGTCGACGCCTTCGGCGATGTGCCGCGCCAGCGTGGTCTTGCCGGTGCCGGCAAAGCCAAACAGGCGGAACACCGGCGGCGTGCCGTTGCGGCCGGGTTTTGCCTTGAGCCAGTCGGCAACGGCTTTGAGCGCGGCATCCTGATGCGGGGTGAAAGTGGCCATGTCTGTCTTGAGGAAGGGCAGAATCGAGGCGATTCGCCATCCCTCGAAACTAACCATTCGGCCCAAGGGTTCAAGCGGCCCAGCCGCCCCTATTGCCAGCCGGGAACGCCGCGCATGTCGGGCAGGTGGTGGGCGATGCCCTTGTGGCAGTCGATGCAGGTCTTTTCCTTCGTGAACAGGAAGCGCTGGTGCGCCACCGAGGCCCGTGGCGACTGTTTCGTGATGTCCATGGAATCGGCGCTGTGGCAGTTGCGGCACTCCAGGGAATCGTTGGCCTTGAAACGCGCCCATTCGTGTGCGGCGAGCTCGAGCCGGTGGTCCAAGAATTTCTCGCGGGTGTCGATCGTGCCGAAGATCTTGCCCCAGACCTCCTTGGAGGCCTGCATCTTGCGCGCGATCTTGTCGGTCCAGTTGTGCGGGACGTGGCAGTCCGGGCAGGTCGCGCGCACGCCGGAGCGGTTGGTGAAGTGGATGGTCGACTTCAGCTCGGCGAAGACGTTTTCGCGCATCTCGTGACAGCCGGTGCAGAATTTTTCGGTGTTGGTCAGCTCCAGCGCGGTGTTGAAACCGCCCCAGAAGATCACGCCCGCCGCAAAGCCCGCGAGCACCAGCACGCCGAGCCCGAACACCGAGCTCGGCCGGATCAGCACCTGCCAGAGCTCGCGCGCGAAGTCCCAGCAGCGCAGGATAAAGCTACGCTTGGCTTCCACCTTTCCCTTGGGCTCGTCAGCAGCCGTCGTCATCGGCGGCCACCGGGGCTGGCGCGCGAGAGCAGCGTGTCGATGTCGATGAAATCGTTGCTCACCGGCGGCGTCGCGGTGTTCTGCGGCACGTGGCATTCCGTGCAGAAGAAGCGCCGCGGCGAGATCGAGGCCAGGAACTGGCCGTCGCGGTCCATGAAATGCGTGATCGAAACCATCGGCGCCTGCGATTCCGCGATGCGTGCCCGCGCATGGCAGGACAGGCATTTGTTGCCGTTGAGGTCGATCTGGTAGCCGTCGATGGTGTGCGGGATCACCGGCGGCTGCTCCGGGTAGTTGCGCACCTCTCTCTCGGACGTATTGCGGTTCGGCAGCATCGGTGGCGCCGCGCCCTCGTCATTGAGGGGGGCCGGGCCCCGCAGGCCTGACGTCACCGTCTGCGCGGTGAGAGAGCTCGCGCCCGCGGCGATCGCGACCGCGAGCAGGGCTATGCCAAATCGTTTCATCATGACAGGTTCACCCGCTCGATGCGCACGGCGCATTTCTTGTAGTCGGTCTGCAGCGAGATCGGATCGGTGGCGTCCAGCGTCACCTTGTTGATCATCTTGGATTCGTCGAACCACGGCACGAACACGAGGCCACGCGGCGGCCGGTCGCGGCCGCGCGTCTCGACGCGGGCGCGGATGAAACCGCGGCGGGATTCCACCTTCACCTCGTCGCCGCGCCGGAGTTTTGCTTCCGACGCATCGTCGGGATGCATGAAGCAGACGGCCTCGGGGAACGCCTTGTAGAGCTCGGGCACGCGGCGCGTCATGGTGCCGGAATGCCAGTGCTCCAGCACGCGGCCAGTCGAGAGCCAGAACGGATATTCGTTGTCGGGTGATTCCGCCGGCGGCTCGTAGGGCAGGGCGAAGATGCGCGCCCTGCCGTCGGGATAGCCGTAGAACTGCACGTCGGTGCCCTGCTTGACGTAGGGATCGCTGCCCTCGCGGAAACGCCATTTGGTTTCCTGGCCGTTGACGACGGGCCAGCGCAGGCCGCGCTCGCGGTGATAGGCCTCGAACGGCGCGAGGTCGTGACCGTGGCCGCGGCCGAACGAGGCGTACTCTTCAAAGAGCCCCTTCTGCACGTAGAAGCCGAACGCCTTGGATTCCGTGTTGGCGTAGCCTTCCTCTATCTCCGAGGTCGGAAACTTGTCGACCTGGCCATTCTTGTAGAGCACGTCGAACAGCGTCTTGCCGCGAACCTCCGGCTTCTTGGCGATCAACTCCTCCGGCCAGACTTCCTCGATCTTGAAGCGCTTGGAGAACTCCATCAGCTGCCAGAGATCGGACTTGGCCTCGCCGGGCGCGTTGACGAGCTGGTGCCAGAACTGCGTGCGCCGCTCGGCATTGCCGTAGGCGCCTTCCTTCTCCACCCACATTGCGGTCGGCAGGATCAGGTCGGCGGCCAGCGCCGTCACCGACGGATAGGCGTCCGAGACCACGATGAAATTGTCGGGGTTGCGGAAGCCCGGATAGGTCTCCTCGTTGGCGTTGGGACCGGCCTGGAGGTTGTTGTTGACCTGCACCCAATAGGCGTTGATCAGGCCGTCCTTCAGCATCCGGCTCTGCAGCACGGCGTGGGCGCCGTTCTTGTCGGGAATGGTGCCTTCCGGCAGCAGCCAGAGATGCTCGGCCTTGTCGCGATGCTCCTTGTTGGTGACGACCATGTCGGCGGGCAGGCGGTGCGAGAAGGTGCCGACCTCGCGCGCGGTGCCGCAGGCCGAAGGCTGGCCGGTGAGCGAGAACGGGCTGTTGCCGGGCGAGGAGATCTTTCCGGTCAGGAGATGGATGTTGTAGACGAGGTTGTTGCACCAGACACCGCGGGTGTGCTGGTTGAAGCCCATGGTCCAGAACGAGACCACCTTTGTCTTGGGATCGGCATAGAGCTCGGCGAGCGCTTCGAGCCGGTTCATCGGCACGCCGGACATCTCGGCAGCTTTCTCCAGCGTGTAGTCCGAGACGAATTTTACGAATTCGTCATAGCTCATGTCGGTGGAGTCGTTGGCCTTGGCCGCACCGGTTGCTTTTTTCTGCAGCGGATGCTCGGGCCGCAATCCATAGCCAATGTCGGTCTGCCCGCGCCGGAAGATCGTATGCGCAGCGACGAAATCCTTGTTGACGCGTCCGGTCTTGATGATGTGGTTGGCGATGGCGTTGAGGATGTAGAGATCGGTCTGCGGCTTGAACACCATGCCGATGTCGGCGAGGTCGAACGAGCGGTGCTCAAAGGTGGACAGCACGGCGACGCGGACATGCGGCGCGGACAGCCGGCGGTCGGCGAGGCGCGTCCACAAAATGGGATGCATCTCCGCCATGTTGGAGCCCCACAGCACGAAGGCGTCGGTCGCCTCGATGTCGTCATAGCAGCCGGCCGGCTCGTCGATGCCGAAGGTGCGCATCATGCCGGCGACGGCAGAGGCCATGCAGTGCCGCGCGTTGGGGTCGATGTTGTTGGTGCGGAAGCCGGCCTTGTAGAGCTTCGAGGCGGCGTAACCTTCCCAGATCGTCCACTGGCCGGAGCCGAACATGGCGAGACCGTTGGGCCCGCGCTTCTTCAGCGTTTCCTTCCACTTCACCTCCATGATGTCGAAGGCTTCGGTCCAGCTGATTGGCGTGAACTCGCCGTTCTTGTCGTACTTGCCGCCGGTCTTGCGCAGCATCGGCTGCGTCAGCCGGTCGTGGCCGTACATGATCTTGGAAAGGAAATAGCCCTTGACGCAATTGAGGCCGCGATTGACCTCGGCCTTGATGTCGCCATGGGTGGCGACGACGCGGTTGTCCTTGGTCGCGACCATCACGGAGCAGCCGGTGCCGCAGAAGCGGCAGGCGGCCTTGTCCCATTTCAATTCGCTGTTGTCGCGCTCGGAGACGAGATTGGCGGCGAGCGCCGGTGCCGGCATGCCTGCTGCGGCAGCCGCAATCGCGGCGGCCTCGAGCTTCAGCATCTGGCGGCGGTCGAGCTTTGGCGATGTCATGATGGCTCTCCCGGCCGTTAGGCGGTTTCGATGGCGTGGAAGACCAGCGCCGCGGAATAGACGTTGGGCAGCGACTGGATGGTGTTGAGCAGGGTGCCGAGGCTGCCGGCATCCGGCGCTTCGGTCACGACGACGAGTTTTCCGCGCGGGTCTCGTCCGTGAATTTCGCAGCCGGGAAGTGCTGCGATCTCGGCTTCCAGTTCGTCCAGGCGCTCGGGGCGGGCCTGCACGATGATGCTGGCGATCTCGCAACCTGGCGGCGCGACGACGCGGTCGGCGGTGAGCACCCGGCCGGTGATCAATGCGCGGCGGTTGAGTGTGGATTGGGCCATGATGCCTGTCTTTCGCTGTTCGGAGGTCAATGCGGGGAGGGTGGCGGGCCGGGAGGGCCGGCGAACATCTGGTAGATCCAGACGCCGAGCCCGTATGAGCCGACCGTTCCGACCGCGAGGACGGGCATCACGACCGCGGTCAGGAACAGGAAAGCGAAAATCTCCATGCGCTTACGGCGCACGCGCGAAGTCGTGTCGTCAGGGGCCGACATATTCGGTCTCTCTGAAATGGTGCTGGAATCGGGACGGCATCCGGGCCGTTGCCTTACTGCACTTTAGATGCAGCAGGGCCGCTGCCGCGTTGATCTGGATCAACCCGTCGACTTGACCGGATGTCGCGGCGCGGCCAACGGACCGAGCCGCGGCGCTCCGTGCGCGCGAGAGAAGCAAGCGGCAACGATCGTTACCCAAAAGCGAAGATGCTTTGCGGCTCGGGGGTCAGGCCGCATACATCTTCTCTTGCCTCGGAAATGCCCGCGACCTACTACCAGTGGTAGCGGGCGCCGCAACATCCATCGCTGCTACGTGGCGGGAGCTACATATGAGGCGAATCCGAATCATTCATAAGACCGAATATTTTTACAATCAGCCGGTCACCTTCGGCACTCATCGAGCCATGATGCGGCCTCGCGAGGGACATGACGTCCACATCGTGAGAGGGTCGATCGATATCGAGCCGAACGCGGAAGTTCGCTGGTTGCGCGACAATTACGACAATGCCATCGCAGTCGTGACCTTTTTGGAATTATCCGACACGCTCAGGATCGCAAGCGAGGTCGACGTCGACCTTTACCACGACGACCCCATTGAATGGCGGATTGCGCCATTCGCCAGTTCATTTCCCTTCCAATATCCCCCGGAGGAGCAGCTTGAGCTGACGGTGTATCGTCTCCCGAGCTATCTCTACGACGCCACCGCCCTGCTCGAATGGTTGCGCGATCTCTACAAACCCGGTCAGTTGATCGGCACGCTGGACCTTCTGAACAATTTGAATACTCACATCTACCGATCGTTCAAATACGTTTCCCGCGAGGCTCTCGGGGTTCAATCACCCAACGAAACGCTGCGGCTCGGCAGCGGGACCTGTCGCGACTATGCGGTGTTCATGATGGAAGCTGCCCGCTACTGGGGATTTGGTGCGCGCTTTGTCACCGGCTACATCCAGATGGCCGAGGGACAACACGGCGCCACGCACGCCTGGACCGAGATCTATATCCCCGGAGCCGGGTGGCGCGGCTATGATCCCACCAACAACAAGATCGTCGGCAGTGAACACATACCCGTCGCCGTGACGCGCGAACAGGAAAGGGCCTCTCCGCTTTCCGGGACGTGGGATGGTCCGGCGGATGCATTCAGCCGGATGAACGTCTCGGTGCAAGTCATATCAATTCCAGCATCGCCATGATCGTAGTCCACGGTCGATCACGGCAAGCGCGGGTTGGCGGCCAGTCGGTGTGTCCCTGATCCCTCGCCCGTCTTGTCATCATCATTTGAATTGAAGTCGGCGACTTCCATGGCAGGCATCCATGTTTGATCCGACGATTGTCTTGGTCCTTCTCGGGGCTGCGATCCTGATGTTCGCGATCAACAGGCCGCGCCTGGATGTGGTCGCACTGATCATGCTCCTTGCGCTCCCCTTCACCGGTGTCCTCACCATGAGCGAAGCATTGGCAGATTTCAGCGATCCGAACATTGTGCTAACGCCGGCAACCCGAACCTCTCGGTCTGGATCGATGAGTACAAACTCGCGGACCGCGAATAACGGCTGCGCGTGACGGAACAATCGTCTCTCGCCGGCATGACCATTGAAGCCCCGGACCTTCGCGGCTCGGCCGGAGCAAGCATTGTGGCCGTGGAACGCAGCCGCAGATTTGGTCACCATCAGCCTGCCCCGCCGAGTCCAAGCAGGTTCTCCAGGTGCCGGGCAAGGCGCCGCAGGCGGTGATTTGCCTGGCGCCCGTCGTTTGATGGTCAGCGGCCTGATCCCGAATGTGCAGGCCGCCCTGATCGAATGCATGCTGATGAGCGCACTGGGCTGTATCGACATTACCAGCGCTTACCGTTCGGTCGACTGGAAGACCATTGTCCTCATTGTTGGAATGTTGCCGTTTTCAGTCGCCCTGGAGAGAACCGGCGGGGTTGAACTTGCGGCTGATGGGCTAAGAGCCATCACCAGCGGTGCCGGCCATCACGTCATGCTCGCCACGCTCTTTGCCATGACGGCGCTGCTTGGGATGTTTATCTCGAATACCGCGACGGCAGTATTGATGGCCCCCGTCGCTATCGCTGTCGCGAAGGAAATGCATGCCTCGCCGTATCCGTTTGCAATGACGGTGGGCCTGGCTGCTTCGACTGCTTTCATGACGCCTGTGTCGTCGCCGGTTAAGACGTTGGTGGTCGCCCCCGGACATTACACGTTCGGTGACTTTGTGCGCATCGGCGTACCGTTTTCCCGGGTCGTCTTGATCGTCTGCACCTTGCTCGTGCCCTGGCTGTTGCCGCTCTGAACCGGGCAACGTCCTGAATTTGCTAAACGTGATTTGCTTCGCGATCTCGTCGGTCACCGCGGGGAGATTGGCGGGCCGGGACCACCGCCGCAATTTTGGATTGTGCCCGCGCAAGGGCGGTGCGAGAGTCTGATCTCGAACGGGGAAACGCGGATTGTGAACGCGATGGGGCTCACGGCCATCGATCTCGGGCTTCGCGGCGCGGCGAGCGGCGTGTTCCTGATGATCGTTCTCATGGTGCTGCAGCGTCGTGCCACCAATCAGCTGGCCTTGCTGGGCACGGCCATGGCCGCCGGCGGTGCGTTCTATGCGATCGTCACCGCGCCGGTCTTTCCCAAATCGTCATTGTGGTGGACGTTGCCGATCCTGTCCTCGCTGCCCGCCGTCTTCTGGTTGTGGGCGCGCGCGTCGTTCGACGACGATTTCGTGCTCCGGCGACGGCATGGCGTCCTGTGGCTGACCATCTTGGCCGTCGGATTTGCGGTGTCGCTTGGCTGGACGACCTGGCCCAACTTGGCCAGGGGTGGCAGCAAAGTCCTGTCGGCCGTGGCCGTGCTGCTGGCGCTCGCGGCCGCGGTCCAGACGGTCAAGACTTGGCGTGTCGATCTGGTCGCGCGGCGGCGCCGGCTGCGGCTGGCTGTGCTCGCGATCAATGTCGTGTTCATCGGGGTCGTGGCCGGAGCGGGCGTCGCCGCGGTCCCCGTCGCGGTTCCCGGCGAGCCCGGCAGTCTTCCGACCGCGATCAGCCTGTTCGTGTTGGCGATGCTCGCCGGCCTCGGCGTTTTGGACCTGCGGGCGATTGTCACCGTCAATGATGCCGCGGCGGCGATCAGACCCGGCGACACGGCCGGGCGACCGGTGACCGATCGTGCACCCACAGGGCGGGGCACGGCCGACCCCGTTCTGTTGCGGCGCCTCGACCATCTGATGACCGTGGAGCGAATCTACCGGCAGGAAGGTCTTGCGATCGGCGCGCTCGCGGCGCGGCTCGATGTTCCCGAGCACCGACTTCGCCAGGCCATCAACGAAGGGCTGGGTTATCGCAACTTCAACGCGTTCCTCAATCACTATCGCATCGAGGATGCCAAGCTGGCGCTGTCCGATGTGACGCAACGGGAGGTGCCGGTGCTGACCATCGCCATGGATGCAGGCTTCCAGTCGATCGGGCCTTTCAATCGCGCCTTCAAGGCCGAAACCGGCGTAACTCCGACCGAATTCCGGCGCGAGGCGCTGATCCGGCCGCAAACGGCGCCGGATGCCGACCGCCATTTCAAAATCGGCCAGCCGCGCCGAGAAATCGGCTAGCCGATTATGGGATTGGGCAAGAGAGCCCTGACATGATCGGGCAGATTGCCGGAAACAAGCCTTTCACCAGCAAGCCGAGTCCGTCCATGTCCCGATCGACCGCCATCGCCCCCGCATCGGAACGGTTGCACGCGCTCGACGCGGTCAGGGGTTTTGCCCTGCTGCTCGGCATCGTCCTGCACGCAACCCTGTCGTTCGTGCCGGCCCCGACCAGGATCTGGATCATACAGGATACCCATCAAAGCCTGGCCCTGGGCCTGCTGTTCTTCGTCATCCACGTCTTCCGGATGACGACCTTCTTCCTGATGGCGGGTTTCTTCGCTCGCATGAGCTTTCATCGCCGGGGAATCTGGGGCTTCGTCACGGACAGGTTGCAGAGGATCGGACTGCCGCTAGTGGTCGGCTGGCCGATCGTGTTTACGCCGATGGCCCTGGTGGTCATATGGGCCGCGGGCTTTCCGAACGGCGGCCCGATCCCCGGCGCACCTCGCTGGCCGCCGGTGCTGCCGAATTTCCCGCTGACCCATCTCTGGTTTCTCTATGTGCTGCTGGAGCTATATGTCGCCATGCTCCTGCTGCGCGGCGCAATTGTCTGGCTCGATGTATCAGGCACGCTGCGAACGGTTGTCGACCGCCTCTTTGCGCAGATTATGCAAAATCCGCTGGCGCCCCTGGTTCTGGCGATCCCGATCGGCATCGCTTTCTGCCTCGATCAAAGATGGATCAATGTGATGGGCGTGAGGACGCCGGATCAATCGCTCGTCACGAACCTCCAGGCGTGGGTCGGCTTCGGCACTGCCTTCGGCTTCGGTTGGTTGCTGCATCGGCAGACCGATCTACTGCGGATTTTGGAGCGACGCTGGCTGTGGAATCTCTTGCCGGCGCTCGGCCTCATTCTGATCAGTTTCGTGCTTGTCGGGGTGATGATGTCCGTGCCGGGTGCGCCGAAATTGCCGGTTAGTTTCGCCACGCTCAGGCTTGTCTCCGCCATCCTATATGCGCCGGCGATATGGATCTCGACCTTCGCTGTCCTCGGCCTCGCGCTCCGCTTCATGTCCGGCCTCAGCCCGACCCGGCGCTACCTCGCCGATGCCTCCTACTGGCTCTATCTGATCCACATGCCGATCGTGATGGCGCTGCAGGTCGCGCTGTCGCAGCTCGACTGGCCCGGGCCGGTCAAGTTCGCCATCATTCTCGTCGTCGCGATTCTCCCGATGTTGGCGAGCTATCATCTGCTGGTGCGCTTCACCTTCATCGGTGCGCTCCTGAATGGCCGCCGCGCACGGCGCGAAGCGGCGCCTGCCGCCGCGGTCACAGGCCCCGCCGTGCCATAACGCGAAGTGTCGGGTCATTCTCCCGCACGGCGGAATTGCGGCTCCATAGACAGCGCCTCCCCGCTCACTAAGATGAGTGCAACAAGAATAAGCGGGAGAGGCGTCATGAAGTTCGGCATCTTCTATGAGCTGCAGCTGCCACGGCCCTGGGTGGCCGGCGACGAGCTGAAGCTCTACCAGAACGCGCTCTCGCAGATGGAACTTGCCGACAAGCTCGGTTACGACCACGCCTGGGTCGTCGAGCATCACTTCCTCGAAGAGTACTCGCACTCGCCCTCGCCGGAATCATTCCTCGCCGCCGCGAGCCAGCGCACCAAGAACATCAGGCTCGGCCACGGCATCCTCCAGCTCACGACGAACCACCCGGCGCGCGTCGCCGAGCGCGTCGCGGTGCTCGACCTGCTCTCCAACGGCCGCTGCGAATTCGGCATGGGCGAAAGTGCCTCGATCACCGAGCTGACGCCGTTCGGCCGCGACATGGAGACCAAGAAGGAGGTCTTTGAGGAGGCGGTGCAGGCGATCTTCCCGATGTTCAAGGATGCGGGGAGCGAGCACCACGGCAAGTATTTCGACATTCCCTTGCGCAATGTCGTGCCGAAGCCGGTGCAGAAGCCGCACCCGCCGCTGTGGATGGCCTGCTCGCAGCTGCCGACCATCGAGCGCGCCGGCCGCCACGGCTTTGGCGCGCTGGGCTTCCAGTTCGTCAGCGCCGACGCGGCGCACGCCTGGGTGCACGCCTATTACAACGCGATGACCAAGCGATTGCACAAGCTCGCCGACTACGAGATCAACCCGAACATGGCGCTGGTCTCGTTCTTCATGTGCGCCAAGACGGATGAGGAGGCGCGTGCGCGCGCCGACGGCGCCACCTTCTTCCAGTTCGCGCTGCGGTTCTACGGCGCCTCGCAGAACCGCCAGCGTCCCGCGCCCTACACCGTCAACATGTGGGACGAGTACAACAAGTGGAAGCGCGACTATCCGGAAGCGCAGGAGGCGGCGCTGCGCGGCGGCCTGATCGGCTCGCCCGAGACCATCCGCAGGAAGCTGAAGCGCTTCCAGTCGTCGCATATCGACCAGGTCATCCTGCTCAACCAGGCCGGCAAGAACAGCCACGAGCACATCTGCGAATCGCTCGAGCTGTTCGGCCGCGAGGTGATGCCGGAGTTCCAGAACGATCCGGCCCAGGCGGCGTGGAAGCAGGGCGTCATGAGCGGCGAGATCAAGCTGGAAGAGATCGACACCGAGGCGTTTACGGATCGCTACGGCAAGCTCGCGATCAACGTCGCGCCGGCGAAGGCCGCCGCGGGGTAGGGGCGCTGCATCCGGCATGGGCCCCGGCTTAGCAGCGCCATAGCGCGTCGAAGACGCGCGTAAACGCGCTTATGTCACGCTGCGCTGCGTCCGGGGCACGAGACCTTTTCCGCATCGGCCAGCAAGACTCTCGTGTCCCGGACGCGCTGCAACGCGTAGCGTTGCTGCGCAGAGCCGGGACCCAGAAGCGGCATAAGCCGCCGTCTCCGACTTTCGGTCAAACCCGGCTGCTGATATCGTCCGCCAAAAGAACTTTTGCGGAGGAACCAATGCGGCCCCACGGCATGGCCTCAACTCCAGCGGCGAACGACATCGCGCCGGCGGTGCTCGCCATCGGCCGACCTGATTTCCCGAATGTCCTGATCGACACGTTGCGCCGGCAGGCCGGCGTCGGCCATTGCATGGTGTTCGCGCTGACACGCACCGGCGCGGCGAGCTGTCTGCTCGACGCCGGCAACATCCCGATCGGCAGCGATCTCGGCGCGGCCTATGCCGGTCAGTTCCACGAATCCGATCCCAATCGTGATGCGCTGTTCGAAGGCGAGGGCAGCGCGCCGATCATGCTGCCGTCGTTCGCGCCGCGCATGTATGGCGCGCGCTACCGGAAAATCTTCTTCAACGACTCTGATATCGTCGACAAATATGCGACGGCGATCTGGGTCGGCGACACCTGCTTTTATGTCAATTTCTACCGCATCACCGCCCAGGGCTGCTTTGGCGACGTCGAGCGTGCGCGGCTCCAGGTTATTGCGCCTGCGATCGGCGCCAGCGTTGCGCGTCATTTCCAGCAGGCGGCCACCGCGACGCCCGACCAGAACCTCGCCGCGTTGTTCGCAACGCGCGCGCCCCTCTCCGCACTGACGCCGCGCGAGCAGGACGTCTGCCGCCGCATCCTGCTCGGTTTCAGCTCCGAGGCGATCTCGCAAGCGCTGGGCATCAGCCTGCATTCGACCCTGACCTACCGCAAGCGCGCCTATGAGCGGCTCGGCATCTCCTCGCAGAACGAGTTGTTTGCGATCGTGCTGGGCTTGCTCTCGGGGCCGGGCCACCTGAACTAAAGGGGACTCTAGATCCGCGATATCTGCTTCCGAGAGCAAAGCCGACGCGCAGCCGGCCCTCCGGGGTCGTCGCCTTTTGACCCAAGGCCGACATCCGCGGCGCGAATCCTCTTCAAGGATACTTACGCTTTCCCAAGTCGGATATGGTGTTGACCAGAATCAAGGGGGCAAAGGTGCAATTTCCAATGAGGCAAATCATACTCTCAATAGTCGCTGTTTTGTCGTTCTCATCTGCGCGTGCTGAGATGGTCAAGATACCTTGGCATACTTCAGCGCAGTCCCTGCCTTGGATTCCCGGCAACGAATACATCGACGGCAGGTCGAAAAACTTCATGGATGGCACCGTCGAGGAAAAGGGTAAGGTAAAGGCCGAGGGCGAACTGTCGGCGGACATTATACGGCCGCAGGGCGCCAAGGGACCAGACCCCTTCGTGATCATGCTGCACGGCTGCGACGGGTTCGGCCGGGTCGAGAGGAAATGGGGGCGTGACTACGGCGGCAGATTGGTCGGAGCAGGCTATGGTGTTCTCCTGCTCGACAGCTTCGGCAGCCGGGGATTGGGACCCGACGGCGTCTGCTCGGATCCCAGCCAGTTGACTTGGGCGCGGCGCCGGGCTGACGATGCGTATGCGGCGCTGGACTGGCTAATCGGACAGAAGATCGCCGATCCCAAGCGGGTCTACGTCCTTGGCCGCAGCAACGGTGCGACCACGACCTTGATCATCATGAACCGGGCGATCGGCGACCTGCACGAGCACATGTTCGCGGGCGGCTTCGCGATGCAGCCGTCCTGTTATTTGATGAAGAACGTCGAGTTCTACGCCCCGGTCCATCTCTTCCTAGCAGAGAAGGACGAGGCGACCAGCCCCATCCTCTGCGGCCAGATGGCCGAGAGCAAGCGGTCGATTCCCGTGAAGACGGTGCTGTGGAAGGGGGCGAACCACAGCTTCGAAGATCACGAGCCAATCCACGTTTTCCATGGCTACCATGTCGGATACAATGCCGCGGCTGCGGAAGGCACCATCAAGGCAATCATTAGTGCGTTGAACGAGGCCAAGAAAGCGGAAAACTGACCGCGCGGAGTCGCACAGCCTGTAGGTATGCGACGACGGCCGAATGGCGGCGGATAGATGCGGGAAGTCCGCCTGAACGACTTCCGCTCGTGGCCCGAAGCCGCCGTCAATGAAGGAGCGGAGCGCGTTCGCTCCGCCCGGCGATTCAGACCCCGACTCGTTCCGCGATGAGAAGCGCGTCGTCCGCATCGCAACCTCAATATCAAGCGGTACGCCCAATTTTCACGTCGCCGAACAAGAGTTGGGCGTTAACCATCGCCAACGGTTCCCCTCTGAGCGACATCGCTTCGAAGTTTCTTAAATCTTGCCGGGTACCTCTTCCAGGCATGGTGACCTGGGGAAAGACATGAGTAAGCGGGCCAAACGTAAGAAGGCAGAGGCCCTCGCAATACCCATGGCCGCGAGAGTCGCAATTGGCGCCGTGGCCGTCGCCGTCGTGGGGTATAGCTTGCTGTCTAGCCCGGCGGACGTGCAACCGATACGAAAACCGTCAGCACAACAGGCCCAGGCGTCGTCAACTCCGGTTTACGTGTCGACTCCAGTTCGTGCATCAGCGCCAGCTCCGGCTGCGATTCCGGTTCCGGCTCCGATCCCGGCCCCTCTGGTCGAACCACCCAAAGCCGACGCTGGCGTTCCCGGAGCACTTGTCCGGCAGGTGGTTGACTACGCCAGCCGTCAGGCGCCGGGCACCGTGATCATCGATACCGGAAACACATTCCTCTATTTCGTTCTGAACGACAGGCAGGCGATGCGCTACGGCATCGGTGTTGGCCGCGAAGGTTTCACATGGTCCGGTGAGCAGACTGTGGCCCGCAAAGCAGAATGGCCGGATTGGCATCCGCCTGTGGAAATGGTCTCGCGTCAGCCTTATCTGCCGCGGTTCATGGCGGGCGGTCCGGGCAATCCGCTCGGCGCCCGGGCGATGTATCTCGGCGAGACCGAATATCGCATTCACGGCACCAACAATCCCGATACGATCGGGAAGAAGGTTTCGTCCGGCTGTATCCGGCTGACCAATGACGACGTCGCGGACCTTTACGAGCGGGTGAAGATCGGAGCGAAAGTGATCGTGCTTCCGGCAACCGCAGCCCGCAGGCCCTCCCAGGGAGCGCCGGCCGACGCCGCTTTCCGGCTGCCGGACCCGGCATCGCCGTCGAAGCGGCCCCTGGCGGCTAACGCGCAGATGTTGTCATCCGGACCGAAGATCGCCGAAGCTCGGTAAGTCAGTCCTCGGTCCTCGGTCTGCAACCGAGGACAAGGAGGCAATTCAAGTCGTCGCGTTTAAGTCAGTTGCGGGCACTTAACGAACGTTCGCTCATGCGCTTGCCGATGTCCGCCGTCGGGGAATCGCGAATCGACTAAAGCGAGCGGTTTATCGCTTCGATGACTTGGGATAGCATCGTATCATCCCCGCCCTATCGAGGGGTGACGGGTAAGGCCGGCATTTGAATTGGAAGACTTAGGTTTCAAATGCCTCGCTTACGGCCCTCGGAATGTGAGGCATTTCGCAGACAGATCTACGCGCGCATTGTCAACTCCTGAGAGGAGCGAGTCCCGACATGAGACGTCGCGAGTTTGTCACGCAACTAGCCGGTGCGGTGGCGGCTTTGCCAATCGCGGCGCTTGTCCTTGCCCTTGCGAATTCCAAAAGCCTTGCACAGGCAGCCAAGAACGAGCCGAGTACTGAGGCCCTTCGGCTTGAACTCGACAAGGAAAAATGGCGCGACGAACGTGAGATGCGGGTGCGCGAGCTTGCTCTAAAGGAGCGGGAGCTTTCGCTTCGGGAAGGCGAGCAAGTCAGCTCTAAATGGTTCAATCCTCTCTTTGTCGCGATTTGCGCCGCCGCTCTGGCTGCATTGGGAAACCTCTTGGTCACCTTTTTCAACGGGAGGACCCAGCTAAAGCTTGAGACAAGCAAGGCGGAGTCCACGCGCATTCTTGAAATGATCAAGACCGGCGACACGGAAGCCGCGGCCAAGAACTTGGAATTCTTGCTCGGAGCAGGCTTGGTCGTTGAGAAGGACCAGGCAATCTCTCTTCGAGAATATCTTGATCGTCGGCAGCCGGGCAAAGGTCCGTCGCTACCATCGCCGGGACGATTTGCCTTTGAGGCTACAACTGATCTGACGGCCGACATTCAAACCGAGCTACAGGGAAAACTCGAGGCATACATTGCTTACCTCGACAAGATTGGTTCGCCGCCCGACTTGGTTCAGGCGAAGATCAAGATTGGTGCGGTGCCCGGGCAGTATGCCCGGTACCAAAACAACACGCTCGAAATTGACTCCAGGATCGCCCGCGATGTTTTTGTGGCCTTGCGAGAATATAGCCATCACGCTCTAACGTCCAAAACCAACAATCCATGGACGGGAAACTTCGCCGGGATCGAGTCGGGTCTTGCCGACTACTTTCCAGCAAGCTTCTTGAACAACCCACGGGTAGGTGAAATTTCCGCTGAGATCATCCGCCCGGGTCAGCCATATCTCCGTTGCCTCGACAACAGGCTGAAGTTCAAGACGACAAAGGCTTTGAAAGATGATCCCTGGACTACCGGCGAGATTTGGGGCGGTGCGTTCTGGGAAATGCGCAATCGACTAACTGGGGATGTGATCGATCCGATTCTTATGAAGGCATGGTGGTCTTTGTTGGACCACCCGTCCAAGACCAGCGCGCCAAAGGCGTTTGCAGCGGAGGTGCTTGCCGCCGCAAAGCTGAATCAGCACGACAAGACGATCCAAACGATTCTGCGAAATCGTGGATTTTCGCTTGATCAGGCAGCGTCCGTCCCTGGCCCTTAGACGCGATCGGTAGATGCTTTGCGTGGGCTTCGCGGATGGCGGCTCGATCCCCGGCCGTGAGAAGCTGTAGGCGCAGGCCATACAGACCGTCCTTACGGCGGCCCGATTCTTTCCCGATGCTTGGCTGAATCTTTGCCGGCTTGTCCCAATCGCTGGGGACAGACAGACGCCTCCGAAAACGGTAACTTGAGGGATCGAGGAAATTACAAGGGAGCAACGCTTGAGCACCGCGCCGCGCATCGACATCGACCCTGCCGCATTCTGGGCCGACCCCTATCCGATGCTCGCAAAAATGCGCAAGGAAGCGCCGATCGCCTTCGTGCCGCAGCTCGGCTCGACGCTGCTTGCGAGCCGCGACGACATCTCGATCTCCGAGAAGCAGATCGACGTGTTCTCCTCGCACCAGCCCGCCGGCCTGATGAACCGGCTGATGGGCCACAACATGATGCGCAAGGACGGCGAGGCGCATCAAATCGAGCGGCGCGCGATGTTTCCGACGGTGTCGCCGAGGACGGTGAAGGCACACTGGACCGCGCTGTTCCAGGCCCATGCCGACCGCATCATCGGTGCGATCGAGCCGGGGCGGATCGATTTCATGCGCGACTTCGCGCTGCCGTTTTCCGGCGAATGCCTGAAGTCGATCACCGGCCTCACCAATATCGGCTTCCAGGACATGGATTCGTGGTCGCAAGGCATGATCGAGGGCATCGCGAACTATGGCGGCGATCCCGCGGTCGAGGCGCGCTGTCATGCCGCGACATCAGGGATTGATGCTGCGATCGACGACATTCTGCCTTTGATGCGCAAGCATCCCGATCAAAGTATCCTCGGCGTACTCCTCGCTGCGGGCATGCCGATGGAGAGCGTGCGCGCAAATGTAAAACTCGCGATCTCTGGCGGCCAGAACGAGCCGCGCAAGGCGATCGCCGGCACGGTGTGGGCGCTGCTGAGCCATCCTGAGCAACTCGATCTCGTGCGCAAGGGTGAGGTGACCTGGCTCGAGGCGTTCGAGGAATATGCCCGCTGGATTTCGCCGATCGGCATGTCGCCGCGGCGCATCGCAAAACCGTGGAGCATCCGTGACGTCTCTTTCGAGCTGGATGAGCGCGTGTTCCTGATGTTCGGCTCCGCCAATCGCGACGAGAAGCATTTTGAGCGCGCCGACCAGTTCGACGTGCGGCGCGACACCTCCAAGAGCGTCGCCTTCGGCGCCGGCCCGCATTTCTGCGCCGGCGCCTGGGCCTCGCGTGCGATGATTGCCGACGTCGCGCTGCCGACGGTGTTCGCGAGGGCGAGTCGTCTCGAACTTGCCGACCATGAGCCAGTGCGGATCGGCGGCTGGGCGTTTCGCGGCCTGCAGAACCTGCCGGTGAGGTGGGTGCACTGACCAGACGACGGTCGCCGTGACGGCGAACTCGTGTCGTCGGACGATTGAACCGCATCGTTCCCCGGCGACACATATGGCGTCATGTCCATCCAGTTCTGGCCCAAGCCGTGGCTTGAATCGTCTCTGGCTGCCGCATCGGCGCTGATCGCGTTGCTGGTCGTCGTACCGGCGCGCGCCGCCGGACCGTCCTCCATTTCCGGCTGCTGGACGCAGACCTCGCTTGTGCCTTACGCCCAGACGCCGCCCGGCAAGGAGTGGGGTTCGCGGACCTGGTGCTTCAGGCCAGATGGGACGATGACCAGTGTCCACATCGCATGCGGCCGCGGCGGTTGCGACGGTTGGGATCGGGACGGACGTTACCGCTGGCGACGGCCGAACGTGTGGATCTCCGACGTCGATACGTCAGACGACGGCAAACATCAGACAATGGTGTGGCGTCGATGTCGCGTCAGTTTCCGCGCCAGGGATCGCATGGTGCTCGAGAATTGCTATTTCTCGTCCGATCCCTGGGTGCGCGACCACTGACCGCGCCTTGTCGGAGGCCCCGATCCACACACTGCCATGATGCCATCATGCTCCTGTTTTGCCCGACGTGTCAAACGAATTTCGGATAATACGTAAGTCATTGATCGGACTATTGTCGGCTACTGCGCATGGGGTTGTTTTCGACATTTCATGTTCTGGTGCTGGGAGCGTCGACCAGATTCCCGCGGCTCTCACATTCGCGTGCGGAAAAGAATCCCTCTGCATGAGCGCGCCCGCTTGAAAGATTAATCATGCGCTTCGCCACACGCGCAGTGCTCGCATCGCTATTTTCCCTGGCGTCTCGACACCTCCGCTGACCCGCACCATCATTCCTGCAACGCAAGGGAATGACGGCCGCAGGCGGCCGGGAGTGTGGAATGCAACGTCGTGACTTTCTCAAGCTCTCCGTTGGAACTGCGGCCGCCGCTGCATTTGCCTCCCGAGCGAACGCGCAGGGCGCGGTGAAGGAAATTCGTATCGGCTACCAGAAGACCGGCGTGCTGGTTATCACGCGCCAGCAGGCTTCCTTGGAAAAGCATTTCAATCCGCAAGGCATCGACGTGAAATGGGTCGAGTTCTCCTCGGGCCCGCCGATGATGGAGGCGATGAACGTCGGTAGTGTCGACTTCGGTTCGGTCGGCGATTCCCCGCCGGTGTTCGCCCAGGCCGCCGGAGCGGCGATCGTCTATGCCGCGGGCCAGCCCATCACCAACGGCCAGGGCATCCTGGTGCCGAAGGATTCGCCGATCCGCTCGATCGCCAATCTGAAGGGCAAGCGTATCGGTTTCACCAAGGGGTCCAGCGCCCACAATGTCGTGGTGCAGACGCTGGAGAAGGCCGGTCTCACCTATGCCGACATCACCCCGGTCTATCTGACGCCGCCCGATGCCGGTCCCGCCTTCGCCAATGGCAGCATCGAGGCCTGGGCGATATGGGATCCCTATTTCGCGATCGGTGAGACCAAGCAGGGCGGCCGCATCCTGATCAATGCACGCGAAGTCACCAAGACCAATTCCTTCTACATCGCCAACCGTGAGTTCGCGAAGAACCACGGCTCCATCCTGCAACAGATCGTCGATGTGACGACCGCGACCGGCAAATGGGCCGAACAGCACCGCGGTGAGGTCGCCAAATCGCTCGCCGCAGTCACCGGCGTCCCCTTGGACATCCAGACCGTCGCGGCCGACCGGGCGAACTTCGTGGTCGGCCCCGTCACCGACGACATCGTCGTGACCCAGCAGGGCGTCGCCGACCGCTTCTACAAGCTCGGCCTGATCCCGAAGCCGATCGTCGTTCGCGACATCGTCTGGCGCAGCGCGGCGACCTGATCGTGCCGACCAATCTCCCCATATCAAAAGGTCTGAACATGAGGCGCATCGTTCAACGTCTGATCGCCGCCATCGTGCTGTCGATCGGCATCGTCGCCGCCGCGGTCGGCACCTCCTACGGCCAGGACAGCCAAGCCAAGGTGGTCCGCATCGGCTACCAGAAATACGGCAAGCTGGTGCTGCTCAAGAGCAAGGGCACGCTGGAGCCGAAGCTCGCCGCCGACGGCTACAAGGTGGTGTGGACCGAATTCCCGTCCGGCCCGCCGCTGCTCGAAGCGCTCAATGTCGGCGCGATTGATTTCGGCAACACCGGTGAGGCCCCGCCGATCTTCGCGCAGGCCGCGGGCGCGCCGATCCAGTATGTCGCCTACGAGCCGCCGGCGCCGAAGGGCGAGGCGATCCTGGTGCCGAAGGACAGCCCGCTGAAATCGGTCGCCGATCTCAAGGGCAAGAAGGTCGCGCTCAACAAGGGCTCCAACGTCCACTATCTCCTGGTCAAGGCGCTGGAGAAGGCGGGCGTCAAATATTCCGAGATCGAGCCGGTGTTCCTGGCGCCGGCCGATGCGCGCGCCGCCTTCGAGCGCGGCGCGGTCGATGCCTGGGTGATCTGGGATCCGTTCCAGGCCGCCGCGGAAGCCGCCACCGGCGCGCGCACGCTCGCCGACGGCACCGGCATCGTCGCCAACTACCAGTTCTATTTCGCCTCGAAGAAATTCTTCGACACCAACCCGAAGATCGTCGACGCCGTGCTTGCTGAGCTGAGTTCGGTCGACGATTGGGCCGAGGGCGACATCCACGCGGTTGCCGAGCAGCTCGCGCCGGCGATCGGCCTGTCTGTCCCGGTGGTCGAGGTGGCGCTGAAGCGGCAGGCCTACGGCATCAGGCCGATCACCGATGCCGTCATCGCCGATCAGCAGCAGGTTGCGGATGCGTTCTTCGCGCTCAACCTGATCCCCAAATCCATCAAGATTTCCGACGTGGCCCGGAAACCAGGATCGTGAGCAAGCACATGAGTAAGCAGTCCAACACCAACATCCTCTGGTTCCTGCCGACCCACGGCGACGGCCGCTATCTCGGCACCGGCATCGGCGGCCGTGAGGTCAACTTCAACTATCTGCGCCAGATCGCGCAGGCCGCCGACCAGCTCGGTTATTACGGCGTGCTGTTGCCGACCGGGCGATCTTGCGAGGATTCCTGGATCGTGGCCTCCTCGGTTGCGCCGTTCACCGAGCGGCTGCGCTACCTCGTGGCTGTCCGCCCCGGCCTGCAATCGCCGAGCGTGGCGGCGCGCATGACCGCGACGCTCGACCGCGTCACCAATGGCCGGCTCCTTGTCAATGTCGTGACCGGCGGCGATCCCGTCGAGAACAAGGGCGACGGCATTTTCCTCGGCCATGACGAGCGCTACGAGGTCACCCGCGAGTTCCTCAGTGTCTATAGCGACCTGCTCGCCGGCAGGACCGTCAATGTCGAGGGCAAGCACATCCATGTCGAGGGTGGCAAGCTGCTGTTTCCGCCGGTGCAGTCGCCGCGGCCGCCGCTCTATTTCGGCGGTTCGTCCGATGCCGGCATCGACGTCGCCGTCGACGCCGTCGACAAATATCTCACCTGGGGTGAGCCGCCGGCTCTGGTTGCCGAGAAGATCGCGAAGGTGAGGGAGGTCGCAGCTGCGCGCGGCCGCAAGCTCTCCTTCGGCATTCGTCTTCACGTGATCGTTCGCGAGACCAACGAAGAGGCCTGGCGCGCCGCGAACGAGCTGATCAGGCATGTCAGCGACGACACCATCGCGCTGGCGCAGAAGAACTTTGCCCGCATGGACTCCGTCGGCCAGCAGCGCATGGCGCAGCTCCATGGCGGCAAGCGCGACAAGCTCGAGATCGCCCCGAACCTGTGGGCCGGTGTCGGTCTCGTGCGCGGTGGCGCCGGCACGGCGCTGGTCGGCGACGCCCAGACGGTGGCGGCCCGCATCAGGGAGTATCAGGACATCGGCATCGATACCTTCATCATGTCGGGCTACCCGCATCTGGAGGAGGCGTATCGCTTTGCCGAGCTAGTATTCCCGCTGCTCTCGCTGGAGCAGCCGAGCAACGTGACCAAACTGCACTTCAATGGCGGTCCTTTTGGCGAAACGGTCGGCAGCGATTACCGTCCGCAGCAGCGAGTGTCCGAGTCATGAGCCTGATTGACAGCGTTTCACTTCCGCGCAGCTTCCGCCTGCCGCGGGTTGACGGCCTGATCCAGTGGATCGTGCCGCTCGCCATCATCGCGGTCTGGCAGGTCGCGAGCGTCACCGGCTTCGTGCCGGTGCGCGTGCTGCCGGCGCCGAGCGACGTCGTGCTCGCGGGCTGGAAGCTGCTGCTCTCCGGCGAGCTCGTCCGCAACATCTGGGTGTCGTTCTGGCGTGCCTCGATCGGCTTCCTGATCGGTGGCGGCATCGGTTTCGCGTTCGGTCTCGCCAACGGCCTGTCGCAGCTCTCGGCCAAGCTCACCGACACCACGTTGCAGATGGTGCGCAACGTGCCGCATCTGGCGCTGATCCCGCTGGTCATTCTGTGGTTCGGCATCGACGAGAGCGCAAAGCTGTTCCTGGTAGCACTCGGGGTGTTCTTCCCGATCTACCTCAACACGCTGCACGGCATCCGCACCGTCGATCCGCAGCTGATCGAGATGGGCCGCATCTACGGCATGACCGACAGCGAGCTGTTCCGCCGGGTGATCTTCCCGGGCGCGCTGCCTTCGATCTTCGTCGGCATCCGCTTTGCGCTCGGCATCATGTGGCTCACCCTGATCGTCGCCGAGACCATCGCGGCCTCCTCGGGCCTCGGTTACATGGCGATGCAGGCGCGCGAGTTCATGCTGATCGACGTCGTCGTGCTCTCGATCCTGATTTACGCTCTGCTCGGCAAGCTCGCCGACAGCGCCTCCCGTGTGCTGGAGCGCCTGACGCTCTCCTGGCACCCCGCCTTCCAGAAACGCTGAGAGTGACATGCAGACAGCTCTTCGTACGGCCCTTCCCGAAACCGAGCTCGCCAGCCGCGCCAATTTCGTGCCGCAGGCACGCGTCGTGCGCGAGGAGCGCCCGGCGCAGACGACAGGCCTGCCGCTCAGCATCCGTGGCTTGCGCAAATCCTACGGCGACAACGAGGTGCTGCGCGGCATCGACCTGCACATTCCCGCCGGCCAGTTCGTCGCCATCGTCGGCAAGAGCGGTTGCGGCAAGAGCACGCTCTTGCGGCTGATCGCCGGCCTGGAAAAGTTCGAGGCCGGCAGCATCAGCTTCGGCCAGGATGTCCAGCCCGAGGACATCCGCGTGATGTTCCAGGAGCCGCGGCTGCTGCCCTGGGCGAGGGTGCTCTCCAATGTCGAGGTCGGTCTCGGCCGTAATCGCTCATCCAGTGATGCGCATGCGCGCGCCGAGAAGGCGCTGACCGAGGTTGGGCTGACCGACAAGCGTGATCAGTGGCCGTCGGTGCTGTCGGGCGGCCAGAAGCAGCGCGTTGCGCTCGCCCGTGCGCTGGTCTCCCATCCGCGTGTGCTCGCCTTCGACGAGCCGCTCGGCGCGCTGGACGCGCTGACCCGCATCTCGATGCAGCGGCTGCTGGAGCGGGTCTGGCGCGACCAGGGCTTTACCGCGATCCTGGTGACCCACGACGTCGCCGAGGCCGTCGCGCTGGCCGACCGGGTCCTGGTGATCGACGAGGGCCGGATTGCCCACGATGTTACGGTTAACACCGCCCGGCCGCGCGAACGCGGCTCCGCCGAGCTCGCAAGCCTCGAAGGCTCGATCCTGAGCCATCTTTTGTCGGCGGACGATCGTACCTAGATACAGGGGAACCCCGCTTCGGGGACCATGCCATGAATGTAGTGCCTCGCGATCTCATGACTGAAACTGCCGTCTCGTCCGCCGATTTCCGCGGCGCCATGCGCCACCTCACCGGCGGCGTCAGCGTCATCACCGCCGGGCGGGGCAAGGACATTACCGGCATGACGGTGACCTCGGTGACCTCGCTGGCGGTCGATCCGCCGACGCTGCTGGTCAGCATCAACCGCGATGCCTCGTCCTTCCCGCTGATCCGCCGCTACGGCGCCTTCGGCGTCAACATCCTCGCGGCTGACCAGCTGGACGTCGCCGAGCGTTTTGCCGGCAAGGGCGGGCTGAAGGGGGCCGATCGCTTTGCGGGCAGCCAGTGGGTCACCGCGGTCTCGGGCGTTCCGCTGCTGGTCGGTGCATTGTCCGCGGTCGATTGCGAGGTCGAGGAGATCGTCGAGCGCCACTCGCATGGCATCGTCATCGGCCGCGTCAGCAGCGTCAGGAATTCGACCCGCAATGCTGCACTGGCCTATTGGCACGGCCAGTACGTGGCGGTCGACCAGGACGAAGACGCGGCGAGGCTCGCCGAGGTCAGCGTTCCCGCCCGCGGCCTGCGCGGCGTTTGATCGCTGCGCTAGGGTGGGCCGCAGGCTGGCCTTTTCCCCGTCATCGCTCTAGAAGCGCCCTGAGCCGCCCCGTCCGGGACGGCCATGGAGCGGAACAATGAAGCGCGTCGCCACCTGGGCCTTCTACGCCATCGGCGCGCTCGCGATCGGCTACCTCGCGCTCTACGCCTATGCGATGTTCAGCGGCCAGCCGATCGTGCCGGGCGACCCCATCCACATCTTCCGCAAGCCGGACGCGCCGAGTTATTCGTGACGGCTCTCTCGACTCGTCATTGCCGGGCTTGACCCGGCCATCCACGTGCAACCACGAATGACGAGTCTCGTAGGGTGGGCAAAGGCGCTCTTGCGCCGTGCCCACCATCTATCCGCGACGACCGAATTGGTGGGCACGCTTCGCTTTGCCCACCCTACGACAGCTTCGCTCACCCCCGCAAAATCGCCAGCGCCAGCGCCTGGGCGCGCGGCACGATGCTGTCGAGCTCGAGATATTCCTCCGGCGTGTGCGCGAGCCCGCCGACCGGCCCGAGGCCGCAGATGGTCGGCGTGCCGACTGCGGCGGTGAAGCCGGAATCGGCGCAGCCGCCTGAAAACTCGCCCTGGAGCGTGGCGAGGCCGACCTGCTTTGCGGCCGCTTGATAGCATTCGAACAGCGCCTTCGACTCCGCGCTCTGCACCACCGGCACGAACTCGCCCTTCACCGTGAGCGTCGCGCTGGTACCCGGAACGTAGGACGTCGCGATGATGGTCTCGATCGCCGCCATGATCCTCGCACGATCCGCCGGATCGACGTAGCGCAGGTCGATCTGGCCCTCGGCTGAGGGCGCCGTGGTGTTCACGGACTGCCCGCCCGAGACGAGACCGACATTCAGCGTGATGCCCTTGTCGAGATCAGTCAGCGCGTGGATATGGACGATCTTGTGCGCGAGCTCGCCGATCGCACTGATGCCCGCGGCGAAATTGGCACCGGAATGCGCGGCTTTGCCGGTGATGGCAAAGTGCATGAAGATGCCGCCCTTGCGGCCGGTGACGATGTTGCCGGTCGGCCGCCCCGGTTCGGAATTGAACACGGCGCGTGCGGCGCGTCCCTCGCGCTCGATCACCGGGCGCGAAGAGGGCGAGCCGATCTCCTCGTCCGAGGTGATCAGTACCTTGATCGGATGCGGGCTGCCGCCGAACTTGTGGAAGGCGGTCGCCACAAAGATGTTCATCACGACGCCGGACTTCATGTCGGCAACGCCGGGTCCATAGGCGCGTTTGCCCTCGATCGTGAACGGACGCCGCCCGGCCTCGCCCTTGCCGAACACGGTGTCGCGGTGGCCCATCAACAGCACCGGCTTCTCGTTGCTGCCGGGTTTGGCGACATCGGCATGGATCGCATCGCCGAAGGTGGCGTTGCTCTCGCGCCGGAACGGAATGCCGTGCTCGGCAAAATGCCGCTCGAACCGCGCACCGACCGCATCGACGCCTTCCTTGTCGTAGGATCCGGAATCGATGTTCACGACATCGCGCAGCAGATCGATCATCGCCTGCCGCTGCGACGCCAGCCAGTCCGTGATTTGAGCTTCCGACATGTGTATCCTCGCGTGGTTCTAGGGCTGTGCTTATAGGGCCTCGCGTAGGCGCGACCTAGTCGCCGGATGCGGTGCGGCCATGTGATAGGTCCCGTAACCCGGATGGAGCGAAGCGAAATCCGGGAATCCCGATCGCGGAGCTAACCCCGGATTGCGCTTCGCTCCATCCGGGCTACGAGATCTCTTACCGTCATCCTGAGGTGCCCGCGAAGCGGGCCTCGAAGGACGACGGCCCGGCTGTGGCCGTGCATCCTTCGAGGCTCCCCATGGGACGCGTTGCGTCCCATGCCTCGCACCTCAGGATGACGGAGTTAGCGTACGTCGCAAATGAAAATGCCCGGGGCTGGCCCGGGCATCTTCGTTCTCAACCAGCGTGGAGACCTACGCCCCCACCATCGGCATCCGCGGATATTCGCCCGGCGTTCCCGCCGGCGTGATCGGGATGCCGCCGTCGGAATATTCGTTGAGCTTGTTGCGCAGCGTGCGGATCGAGATGCCGAGGATGTTGGCGGCATGGGTCCGGTTGCCGAGGCAGTGCTTCAGCGTCTCCAGGATCAGGTCGCGCTCGACGTCGGCGACGGTGCGCCCCACCAGCGCCCTCGTCACCTGCTCGGCGGCCATGGTCGCATGCGCCACGGCCGGGGCGGTCTTGGCGAGGTCGAGGCGGTCGCCGTCGGGTGTGAGGATCGCGTCGGGGCCGATCTCGTCGCCCTGCGCCATCAGCACCGAGCGGTGCATGGTGTTTTCGAGCTCGCGGACGTTGCCCTGCCAGCGGTTGGTGGAGAGCACGCGGCGCGCGTCCGCGGAGATCGGGCGCACCGGCACGCCGTTGGCTTCGGCATATTTCTTCACGAAATGCTGGGCGAGCTCGAGGATGTCGAGGGGACGCTCGCGCAGCGGCGGGATCTTCAGATTGACGACGTTGAGGCGGAACAGCAGATCCTCGCGGAACGTGCCTTCGCGCACGGCTTCCGCCAGGTTGCGGTTCGAGGTCGCGATGATGCGGATGTCCACCGGCACCGGCTTGGTGCCGCCGACGCGGTCGATCACGCGCTCCTGGATCGCGCGCAGCAGCTTCGATTGCAGGCGGACGTCCATCTCCGAGATTTCGTCGAGCAGCAGCGTGCCGCCGGTCGCTTCCTCGAACTTGCCGATGCGGCGCGCGATCGCGCCGGTGAAGGCACCCTTCTCGTGGCCGAACAGTTCGGATTCCAGCAGATGCTCGGGGATCGCGGCGCAGTTGATCGAGATGAACGGCCGCTTGGCGCGGGCCGAGCGGGTGTGGACGTAGCGGGCCAGCACTTCCTTGCCGGTGCCGGATTCGCCGGTGACCATCACCGAGGCGTCGGAGCCCGCGATCTGCTGGGCGAGCTTGATCACCTTGGCCATCGCCTCGTCGCGATAGACCAGCTCGCGGGAATCGTTGGCGACGGCGGCCAGCACCGCGGCGATCAGCTCTGGATCCGGCGGCAGCGGGATGTATTCCTTGGCGCCGGCGTGGATCGCGGCGACCGCGGCGCGGGCGTCGTTGGTGATGCCGCAGGCGACGATCGGCGCGTGGATGTGCTCGGCCTCGAGCCGCATCACGAGGTCACGGATGTCGAGGGCGACGTCGACCAGCAGGAGGTCAGCGCCCTTGCCGCCGCGCAGCACGCGCATCGCCTGCTCGTGATCCTCGGCGTGGGTCACGGTGGCGCCGTTCTCCATCGCGATCTTGGTGGCGGTGGTGAGCTGGCCCTTCAATGTGCCAACGATGAGAAGCCGCATGTCAGTCTCCTGTCCGTCTGGTCGCGCTGCCGCGCGTCATTCCTTGCGCTACTAGCTGCGTTCGGTCTTGATGATTTCGGTCATGGTCACGCCGAGCTTGTCCTCGACCAGGACGACTTCACCGCGGGCGACCAGCTTGTTGTTGACGTAGATGTCGATGGCCTCGCCGACGCGGCGGTCGAGCTCGAGCACGGTGCCGGGCCCGAGCTTCAACAGCTCGCTGACGTCCATCTTGGAGCGGCCGAGCACGGCCGAGACCTGCACCGGCACGTCGAACACGGCTTCGAGGTCGGCGGCGGCGCGCGCCGCATATTCGTCCTCGTTGTAGCCGACGTCCGTACCGGTCGGCGGCATCGGGCCGTTGAGATCGGGCAGCGGGACCTGTCCGTCGGTGTCGCTCATGGCTTAGCTCCCCCTGCGGGACGCGATATAGCGTCCGACCATTTCGTCGATCTTGGCCACGATGGCGCCGCGCTCCAGCACGACGCCGCCGTCGGCCCATTCGATCCGGCAGTCGCCGGTGGCGATATCGGGTTCGGCCAGGATCACCAGCCGGCCCTCGAAGCCGCTCTGCTTGGCGAGCCGCTCCATCTTCTCGCGCGCGCTGTCGTAGAGCGCGTCGTTGATGCGCACGACGAGATGCGGCGTCGCGACCAGGTGCGAGAAGCAGTCCTTGACCAGCGCCATGATCTCGCCGAGCGGTTCGGCAGCGACCAGATCGGCGCACAGCTTGCGCGCCACCGCCACCGCCACGTCGACCGCCTCGGTCTCCATCTTGGTCTCGATGTTGCCGATGCCGGCGGCGACGCCGCGGACACCGATGTTGATCTCTTCCATGGCGAGCGCGACGCGGCGGTCGCTCTCGGCCTTGGCTTCGCGCTGGCCGGCGGCAAAGCCGTCCTGATAGGCGCGCGCCTCGGCTTCCGCGATCTTCTGGGCGATCTCGGCGGCGGTCGCAGCCTTCTCGCGCGGAGACCGCTCCGGCGCTGCGAAGTCGGTGTCGAACAGAAATTTTGCCGGGGCGCCCATCAGTACACCAGCTCGTCGTCGGCGCGGTTCTTGGTCAGCATGATCTCACCCTTGGCGGCGAGGTCTTTTGCGAGGTTGACCAGCAGCGCCTGGGCCTCGTCGACGTCGCGCAGGCGGACCGGGCCCATCGCCGCCATGTCGTCCTGGAGCATCTTGGCCGCGCGCGAGGACATGTTGCCGAAGAAGAAGTTGCGGACGTCCTCGTTGGCGCTCTTGAGCGCGACGCCGAGCTTGTCCTTGTCGACATTGCGCATCAGGGTCTGGGCCGAGCCGGAATCCAGCTTCACGAGGTCGTCGAAGGTGAACATCAGCGCCTTGATGCGCTCCGCCGATTCGCGGTTGTCCTCTTCGAGCGAGGTGATGAAGCGGGTTTCCGTCTGGCGGTCGAAATTGTTGAAGATTTCCGCCATCACCTCATGGGCGTCGCGGCGGCGGGTCTGCGACAGGTTGGACATGAATTCGGTGCGCAGCGTCTTCTCCACGCTCTCGATCACCTCCTTCTGCACCGCCTCCATCTTCAGCATGCGGTTGACGACGTCGAGCGCGAGCTCCTCGGGGAAGATGCCGAGCACGCGCGCGGCGTGTTCCGGCTTCAGCTTCGACAGCACGACCGCGATGGTCTGCGGATATTCGTTCTTGAGGTAGTTGGCGAGGACCTCTTCCTGCACGTTGGAGAGCTTTTCCCACATGTTGCGGCCGGCGGGGCCGCGGATCTCGTCCATGATGCCGTTGACGCGCTCCGGTGGCAGGTACTGCTGCAGCAGCCGCTCGGTGGCGTCGAAATTGCCCATCAGCGCGCCGGAAGCCGACATGCGCGAGACGAATTCGAGCAGCATGTCCTCGACCGTGTCGACCTCGACGGTGCCGAGCGTCGACATTTCCAGCGAGAGCTGGCGGACCTCGTCGTCGTCGAGCATCGACCAGATCTTGCCGCCATATTGCTCGCCCAGCGCCAGCATCAGGATCGCGGCGCGCTTGGGACCCGTCACCGCTTCGGTCTTGCCGCCCGCGCGGCTGCCCTGGCGGGCACCGAGCGTCGAGATCACGCTGGTGATGTCGTTGGAGTTGGCGTTTTGCAGGTTGCCGGCCATGTCAGTTCACTTCTCGATTATTTCGCGGGTTCGGTCAGCCATTGGCGGATGATGGCGACGGTTTCGTTGGGGTTGCGCTCGGCGAGCTCGCCGACGCGATGGACGGACTGGGCATGGACCTGGCCCTGAATGGTGGCGACGTCGATCGCGCTCGCGGCGCCGCCCGGCAGCAGCGCCTGCCCGGCAGGCGCGGCCTCCTCCGAAGCGGCGGGGCCGGCGAGGGCGCCGGAGATCGCGGCGGCGACCTCCTCGGAGGCGAGGATGCGCTTGACCAGCGGGCGGATCACCAGGAACAGCACGACCAGGCCGAGCAGCATCATCACGCCGAGCTCGACGAAGTACATGACGTCGTCCTTGGTGAACTGGAGCATGCCAAGGAAGCCGGAGGGCTCGGCGATCGGGGCGGTGGAGGGGGCGTCGGCAAAGCGCAGGTTGACGACCTCGACCTGGTCGCCGCGCTTCTGGTCGAAGCCGATCGCCGAGCGCACCAGGGTGGCGATGCGGTCGAGCTGTTCCTTGGTGCGGTCCGTGTAGGCGAGCTCGCCCTTGTCGTTCTTGGAATAGATGCCGTCGACCAGCACGGCGACCGAGATGCGGTTGACCCGGCCGGCCTCGGTCACCTCGGTCTTGGTGGTGCGGGAGATCTCGTAATTGTTGGTCTCTTCGGTCTTCTTGCTCTGGTCCTTCGCCGTCGGACCGCTGTTCTGCTGGCTGCCGGGCAGCTCGTTGTTGACGGTGACCTGGCCATTGTTGTCGGCGGTGAGACTGCTCTCTTCCCGGGTCTGGCTCGAGCGCAGCACGCGGCCCTCGGGATCGAACTTGTCCGAGGTCTGGGTGATCTTGTTGAAGTCGAAATCGGCGGAGAGCTGGACGCGGGCGCGGCCGGAGCCGACCACGGAGGAGACGATGTCCTCGACCTGCTTGCGGATCCGCTTCTCGAAGGCGGTGCGGCGCTCGTCGCCGACCGCCTGCTCCGGATCGGTCGCGGCGCCGTCGGCGAGCAACGAGCCGGCCTCGTCAACGATCGAGACGCGCTGCGGCTTCAGCCCGTTGACGGCGGAGGCGACGAGGTGACGGATGGCGCGGATCTGCTGGGCCTCGAGCGAGCCGCGGACCCGAACCACGATCGAGGCCGACGGCTCCGGCGCCTCGCGCGAGAACAGCGGGCGCTCGGGCAGCACGAGGTGGACGCGGGCGGCCTGGATGCGGTCGATGGCGCGGATGGTGCGGGCGAGCTCGCCTTCGAGTGCGCGGAGATGGTTGATGTTCTGGACGAAAGAGGTGGTGCCGAGCGCATCCGACTTGTCGAACACTTCGTAGCCGACGCCGCCGCCCTTGGGCAGGCCGCCCTCGGCGAGCTTCATCCGCAGGCGGGTGACCTTGTCCTTGGGCACCATGATGATGCTGCCTTCATTGCGCAGCTCGAACTGGATGCCCTGTCGCTCCAAATCCTTGATAATGCCCGAAGAATCCTCGACCGAGAGGTCGGTGAACAGCGTCGTCATCTGCGGCGTGGTCACGCGCATGATGACGAACGCGAAGAAGCCGATGAGCGCGGCGGTGACCGCGATCATCGCCCCGAACCGGGCGGCGCCGATACCCTTCAAAAAGTCCGCAAGACCTTGCAAGCAACCGCCCCGAAGCTTCGACCCGCAACCGAGCGGTCGACTGGGCAATTATTGCCTAGGTGATGGTTTCGATATGGTTAACGAAGGTTAAGAGCTGGGACAAAAGTCGCGCCAAAAGGAAACATGAAAAAAATCGGCCTCGCGGTGCGAGGCCGATTTTCGTCAAAAGCTGCAGATTTCCGGATCGCTTACTGGCGATATTGCTGGATGCGGGTGGTGCGAAGACCCGCCAGACCGTGCTGGTCGATGGAAAACTGCCAGGAGAGGAATTCGTCGACCGTCAGGGTATAACGGCTGCAGGCCTCCTCGAGGGAGAGAAGTCCGCCACGCACAGCGGCGACGACTTCGGCCTTGCGGCGGATGACCCAGCGTTTGGTGCCGGGTGCGGGCAGATCTGCGATCGTCAGCGGACTGCCGTCCGGCCCGATGACGTATTTTACCCTCGGGCGATGGGGTTCTGTCATGGCGTACTCACAAACTCTCAACCACTGAACTCACGCCGTAACCCTACGCGTGCGGGCTTAAAAATCCGCTAAGCCTAAGGCTTCAATACAATTCTCGTTGAAAATGGCTGGAACACAGCCGGCCCGGAGGGCTGGACACCATGATCCGAGCCGTCCGAGCGGGGTCTTCGTAAATACTTTACTAACGAATGGAGCCAGCGAAGCCCCAACTGTCGTCCCGGGGCGCGCGTAGCGCGAGCCCGGGACCCATAACCCCAGGGAGTAATTTGACGACGACTCGGGGTTACGGTCTCACGCGAAAACGACGTCCTGTGGTGATGGATCCCCTGAGTTCGCGGGGATCACATCTCGTGCGCGGCGAGGCGCGCGCCTTTAGTTGCTGCTGGTGGCGATGATGCTCTTCACCTGGCTCAGGGTGTAGCTGGCACCGTCGATGGTGAGCAGCGGCGGCGACTGGGTCAGGTCGACGGACGACACCACGCCCTGCACCTGCGCGGCGATGCCGACGTTGTTGTTCGCGACATCCTTACCCGTCGCCGTGATCGTGTACTTGCCGTCCGGCCATTGCGTGCCGTCATTGCCCATTCCGTTCCAGGTGAAGGGAATGTCGGTGCCGGCGGCGGCGGTATATTTGCCGGTGAACACGGTCTGGCCGGTGGAATTGGCAACGGTGATGTCGACGGTCGAGTCGCTGGGTACGTTGAGATGCCAGGTCGCCGACGACTTCGTCATGGTCGCGGTCGAGCCGTCGACCAGCGCGGTCTTGCCGACGAAGCCCAGCGCCTGGGTCGCCTGCGTGGTCTGCTGCAGGGTGACGAGCTGGGACAGCGAGTCATTCGTCTTGAGCTGCTGCTCGACGCCGGCGAACTGCACCAGCTGCTGGGTAAACTGGTTGGTGTCGAGCGGATCGAGCGGGTTCTGGTTCTGCAGCTGCGTCGTCAGCAGCGTCAGGAAGGTCTGGAAGTTGCCGGCCAGCGTCGATCCCGTGCTCGAGCTCAGCGAGTTCGACGAGGACGACTTCGGGACGTCGGTGGTCCCGGAGACGGGCGTCGGGGCGGTGGCGGCATTCGTGGTGGTCATGTTCGAATACTCCTCACACTCTGATGTCGACGCCGCTGCTCGATCCGAGCATGCGGCCGTAGCCGCGCCCGACGGGCGCCGCAGCAACGGTGTCGTCTTCGCTGATGATCAGCCGGCGGGCATTGCCGCCATTGTCGTTGTTCTGGCCGGAATTCTGGCCCGATGAATTCTGGTCGCGCAGGCTGAAGGACAGCCCGTTGCTGCCGGTCTTGAGGCCGGCATCGTCGAGCGCGCGCTGCAATTGCGGCGCGTCCTGCCGCAGCATCTGCAACGTCTCCGGCTTCTCGACGGTGAGATGCGAGGTGACCTGGCCGTTGCGGTCGACATTGATGCGGACGTCGATGCGGCCGAGGTCGATCGGATCGAGGCTGATGTCGAACCGCGTCTTGCCGGCGCGCGCGGCCGCGGCGATCTCGACCGGCACGCCGCTGATCGGCACGGGCGTGGAATTTGCCGCGGTCGCGGTGAGCGTCGCGGTCGATGCGGTGGCGGCCGACGTCGTGTTGGTCAGCGGCGCCTGGATGGTGGAGGCGGCCTGCGCGCTGGTGTCGGTCGTGGGCACTGCGGCCTGCGTGCCGGCATGCGCGTGTGTGGTTGCCGTCGCCGGCGTTGCGTCGGAGCGGTCGGAGGCGCCGGTCTTCGCGTCGGCCGGGTTCGCCTCGGCCTGCGGCTTGGCGGCTTGCCCATGCGCGGTCGTCGCCGCGGTTTGCGTGGCGTTCGCCTTGCCCGCGTCCTGGCCGATATTGGAGACGTCGCTTTCGCGTTGCGCGGTCGCGACGGCCTTGAACGAAGGCTTCGGCGTGCCCTGGTCCACTGCGGCGACCAAGCCGCCATTGGTCTTGGCATCGGTCGCGGTGCCGTCGGTCGTGCCGGTGGCGGCATCGCCCAGCGTTGTCGTCGTGTCGGTATCGACCTTGGCACCCGCGGTCTTGGCGCTCTTGTCGCTCGCCGTGGCAGTGTCGGTCTTGCCGCCTGCGATCTGCGCCGCGGTGGAGGCGCTGGCGGCGATGCCGGCTGCCGCAATCGTCAGCGGCGAGGCGGCGGCATCGCCGGCCTGGCTCGCGGCCGCGTTCGGATCGACCGGCACCACGGGCGGGGCCACCAGGATGGCGTTCGGATCGGGCACGGCGACCTGCGTCGCGTCGGGCTGCACGGCGGCATCGACGGTGGCGGCAACGGTGCCGTCGGTCTTGTCGCCCTTGGTGCCGTCGGATTTCTCCGACGATTTCGCGTCGGAGGTCTCGGACTTGTCCTTGGTCGGCTTGGCCGGATCGGCCGTCGCGTCGTTCGCGGTGGGGGCCGATGTGTCGGTGTCGTCGTTCGCCTTGCTCTGCGAGGGCTGGTCGGTCGCGGCGGTATCGCGCGGGCCCTTGTCTGGGGCGGACGACGACTCGGTCCGGCGCGGCGCGGTGTCCTGCGGCGGCGCGTTGTTGCTGATCGCCTGGGTGTTGCTGTCGACCAGCGAGCCGAAGGAGTCGTTGCTACACGTGTCCTTGGAGCTCTGCGACCGGGCAGGCTTTTGCTGCGCGCTCTGGACTTGCACGCTGGCTGCTACGTCTGACGCCCGACCGACCACGGAAAACCTCTTGGAAACATCTTCGGCATAGAGGTAGCAAGGAGCGGGCCAGCTTCCTGGAGATCTATTTTATCTAGCAAAATCAATTAATTGGGTGATTTTCGCCGCCGCCGCGAGGAACGCAAGAGCCCCGCCATTTCTGCCTCCCCGGCAAGAATTGCCCTAAGCGGCCGCCCGCGTGATTGCTTCACCGGAATGCGGCCTATATTAAAGAGCTGCTCTCAGCCGCTTTCGACCGGGCAGTCGTGCCCCCGGGGGAACCAAAGTTCCCGGGGAGCGTCGATGTCCCGCCGGAAGCCGAAGAATGTCCAAGTCATCGCGGATCGCGAACGCCGCCGTCACAACGCTTTAAGGCCCATGCTGAACAGTCTGGATCTCGAAGGCCGTCCTGAGGACACCAGGGTCGTCGTTGCCATGTCGGGCGGCGTCGATTCCTCGACGACGGCTGCGCTGCTCAAGGCCGAGGGCTATGACGTCGTCGGCATCACGCTGCAGCTCTACGACCATGGCGCGGCGACCCATCGCAAGGGCGCCTGCTGCGCCGGCCAGGACATCCACGACGCCCGCGACGTCGCCGCCAAGCTCGGCATTCCCCATTACGTGCTCGACTACGAGGATCGCTTTCGCGAGTCCGTCATCGACAATTTCGCCGACTCTTACGCGCTCGGCGAGACGCCGGTGCCGTGCATCGAGTGCAACCGCTCGGTCAAGTTCCGCGACCTCCTGAAGACCGCGCGCGAGCTCGGCGCGCAGGCGCTCGCCACCGGCCATTACGTCGCCTCGCGCCGCCGCGACGACGGCTCGCGCGCGCTGGCCTGCGCGGCCGACAGCGATCGCGACCAGAGCTACTTCCTGTTCGCGACCACGCAGGAGCAGCTCGACTTCCTGCGCTTCCCGCTCGGCGACATGACCAAGCCCGAGACGCGCGAGCTCGCGCGCCGCTTCGGTCTCGCGGTTGCCGACAAGCACGACAGCCAGGACATCTGCTTCGTGCCGACCGGCCGCTATACCGACATCATCACCCGCCTGCGTCCGAACGCGATGGACCCCGGCGACATCGTCGATCTCGACGGCCGCGTGCTCGGCCGGCACAACGGCATCGCCAATTTCACCGTCGGCCAGCGCCGCGGCCTCGGCATCGCGGCTCACGCACCGCTGTTCGTGGTGCGGCTGGATGCTCCGGGCCGCCGCGTCGTCGTCGGCCCGCGCGATGCGCTGAAGATGCACCGCATCGTGCTGCGCGACGTCAACTGGATCGGCGACGGCGACATCGACCGCGCCATCGGCGCCGGCCTCGAGATGTTCGTGCGCGTCCGCTCGACCCGCAGCCCGCAGCCGGCCTGGCTGCGCGGCGGCAACGGCCATTACGAAGTCGAGCTCGTCGCCGGCGAGGAGGGCGTCTCGCCCGGCCAGGCCTGCGTGTTCTACGACGCGCCTTCGGGCCAGGCGCGCGTGCTCGGTGGCGGCTTCATCCAGAGCGCCGCCGCGAAAGTCGCAACGAGCACTGCGAGGCCGCTGGTGGAAGCGGTACGCGGCTAGAAAATTTCCGGGGCAGGGGGCATGGCAGCAGACATCTCGCGGGCCGGGGTCGAGAAGGCCTATGGCCGCTGGGCGCCGGTCTACGATCTCGTGTTCGGCAAGGTCTTTGACGCCGGACGGCAGTCGACCATCGCGGAGGCCGACCGCATCGGCGGCCGCATCCTCGACGTCGGCGTCGGCACAGGGCTTTCGCTCTCCGACTATTCGCGCACCACGAAGATCTGCGGCGTCGACATCTCCGAGCCGATGCTGCGCAAGGCGCAGGCGCGCGTGCGTGCACTGCGGCTCAGCAATGTCGAAGTGCTCTCGGTGATGGACGCCAAGAACCTCGCCTTCCCCGAAAACTTCTTCGATGCGGTTGTGGCGCAATATGTCATCACCGCCGTGCCCGATCCCGAAGGCACGCTCGACGAGTTCGTGCGCGTGCTCAAGCCTGGCGGCGAACTGATCCTCGTCAATCACATCGGCGCCGAGAGCGGCCCGCGCAAATTGTTCGAGCTCGCCTTCGCCCCCATCGCCCGCCGCCTCGGCTGGCGGCCGGAATTCCCGTGGGACCGCCTCGTCAACTGGGCCGCCAGGCACCGCGGCGTCACGCTCGCCGAGCGCCGTCCGATGCCGCCGATGGGGCACTTTTCGCTGATCCGCTACGTCAAATCGTGAGCGTGATTTGCGGGGATCGTGCTGTCAGTCGGCACTGTCTCCGCAAAACGCGACCTCATCCCGAGGAGCCCGCCAGCGGCGGGCGCCTCGAAGGATCGGCCGCAGGGAAACCGCCAGCCAATTTCCAGCGCTTCAATTCGCCGTGCGTCGGCCGGAACCTCCGCATGGCCGGAGACGTTTCCCTCCCATGCGCACGACATCAAACATCATCCTGGCCAGCCTCCTGATCGCCGCCTCAGGCAGCGCGATCGCGCAGGCCCCGCCGCGACCTGCAACGCCGCCGCAAGCGACCGCGCCGCCATCGGCCCAGCACGCCGCCAATTGCATGCCGCAGGACCGCCCGAACCGCGCCACCGCGCCCGACGGCACCACCACCACCGGCCAATCCCGGGAACCGCTCGGCGACAAACTGGCCAAATCCGACGGCGTGCTCTGCCCGCCCTCGGGCGTGGACCCTGACATGCACGCCCCGGCCCCTTCTACGGACGGCGCCATGCCGGTCATCCCACCCCCCGGTAGTCCTGGCGGCGACCCGACGGTCAGGCCGAAATAGGCTGATTCTTCCTTCGCCTCTCCCCGCTTGCGGGGAGAGGCCGGAGCGCATCGAAGATGCGATCCGGGTGAGGGGGACTCTCCACGAGTCCGGTGCCGAAAAATTGCAGATTCTGGTGCCAAATTCGGCACAAACGGCCTTGTCCCGCCAAAAGCTTTAGCGAAGGCGGATTGACAGCCCGCCGCCCCCTTCCTTATATGCCGCGCGTTCGCGAGATCGGCCGTTCCGCCGCTCGCGACCCTGTGGCGGGGTAGCTCAGCTGGTTAGAGCACGGGAATCATAATCCTGGGGTCGGGGGTTCGAGTCCCTCTCCCGCTACCATCTTTCCCCACACCCCTTTGACTTGGTTTGGGAAAGCTTTTTCCCCCAACAGGGCGTTTAACCGGCCTGATATCTCCACCGTTACGCCACCGATGCGTGATGGATCTCGGAACATGGTGACAGTGTCGATCAGGTCTCTGATGGCTTCGGCGGCCTCTCCGTCGCCCGAACTGATACCCTTCGTTAGCGCCTCCTCGAGCCGACCTAGCTGTTCTTCATATCGCTTGAGAATAGTTGGATGCAGCGCGACCTCTTTTGCGGCCGGCGGTTCACTCCGCAACTCTTCAGATATTCGCTCGCGTTCGGCGCCGAGGGCGGTCGATCGCGGACCGAGAATGGATCGATCGCCGTGCCCTTTTGCGATCGCATCCACCAGTCGTTCGATTTCTCGATTCAACTGTCTAAGCGGTTGTTCGAGGCGCTGCCTTTTTCCATTCGATGTGATTGCGAGGCGCTTTCGCTCTTCGAGATAAGTACGCACGTACTCCGCAATAACTTTCGGCGCGCTCAATTCAGCCCGCAAACCACTGAGAACTGCGCTCTCAACCGTGTCTAAATAGAAGGTCCAATTCCACTGGCGGGGGGAATTCTCTCAGAACCGGTGACCTCCCTGTCACCAGCTTCGATGACGCCCGGAGAGTGCGAAGGCACTTGGCCTAACCATTCCCGAGCGCTTTCTGCTGCGCGCTGACAAGGCGGCCATTGCGCTGGTGAGTGTGGAGACCCGGAAATGGCATGGGGCTCGCAATCCGCGAGCCCCGCTGTGCGCTCGGCAATTTCAGGCCTTGTGATGGACAGTCTGCAGGCCGTAGACCGGCGTCGGGATGTTCTCGTAGCGCGCCTTCAACTGCAGGGAAAGGAATTGCGAGTAATGTCGCGACTGATGCAGATTGCCGCCGTGGAACCATAGGCCTTCCTGCTGCGTCGGCTTCCACATGTTGCGCTGCTCACCTTCCCATGGGCCGGGGTCCTTTGTCGTATTCGAACCGAGGCCCCAGACCTTGCCGACTTTGTCGGCCATTTCCGGACTCACGAGATCGGCGACAAAGCCGTTCATCGAGCTATAGCCGGTGGCATAGACGATCACGTCTGCTGGCAATTCCTTGCCGTTGTCGAGCCTGACGCCGTTGGGCGTGATTTCCTCGACCTGTCCAGCGAACAGCTTGATTTTGCCGTCAATGATAAGCTGTGAGGCGCCGACGTCGATGTAATAGCCCGAGCCGCGGCGCAGATATTTCATGAATAGCCCGGAATCGTCGTCACCGAAGTCGAGCCTGAAGCCGGCCTTCTCCAGCCCGGCATAGAAAGCGGCGTCGTCCTGACGGATCTTGTCGTAGACCGGCTTTTGAAACTGATTCAAGATCCGGTAGGGCAGTGAAGCGAAGATCAGATCGGCCTTTGCCGTCGTCATTCCGCCGCGGACGGCGCGTTCGGAATAAAGATCGCCGATACTCTCCATCAGCGAATCCGAGCGCACAATGTGCGTCGTTGAACGCTGCACCATCGTTACGTCGACGCCGGCCTCGTACAGCGCAGCGCAGATGTCATGGGCCGAATTGTTCGAGCCGATCACCGCCACCTTCTTGTTCTTGCCTTTGTAGCCGCCGGAGCCGGGATGGCGTGAGGAATGGTGTTGCTCGCCCTTGAACGTTTCCATGCCTTTGATTTTCGGCATGTTCGGCTTGGCCGACATGCCGGTCGCGAACACAAGTTGCCTGGGCCGCAGAGTAATCTCCTTGCCATCGCGTTCGACGATGACGGTCCATTCCTTCTTGGTGTCGTCCCAACTGGCGCGTTTGGCCGTGGTGTTCGACCAGTAGTTCAGCTCCATGACCTTGGTGTACATTTCCAGCCAATCGCCGATTTTGTCCTTGGGCGAGAACACAGGCCAGTTCTTGGGGAAATCGATGTAGGGCAAGTGATCGTACCAGACGGGGTCGTGCAGGCAGAGCGACTTGTAGCGGTTGCGCCAGGAATCGCCGGCGCGTGCGTTCTTTTCGACGATGATCGTCGGCACACCGAGCTGGCGCAGCCGCGCCCCGAGCGCAATGCCGCCCTGTCCGCCGCCGATAACAAGCACGTAGGGCTGGGTCTTGAAGCCGAGTTGCTCGACTTCCTCGTCACGCAGTTCCTTCCAGGTCTTGGCGCCGGGATTGACGCCATGCCTGGCGCCGAGCGGTCGGCTGAAGCCAGCCTTTTCCTCATGGGCCTTCAGTTCGGCCATGGTTGTCAAGAGCGTCCAGATCTGACCGTTCTGCAGGCGGATGAGTCCATATCCGCGCGCGACCTCGGTCCCGAACGTGATCCAAGATTCGGTCACGCCGCCGGCCTCGGTTGGCGTTTCACCCTCGGCGATTTTCCAGTTGCGCGGCTTCAAATGCGCGAGGCAATGCGCGAGCATGTCGCGGACCTGATCGCGGCCTTCCATGGTCTTGATGTTCCAGGTGAAGGCAACGAGGTCGCGCCAGTAGCATTCCGGAGCGAACATTCCTACGGCGGCGTCGAGATCGCCTGCCGCAAGCGCAGCTTCAAACTTGTCGAGGAAAACCTGGACGCGCGCACTAAGTGTGGTGTCGAGCATCAATTCCTCCCGGGTGTTGTTTGCAATTTTTCTACGCAGGCAGCGTAACCTTACCCCAACCATCGCGGGAATCCAGACTCGCGCGGCAGGGTTCCCGGTCGGCTTCAGCGCCTCTCAGCGCTCGCCTGCAACAACGCCGCTTCGCCCACCGGCGATGGGGTAGACTAAGAGCTCTATTTGCTGCGGTGCATGCGTCCGGAATTTGGCCCGCAGGCTCCTGTAACGGAGGGGCAGAGCATGTCCGCTCTACCCCGGACAGCTCACGACCGCCATGATCCGGCGGACTGCAACCCGATGCCAGTCCCCCACTGAAATCAACGAAACTACTGCTCACCGATTCGCGCTAAGGTGCGGCATGATCCGGGAGATCAGCGATGCGATTGTCTAGCCTTGCCACTCTGGCGCTTGTCGCGGGAGCTTCCAGCCCAACTTATGTTTCTATCGTCCTGGCGGCTTCGGAATGTTCCAGATCAATGGAATTGGCGGATTGGGGCGAGAACTCGACCGGCGACATCAGCGTCGCGTCTGGGGACAGTTGCATCTTCCCGATCACGTTGCGCGGCGCGGCAAGTAGCTCGGAAATCTCGCAAAAGCCAGCACACGGCAAACTGAAGAAGCTCAACGTTGCGACTTACGAGTACAGGACGAGGGCCAGATACAAAGGAAGTGACACCTTTGCCATCAAAGCAACGGGCAAGGGGCCGAAGGCTTCTGGCACATCGGTCATCACAGTGCACGCGACGATCAAGTAGGCGGGTCGAGCATTGGCGTGACGCCGAGTTGATGCGTGTCGCGTGAGGGCAGGGAGCAATAAGCGTGCCTCAACCCGTCCGCGACGCTCCCAGAACAGCACCCGGTGGCGGATCGTGATCAGGGCCTGGTTGAGAACGTAAGCCAACAGCATCGGCGGAAGTGATTTGAAGGCAGGATCCGGAGTGGCCTCAATGCGATTGCGGTCTCGCGCGGGGATGCTCCATCCGCAACTCCGGAGCTGCTTAAGCGGGTTGGGCCCAGACGCAAACTTGGTTTTGCCGGTATTGCAGCTAAGCTGCTCTCCGCTATGCCCAGAAAGACCCAGCCTCAGAGAGTTGGTTTTCGTTGAGCCAGAGGAGTGCCTGACGAAGACTCAATGGGACCAGTCGCTCCCTACCAAGAGGCGGTGGGGCTCCATCTGTTAGATAGAGCATAAAGCCATCTTTGCTTCGGAAAAGTGCTTCTTTTGCCTCACAACATTCAAGGGACTCTACGTCAAGAGTAGGCAAGCTGCGCTGGACGATCAGCTCCATGTTTTGCAGCATGGCGCTCACGACGCAGACTTCCTCTTATCGTGGATGAAATGCACGCCAGCGGCTGGTCCATCCAACCAGACCAACTGACAGCCGCGAAATGCGAGGCCCGTTGACGATAGAACTAGGAAGAACTCTCGCGAGGTTAGGACGTCAGTCGAGCCCTCAACCTCTAGCTTTGCCCCCGTTGCCGAAATGTCTTTGAGAACGCAGACTCGGCTCCAAGTGCCAACCACAGCCATCAAGTTGACGGCGTGCTGATGGGCAAATTGAACACGGTCCGATTTTCTTCGACCAAAGGCCATGCGCGGCAAAAAAATAGAAGTATGAAATATCTGACGTAGAGCGTGTGCCCCAATGATTAACAAGAGTTAGCGATTCGCGCTTTGTAGCTCGACTAATCGCTAGCGAAAATTGGCGAACTTCAGTGAGACAGTGCGCGCCGCCAAAAACGGTAGGAGCCATCGCATCCTCTGGCGGAGCCAGGAGGCGAACGATGCGATCAGTCATTGCCATTGTTGTAACGGTCGGGGCGTCCTCGCCTGTGCTCGCCCTGACGCAGGGGGAGATTGAGGCCAAGTTACGTGCCGCGGGCTATTCGCAGATTCAGGAGGTCCCGAGCGGCAAGATCAAGACCTACCGAGCAATCAAGGAGGGTACGGAGCGGTCGCTCATCGTCGACAGCACCGGCAACATCAAGGAGCTTCGGTAGCGCTCTCGCTGGGTGGCCAGTGTTCGGTCAGGGACGCTGCCGAATACTCGCGCCAGGCGGCCCGCCTACCGTTTGTATCGGTTCACCTGGCGCACGGTCCAGCGGCGGGTGCGGTCTAGCGAGGCCTACCGTTCCGGGAGGTGCGTCGTTGCTGGCCGTACGAGTATCGAGGTGCTCTGACGTGATTGCCGATCCAATGGCGATGGCCAGAGCGATAGCAGATAGGAGTAAAGCTGCTCGATTCGGGTCCATCATTAGACCTCCGCGAAACGGCTCCATAGTGCCGGGATAACGCCGATCTGGTGATTTGGTTCTTAGGTTCGCCCACAAAGGTATCCGAACAACACTCGCGCAATTACGTGTTGGTCGGATAGCGAGGCACAACGATAACGATTGATCAAAAGTCGGAAGCGGTTTTGTGGGTCGACCGCGCAAAAGTGTTGCCCCGATTTGGAGTTAAGCGATGAGAAACGTACCGCATCCAACAATCACGACCCGTCACTCGCTGCTTCTTTCGACCGCTGCCCTTCTCGTTACGACGGCTGACGCGCCCGCAGACGGTCATCTTCGGAGAGCGGGGAGTATTCGAGGCAGTACATCGCCATTACGAGGCCATCGCGCGCCTTCTCGCCCCACTGACCAACCGTAGGGCTGAGGAGGTCGATCCGTCTTAGACCGAACCGATCTAAGATTCCGCCGACTTAAGCCGATCGTTTGCGATGGTTCTTGCGGTGTTTGCCTTGGGGGCGCCCGTGCGATCGCTCCAGTACTTTCGGCAGAGAAGCCGCCGCTGGAGGAGCTATTGGCGAGGCTTGCTCGACCTCAACCGGCTCGGCTGGGTCGGGGGGCCGTATGGCCGGCGTTGCACCCAAGGCAGCCCCCTCGAGTTTGGCAAGGAAGTCGCGTCCTTGGTTCGTGATAGTCCAAGCGCCGCGTTCGCGAGTGATGAGGCCTTGGCTGAACGCATCAAGATCCGGCGCAAGTTCAGCGAGACGCTTCATACGCAACGTCCATTCAGGGCCGCTCGTATAGAAAACCGCGAGATGCAGCTTGATAAGCTCAAGGTTTCCCCGGCCGTCTGGCTGCCCTGCCAAAATCTTCAATATGGAAAGCTGAAAACTCACGCGCGCCACTCGAACGCAACGACTCAATCCTTACAATCTATCGGTTCTGGCCAACGGCTCATAGATCGGCCGTCAAGCTTCTCGCGGAGATGCTTGCTCGGTAAGCCTAACCGCCAAGGTTAATCGTGCCTGGAGGGTCAAAGGCAGACTTCGACAAGATAAAGGCGCTTGTAACGGAACCGATCCAGGTGGCTCCTTCCGTTACCGAAACACATCCGCCGATTCGTTGGACCATAACTCCATCACCGCCAGCTTTTCCAGGATGGTTGGGCGATGAAGTACCGGCGCTTGCCGGTTCGCTGGCGCGGTCCAGATCGGATCTGTGATCGCCTGGCATTTCATGAGCGATCATGAGCAAGGCGGTGCTTTAAGCAAAGTAGGTTTGGTCTTACCGACGCAATACTCCGACGCCGCGGCGCGATCGCGCCCGACGCATTCGAACCGTCGTTCCACAGGTCGAAGTTACATCCGAGTTGCCGTTGGTCTCGGCAGATAGATGCGCGATGCCCGCTCAAAAAAACAGTACCAAGATTGTCGATTGTGGCTGTACCACCGCGCGATGTCATGGCGCTCACGAGTAGGGCGGGATTGCAGGGGCGAACATGCAACATGTGTCATTTGAAAGCGGGTGCGGATGAAAGCTCGCGCCGCCGCGCATGTTCAACGAGCGGTCACTCGTGGTTCTCACGATCGTGATTGGAATAACGAACGCCTATAAGCGTATGGCCATTGGGATTGAAATGCACAGCAAGCTCCGGGACGATTTGAATACGGCAGAGAATGACCATCTTGTCGCGCCTGTTGGCGCTTGTCGCAGTCGCGTTATTGCCCGCTATCTCGATTCAGGCGTACAACGAAGTTAACCTTCGACGCGCGCGCCAAGTGGACGTACAGAATCAGGCGCTCGGTCTCGCTAAGCTCGCCGCCGAACAGCAGCAACAGATCGTTCAGGGCATTCGGCAGGTCCTGATTGCGCTGTCCGAACTCCCTGCGATAAAGGCGAAAGATAGCCAGGGGTGCAATGCGGCGATGGCAGGGATGAGGTCCCGGTTTCCGGCTTTCCTCACTTTCGTCGCGACCGATCTGAGTGGCCAGCCCTTCTGCGATACAAACACAGATCGCAAGCCGGTGAATGTCTCCGGGCGTCCCTACTTTGCGGACGCGTTGAAGACGGGCGCGTTTACGGTGGGACAATTCTCGATCGGTCTGTCCGTCGATCGGAAACTCATTCAGTTCGCGCTGCCTTTCTACGGAGATGATGGTCAGCCAGGGGGCGTCATCATTGCGCCTCTCGGCCTGGACTGGTTAGCGGACTACATCGCGCGCGCGGGTGTTCCGGCGGGAGACGCGCTGGCCATCACCGATCGCAACGGCACCTACCTTGCCCGCTATCCGGACAATGACCGATTTGTCGGTAAGAAATTGGTTCGCGTTGGTGATGAGAGGCAGTATGGCGACGGTCTCGCAGCCGACCTGGTTGATGTCGACGGCGTCGAGAGGATCGTGGGTTTCTCGACTCTCGGGCCCGATTCTGGGGGACTTCGCGTCAGCTTCGGCCTCGACAAGGCGAACGCCTTTGCCGAGATCCAGAGCCGGACCCGACACGACATCTTCCTCATCGCCCTCAGCGCCATGATGGTGCTGGGCCTGACGCTGCTCGGCGCCCGGCAATTCATCCATCGGCCGCTCGGACTATTAGTTGACGCCGCGAACCGATGGCGTCTCGGCGACTATGCTCGCCGTGTGAATATCCGCGGCAGTTCTGAAATCGCGGGCGTAGCCGGCGCCTTCAACACCATGGCCGATGCGCTGGATCGCCGCGAGCAGGAATTGTCCGATGCAAAAGAGAAGGCCGAGGACGCCGCGGCCCGGCTTACGATGCTCTTCGAAAGCACAACCGACAGCGTCGTGATCGTCGACCACGATTGGCGGATCAGCTTCTTCAACCAGAGGGCCTGGTCTCAGATCGCTCAGGGGCGTGATCTGATTGGAATGCACCTGCAGGCGTCGCTTCTGGATGCCGCCGATACGGGAATCGTCGAGCAGCTTCGGGAAGTCATGTCGGACCGCCGTCCGGTTTCGTTCGAAGCGCACTGTCCTCGTCGTGCCGCTTGGTATGCGATCAACGCGTTTCCTTCTGGCGAAGGGATCGCGATCTTCTTTCGAGACGTCACCGAGCAAAAGCATGCCGTGGAGGCGCGCCAGCGCATCGAGGAGCAGCTTCATCAGAGTCAGAAGATGGAGTCCGTCGGACAGCTCACGGGCGGTGTTGCCCATGACTTCAACAACCTGCTTGCCGTCGTTTCGGGAAACCTTGATCTCATCGAGCGCGCGGCAAATGACGGCAAGATCCGGCGCTTCGCCGCGACTGCGCGGCGTGCCGCCGACCGGGGGGCGAAGCTCACCGCACAGCTCCTCGCTTTCTCTCGACGGCAAAAGCTCAACCCTAAACTGATCAATGCCAACGAGCTGATCTCCAACTTCCAGGGGCTCGTCCGTCAGGCGGTCGGCGCAGAATGCGAGGTCAGGCTGAAGATCGACGAGCGATTGTGGCTCTGTCAGGTGGATCCATCCCTGCTGGAGACTGCCCTTCTCAATCTAGCGCTGAACGGCCGCGATGCGATGCCGGGCGGCGGAGTGCTCGAGATCGAGGCGCGGAACGTCGTTCTGGATCGGGAAGCCGTCGCTGGATGTCCGGCCGGATCATATGTGAGGCTGTCCGTCTCGGATACGGGGCAGGGGATGTCTCCCGAGGTGCGAGACCGGATTTTCGAGCCCTTCTTCACTACCAAGGAAGTTGGCAAGGGCACTGGCCTCGGTCTCAGCATGGTGTATGGCTTTGTCCGGCAATCCGGTGGCTATATTTCAGTCGAAAGTGCCCCTAACGCCGGCACCACGATCTCACTGTACCTGCCGAGAGCCAATCAGGAGGCTCGCGACGAGGTGGAAACTGAACAGACCCGGGCTATGCCGGGAGGCTCCGAGCGAATTCTTTTGGTCGAGGACAATGAAGATCTGTTGGAAGTCGTGTCTGCAATGCTGACGAGCTTTGGCTATCGGATTCGCCTTGCTCACAACGGTACCGAAGCCATCCGAATTCTCGACAGCGATCAGGGGTTCGATCTTCTGTTCAGCGATGTTGTCATGCCGAATGGTCCCAATGGCGTCGAGCTTGCTCGCGAAGCAAAGCGGCGGAACAGCAGGATCAAGATATTACTTACGTCGGGCTACGTGGGAGACGTGCTCGCGCGTCACGGGGCGACAGACGAGTTCCCGATTATTCACAAGCCCTTTGGCGTGGCCGAACTCGCTCAACGTCTGCATTCTCTTCTTCAGAAAGAAGATGTTTAGGCAGGCACGAAGCCAGACGGCATCGCCGTCCATAGCGACAATGCGTATTCGTCTCTAGAGCCAGCCATCTTACGGTTCTTGCGGATCAGGTCGAGGCAGCCGTGCTCGAACGCAAAGTCCCTGACGTAACTCAAGGTGGCGCAGATCGCATAGCCAGTACCGGTTGAGCGCATGGTTGCTGCCTCAATTTCGCGAGGGGCACCATGACCGAGCGACTTAAGAGCGTGCTTGCAATGTTTAGTATATAGTGTTTCACTAAACAAATCGAGCTTGGCTGAATCCCTAAGAATCCAGGCAGGCGCGAGGAAACGTCCGTTTAGTCGTTCAGCCCGTGAAGGACTGTATCGCTCTGCTCGAAGCATTCGAGCGGGTTGGAGAGTCGCGCCATGTCGATGGCCGGCCCCACTGGGAGGGAAAGCGTTATGAAACAGACAGTAAAGGCGCTTCTTACTACGTTCGGAGTTCTCGCATCCGCGCTCGGTGTCGGAGTGGGGACTACTCCTGCGCATGCGCAGGCCAAGACCATCACGCTGTGCTGGGCCGCGTGGGATCCTGCCAACGCCCTGGTCGAACTGTCGAAGGATTTCACCGCCAAGACCGGCGTCGGCATGAAGTTCGAGTTCGTGCCGTGGACCAACTATGCCGACCGCTTCCTGAACGAGCTCAATTCGCATGGCTCGCTGTGCGATCTCATCATCGGGGATTCGCAATGGATCGGGGGCGCCGCCGAGAACGGTCAGTACGTCAAGCTCAACGATTTCTTCACAAAGGAAGGAATCAGCATGGACGACTACATGCCGGCGACAGTGGTCGGCTATTCCGAGTGGCCGAAGAACAGCCCGAACTATTGGGCGCTGCCCGCCATGGGTGACGCGGTGGGCTGGACCTATCGCAAAGACTGGTTTGCGCGGCCTGAGATCCAGGCGGATTTCAAGGCCAAGTACGGCCGCGATCTCGCCGTGCCGAAGACGCTCGATGAACTGCGCGACATCGCAAAATTCTTCCAGGGCCGCGAGATCGACGGCAAGAAGGTCTATGGCGCTTCGATCTATACCGAGCGGGGCTCGGAAGGCATCACCATGGGCGTGTCGAACTACCTCTATGATTACGGCTTCCAGTATCAGGATCCGAAGAAGCCGTATTCAATGGACGGGTTCGTCAACTCGCCTGGCGCCGTGAAGGGGCTCGAGGCCTACAAGGAGCTCTACAAGTGCTGCACGCCCCCCGGCGCATCCAACTCCTACATGTCCGAAGGGCTTGATGCGTTCAAGTCGGGGCAAGTCGCGCTTCAGATGAACTTCTTCGCCTTCTTCCCGGGCCTCTACAAAGATCCGAACGTCGGTGGGGACAAGATCGGCTTCTTCAGCAATCCCGCCGGCCCCGCGACTCGGGCGACGCAGCTCGGCGGGCAGGGCATCTCGGTCGTTTCTTATTCCAAGAACCAGGCCGAGGCGCTGCAATATATCAAATGGTTCTCCGGTGGAGATGTGCAGAAGAAGTGGTGGGCGCTAGGCGGCTATTCCTGCGCCAAGTCAGTGTTGAACGATCCGGGCTTCCCGAACAGCGCGCCGTTTGCCGGCGAGTTTTTGAAGTCGATGGGAATGGTCGTCGACTTCTGGGCCGAGCCTTCCTATGCCCAACTCCTGCAAGCCGAACAGAAGCGCGTGCATGACTACGTGGTGGCGGACAAGGGCACCGCGCAGGAAGCGCTCGATGGCCTGGTCAAGGACTGGAAGGCGATCTTCAAGGAAGAAGGCAAGAAGTTCTAGGGCAAACGCCTGGAGCGCACGCCGAGCGCGCTCCAGGCTCTCTTCGGTAGAACCCGCAGGCGTCGCATAGTCGACAATCGCGACGCCAGGATTGACCAGGGCCATGAACGATTTGAGCACTTCGTCGCAGATCACCTACCGGGCCGTCCCGATCCGACCAGGCGTGATACGTCGTATCCGCGGCCTTTCGGACCAGGCGCTCGCATGGCTCTTCATCACGCCGACGATCGTGCTGCTGCTGGCGATCAATATCTTCCCGCTGGTATGGACGATCTACCTGTCATTTACCAACTACCGCGCCAATCGGCCGAACGCGCCGACGCTATGGCTGGGGACCGATTGGTACCAGTCGATCCTGACCGATCCGGATATCTGGGCGGCAATGCAGGTCACGGCGCATTTCGTGGTTTGGACCGTGCTGATCGAGACTGTGCTCGGATTCGGCCTTGCGTTCCTGATCGACAAGAAATTCCGTGGCCATGGCCTGTGGACCACGATCATTCTGTTGCCGATGATGCTCTCACCAGCGGTTGTCGGCAATTTCTGGACCTTCCTCTATCAGCCGCAGATCGGGCTGTTCAACTACGTGGTCGCCTTCTTCACGGGGCGCGGCGCTTCGTCGTTCCAGATGCTGGGAGACGTGACCCTCAGCCCGTGGGCCATCGTCATCGTCGACGCCTGGATGTGGACGCCTTACGTGATGCTGATTTGCCTGGCGGGGCTGCGGTCGATCCCGGATTACATTTATGAGGCAGCGGAGGTCGACCGCGCGTCGAATTGGCGGCAGTTCTGGTCGATCACGCTGCCGATGGCTCTGCCGTTCATCATGCTCGCGGTGCTCTTTCGCGGGATCGAGAATTTCAAGATGTTCGACATGGTCAACCTCCTGACCGGAGGAGGGCCGGGCTCGACCACGGAAGTCGCTTCGATCACACTGAAGCGCGCGGCCTTTGAGAGTTGGCGAACCGGCTATTCCTCGGCCTTCGCGATCATTCTGTTCGTGACAGTGTTTGGCCTTGCCAACATCTACGTCAAGGCGCTGAACCGGGTGAAAAGCAGATGAGCGCCTCAAATGCAGCCCACTCAGTCGTCGAACCGTCGACCGGCACTCGCCGCTTTGCCGGTCTGCTCGTCATACTCTATGCCATCATAACGATGGTTCCGCTGATATGGATCGTGCTCACCTCGTTCAAGTCGCCTGACGATGCGATCTCCTATCCGCCGAAGGTCCTCTTCAAGCCCTCCCTTGAAGGCTATTGCAATGTCTTCACAACACGCTCGCGTCAGACTCAGGAGTTTATCCAGACGCTGGGGCCGCCGCAGGGGCTTTGTGACAACATCGCGCGCAGCCGCAACATGGTTGTCGCCGGGCCGTCGAACTACGTGCCGCGCTTCATCAACTCGCTGATCATCGCCTTTGGCTCGACGGTGCTTGCCGTCGCGCTCGGTACGCTCTCGGCTTATGGTTTTTCGCGCTTCCGCGTGCCTCTCAAGGACGACCTCCTGTTCTTCATTCTGTCGACCAGAATGATGCCGCCAATCGCGGTCGCGATCCCGATCTACCTGATGTACCGGACCGTCGGGCTATCGGATACCCGTCTCGGGATGATCCTGCTCTACACTTCGGTGAACGTCTCGCTCGCTGTCTGGCTACTCAAGGGCTTCATCGACGAAATCCCGCGTGAATACGAAGAAGCGGCAATGATCGATGGCTATACGCGCTTTCAGGCGTTCGTGAAGGTGGTTCTACCGCAGGCGACGACGGGGATCGCGGCGACGGCGATTTTCTGCCTTATTTTTGCGTGGAACGAATACGCCTTTGCTGTGCTTCTGACCTCTGGCAACGCTCAGACCGCGCCCCCATTCATTCCGATCATCATTGGCGAAGGCGGCCAGGATTGGCCGGCCGTAGCCGCCGGCACGACGATCTTTCTTGTGCCGATCGTCGTGTTCACGGTGCTGCTTCGCAAGCATCTTCTGCGCGGGATTACCTTTGGGGCCGTTCGCAAATGAACCTTGATGTGAACACGTCAACGCCGAACGTTAACCTGACGAGCAGAATGTTGCGGCGCGGTCCGCTGGAGGCCATCGCGACGGCGATCATTGCCGCAGGCGTGGTCATGCTGATGCAGCCGTTTTTTCTGACGCTTTATTCCTGGTCTTTCGCGGTCACTCTCTTTGGGACGGTGATGTTCACGATCGTCTCGAAGGTCCGGGAGTAGCGCTCGATGGCACAGATCAGGGTTGAAGCGCTCAACAAATCCTTTGGAGAGTTTCACGCAGTCAAGGGCGCGAGCTTTACGGTGGATGACGGCCAGTTCCTTTGTCTGCTTGGGCCGTCCGGCTGCGGCAAAACGACAACGCTGCGGATGATTGCAGGACTGGAATTGCCGACATCCGGCACGATCAGGCTCGACGGTGAGGACGTGACGATGAACCGTGCCTCCGCGCGAGATATCGCCTTCGTCTTCCAGCTATTTGCGCTCTATCCGCACATGAATGTCCGGCGCAATATCGGCTTTCCGCTTAAATGCGAGGGCATCGGAGCCGCGGAGTGCGACCGGCGCGTGGTGGAGGCCGCTCGGATCCTGCGTATCTCCCACCTCCTTGATCGGTCGGTTTCGACCCTCACCGGCGGCGACCGTCAGCGCGTCGCGCTTGGGCGGGCGATCGTCCGCAAGCCGAAGTGCTTCCTGATGGACGAGCCGCTCGGAGCGCTCGATACCGAGATGCGCGAGGCGATGATCCAGGAATTGCGCGCGCTGCATGACCGGCTTGGCGCGACCACCGTTTACGTCACGCATGATCAACTGGAGGCCATGGCAATGGCGGACCTGATTGCGGTGATGAACAACGGCGTGGTCGAGCAGATTGCGAGTCCGCGCGACATTTATGACCGGCCTGTTTCGCTCTTCGTCGCGGACTTCATCGGTTCTCCAGCGATGAATTTCCTGCCGTTTCGCGGCAGCCTGCAAGCCGGGGCGCAGGCGATCCGGCTCGGGGATCGCGACGTTGCGATACCCACCGCACGCGAGGCTCTGGTGGAGAGCGACCTTGTCCTGGGCGTCAGACCCGAGCATGTGCGTTTTTCCGATAGCGGCATGGTGCGGGGCGAGATCTATGGGTCGGAATATCTCGGCACGACGCAGATCGTGACGGTGACGACGCCTTACGGCGCTCTCAAGGCCCGCTCGCCCGCCAGCATGCCCTTTCGGATTGGGATGAATGTCGGGCTCGATTTTCGGCCCGATACGTTGTCGCTCTTCGACCAGGGGTCGGGACGGGCAATACGCACCGCATTGCACGAGGGAGGCAAGCATGGCTGAAGTCGAGATCGGGGCGGTCTCCAAGGCGTTTGGCAAGACGCAAGCCGTCGTCGATCTGTCCCTCACCATTGGAGATGGCGAATTTGTTGCGTTGCTGGGGCCGACCGGCGCCGGCAAGACAACGACGCTGCGTCTCGTTGCCGGATTAGAGGCGCCCGACAGCGGCTCGGTCCGCATCGACGGACGCGATGTGACCAGTGATGCGCCGGCGGATCGTGACGTCGCCTTCGTATTCCAGCAATATTCGTTGTACCCGCATCTGACCGTGTTCGAGAACATGGCCTTTGCGCTACGCGCGCCGACTCGGCGCCTGCCGGAGGCCGAAATTCGCGCAAAGGTCGAACAGGTTGCGCGTCTTCTCCATATCGAGGCCAAGCTCCACAGCAAGGCGACCCAGTTGTCGGGCGGGCAGATGCAGCGCGTTGCGATTGGCCGCGCTCTGGTGCGCTCGCCCTCGATCTACCTGATGGACGAGCCGCTTTCTTCGCTCGATGCCAAGCTGCGCGGTGAAATGCGCCTGGAGCTTAAGCGCATCCAGATCGATCTCGGCGCGACGATCCTCTACGTCACCCACGATCAAACCGAGGCTATGACCATGGCATCGCGCATCGGCGTGATGGAGGCCGGGCGGCTGATGCAGATCGGCACGCCGCGCGAGATTTACGAGAACCCGGTCAACGCCTATGTCGCTGCCCGGCTCGGCCAGCCGATGATCAACCTGCTGCCGGCAACTCTGTTTGCCGGCGTTCCGCCCGGCGTTAAGACGATTGGCGCTCGTACCGAGCACCTGGCGATCGCACGCAGCGGCGGGGACGTGTCGGCCACCGTCACGCGGGTCGAACATCTCGGCGACCAGAGCCATGTCCATCTCGATCTCGGCGGCCAACCTGTCGTGACGTTGGCGGACCCTGAGGCGAGGTTAGACGTCGGCGACGTCGTGTCGCTACGCCTTAACAGGCCGCTGTTCTTCGATGCGGCCGGCGGGAGGGTCGCGGCATGAGTCTCGATCGGACCTCTAGGGAGAATCTGGTGCGGGCGCTTGCGGAATCGGTGATCCAGCACGCCGACGAACTGACCAGCCTCGACCAGGCGATCGGTGACGGCGATCATGGGCTGAACATGAAACGCGGCTTCGAGGCTGTGCTCGCGACGTTGCCCGGCCTTGCGGACAAGTCTCTGCCAGAAATGCTGAAGTCGATCGGAATGACGCTGGTCATGAAGGTTGGCGGAGCTTCTGGGCCGCTGGTTGGCACCTTCTTCATGGAGTTGGGCAAGGCGCTTCCAGAGCAGCCAACACGCGCGGAGTTTGTCGCGGCTACGGATATGGCAATCAATGCCGTAAAGGCGCGCGGACGCTCGGAGGCAGGACAGAAAACCTTGCTGGATGTCCTGGTGCCCGTGCAAGCGGTATTGGCTGCAGGCGGCGATGCGCGGGCGATTGCGTTAGAAGCGGTGCAGGCGGCCGATCGCACGACGCCGATGCTCGCTATTCGCGGCAGGGCTTCTTTTCTCGGCGAACGCTCCATTGGTCACATGGACCCCGGTTCGCGCTCAACGTCCCTGTTGATCGGGGCTGCAGTCAAAGTATTGGAATTCGAGGCAAGGTCATGAACAATCCAAATGGCGGCAATGTCGGAATCGTTATCGTTTCACATTCGCCCAAGATAGCGGAAGGCGCGGCAGATATGGTGCGCCAGATGGTGGGCAATGCGGTGCCGCTCGCCTGGACCGGCGGCGATGTCGATGGAGGGCTCGGCACGAATGTTGCTGGAATCCTGGAGGCGATCGAGGCGGCGTGGTCCGCAGCAGGTGTGGCTGTGCTCGTTGATCTCGGTGGAGCGGAGACAAATTCCGAGATGGCGGTGGAAATGTTGGCTGAAGATCGAAGGGCGCGCGTCGTCGTCTGCAATGCTCCGGTGGTCGAAGGAGCGGTGATTGCAGCGACGGAATCCTCGGGTGGCTCATCGCTCGCAGCCGTCAAGCGTAGCGCGGAGGAATTCTATGCATGATGCCCACGCCAGCCGGGCAGCTGAGACGTCGGTGCCGCTGACCGCCTCGGCGGTTCTCGTCAACAAGGTCGGACTTCATGCGCGGCCGTCGGTCAAGCTCACGCAGTGTGCGAAGAGGTTTGCCGCAAAGATCGAACTCGCCCTCTCTGGAGACGGGCCTTGGACGGATGCCAAGAGTCCGGTGAAGGTGATGCGTGTAAAAGCTCCGCAGGGGGCGACGCTGCATTTCCGGGTCGCCGGACCGGACGGAGAGGTGGCGCTTGCTGCCATGCTTGCGCTTGTGCATGACGGTTTTGGTGAGGCTTAACGGCAGTGGCAGAGATCCAACTTATCGGCCGTGCCGCATCGCCGGGCCTCGCGTTCGGGCCGGTCGCCGTGCTGACTGCGGCCGTGGCCGGGCGAATGGCGAGCGAGGATCCGGAGCAGGAGGCTGCAGCGCTGCGGGCGGCGATTGGGGGGGCGAGGGCGCAACTGGCCGAGCAGATCAAGACGATTCAGAGTGAGGCGGCAGACATTCTGGAGTTCCAGGCCGCCATGTTGGAAGACGATGCACTCACAGATACGGCATATGAACTTATCGCGATCGGGATCGCTGCCGACCATGCCTGGCGCCGGGCACTCGACCTAGAGATCGCCGGCTATCGCGCGGCTGAAGATGAATATTTCCGTGCCCGGGCCGTTGATATCGTTGACATCCGCGATCGCGTGCTTGCGCATCTGGGCGGTGTGGATGTTGTCGCCGGAATCGCGGGCGGTTCGATTGTTGCGGCTGAAGATATCACGCCTTCGACCTTTCTTGCGACTGACTGGTCGCAAGGCGGCGCGATCGCGCTGGCCAGTGGCTCACCTTCCTCGCATGTCGCCATGTTGGCGCGAGCGCGCGGGGCGCCGATGGTCGTTGGGTTAGGTCCGTTGTCGTGGCATGGACAGCCACCCGTCTTGGCGCTGGTGGACGGCGACGCCGGAAGGGTCATCTTCGATCCGGAGCCGGAGACCATCCGTCTCTTTGAGCTGCGTATGGCGGCTGCGAAGGCCGAACTGGCTGTCGCCGAGGAGACCAGCCTTGCGCCTGCCTTCGTCGCCAATGGTCGGCGGATAGCGGTTCTGCTCAATGTCGCCGGGCCTGAAGACCTTGCAAACCTTGATTCCGCAATTTGCGACGGCATCGGCCTTGTACGCACGGAATTCCTGTTCGAGGCAGCCCACGGCCTGCCGGACGAGGAAACGCAATACAGGGTCTATCGAGACATTCTCGTCTGGGCCCAAGATAAGCCGGTGACGATCCGGACCTTGGATGCAGGCGGAGACAAGCAGGTTCCCGGTTTGACGGTCGAAGGTGAGAGCAATCCGTTTCTCGGCCTCCGCGGTATCCGCCTCTCGCTCGCGCGGCCGGAGGTGTTTCGCATGCAGCTCCGCGCGCTCTGCCGTGCGGCTGTCCATGGCACGCTGAAAGTGATGTTGCCCATGGTTGCGGTCCCGTCGGAATTGGACCGCGCGAACGAAATACTTGACGCGGAGTTCACAGCCCTCCAAGCGAAAGGAGTTGCCTGCGCTCGACCGCCGCTCGGCATTATGGTCGAGGTTCCAGCGGCGGCGCTCTGTGCAGCGGATTTTGGCGCTGCATTCTATTCCATCGGTTCGAACGATCTAACCCAGTACACCATGGCGGCGGCGCGCGACATCGGCGCAGTCGCTGACCTCAATGATACCAGCAATCCGGCTGTGCTGGCACTGATAGCCGCGACCGTCGAGGCCGGGCTAAAGCGAGGCGTCGAGGTTTCGCTCTGTGGCGACGCCGCGGCCAACACTCACCTCACGGCGGCGCTGCTCGCGACCGGATTGACAACTCTCTCTGTGTCGCCGATTGCCGTCGCACGGCTCAAGGCCGCAATCGCAAAGGTGAGTTCATGAGGGACGATGTCGGCAAGGACACGCCCGGTGACAAGAATGTCGCAGAATACAAAATAATCCTGCGAAAGGTACTCGACAATCGGCCCTCGGGGACGCGCCTGAAGCTTGCGGCGGCGCTGGGCAAGAATCGTTCGTTCGTGAGTCAAATCACGAATCCGGCTTATCTGGTGCCGATCCCGGCGAAGCATGTCGCGGTCATCTTCGACGTCTGCCATCCGTCCAGCGCCGAGCGTGCGGCATTTCTCGATGCGTATGGCCGCGCGCACCCCGGAAGACTGCGCGCACCCCACCGCGAAGCGCGCACGCGTGTCATTACCGTGACCGTTCCTGAACTTGGTGACGACAAGAAGAATCGTGCGCTCGAGCAGCTCATCGTGGATTTAGCCGCGCAGCTCGCGCGCTTTGCGGAAAGCGTCGGTTAGCCATTGAATCGAACTTTAGACCGGACTGGGAGAACGCTCATGAAAAAGCTGATCAACAGCGCCGATACTGTACTCGAAGAAAGTCTTGACGGCCTCGCCGCAGCGCACGCCGATATCCTGCTTCTCGGCGCCGAGCGCAAATTTGTGCGCCGTCGCACGTTGAAACCGGGCAAGGTTGCGCTGATTTCGGGAGGCGGCTCGGGACATGAGCCGCTGCATGCGGGCTTTGTCGGCCTGGGCATGCTCGACGCGGCTTGTCCTGGCCAGGTCTTCACCTCGCCGACGCCAGATCAGATGATCGAGGCTGCGGAGGCCGTCGACACCGGCGCAGGTGTGCTGTTCATCGTCAAAAACTACGAAGGCGATGTGATGAATTTCACCATGGCAGCCGAGATGGCCGGCCGAGAAGTCGCAAGCGTGGTGACGAACGACGACGTGGCGGTCGAAAAGTCGACCTACACGACCGGTCGTCGCGGTGTCGCTGGAACGTTGATCGTGGAAAAAATGGTCGGCGCCGCTGCCGAGACCGGAATGCCGCTTGCCGCGCTCAAGGCGCTCGGCGATGAAGTCAACCGGCGTACGCGCTCGATGGGGGTAGCTCTATTGCCATGCACTGTGCCGGCCGCCGGACGGCCAAATTTCACGTTGGCCGACGATGAAATGGAAATGGGCGTCGGCATTCATGGCGAGCCTGGCCGGCGCAGGGTACCGTTGGCTTCCGCCGATGCGATCGCCGCCGAGGTGCTCGACGCGATCCTGAAGGATCTTGCGCCGAGCAAGGGCAGCGAAGTGCTGCTTCTCGTTAACGGATTTGGTGCGACGCCTCTGATCGAACTCTATCTGATGGTCAATGTCGCAAAGCGGACTCTGGATCGCGCGGGGATCACGGTGACGCGCTTCCTGACCGGTTCCTACGTCACATCCCTCGACATGGCCGGTGTCTCGATCACCGTATCGGTGCTCGATCGCAAAGCCACGACATTATGGGATGCCCCGGTGCAGACCGCAGCTCTGCGTTGGGGCGTCTGATTTCCGCGCGCGGCTCATTTTTTGCTGATATCGCAGATCTGCGTCGTGTGGGGAGAGGCGTTAGCGGTCTCCTGACTCGCACCCTGACGCCTCATCTTGTCGGTTCTCGCGAGCCGGGCCGCCCGTGCCGGGTGTGCCCGCCGCCTCCCTTTGTGCCCGGAGCCCCGTCATCCGCTATCCGTAGCGGCTTGCCTGTCCCGCGCGACCGGGCGCATCCTCTCTCGCATGGGCAGCAATCGTTCGAGTAGAGGAGCAGAACAGATGAGCGACCTTGTCGTAATTGCATTTCCAACCGAGGCGAAGGCGGAGGAAGTTCGTCAAAAATTGCTGGCCATGCAGAAGGAGTATTTGATCGAACTCGGCGATGCCGTGATCGCGGTGAAAGACAGCAACGGAAACATCAAACTAAATCAACTGATCAATACCACGGCTGCTGGTGCGGCTACTGGCGCCTTTTGGGGCACGCTGATTGGCCTGATCTTTTTGATGCCGCTTGCTGGTGCTGCCCTTGGCGTCGCGTCCGGCACACTCAGCGGATATTTAACGGATGTCGGCATCAACGACAAATGGATGAAAGAGACCGCTGCCGCCGTTCAACCCGGAACCGCAGCGCTCTTCGTACTGGTGCGCAAAGTCACGGCAGACAAGGTTCTTGAGAGGCTAAAAGGCGAAGGCGGCACGGTGCTAAAGACTTCTCTCGACCACACTAAGGAAGCCGCCTTGCAAGCGGCGCTGGCGGAGGTCAAAGCGGCGGTACCGGCGGCTTCGCCTCTTGATTTGCCGGGCGCTTGAAACGATGGCGACCGCCTGCCGACGACCGCTCCCGGCATTACCGCAGCCCTCTCTGGCCAGTGACGCCGCGCCGGGTGCGGTCATTGGTGCAGTTCCGGGTCCTTTGTGAGGGCCAGAGGCAAGTGCCGGGACCGCGCGACCGCGCCGTATGAATATATTTGCAATTCATCATACCGCGTTAAATTTAGTGAGATCCGTTCACGTGCCTGAGCCCGAGGCACAGCGTTGACCTAGATCAAACCATTGATGGCGGTGACGTTCTTCTGAACGGAGAGGGCCGCCGGGTGAGTGTTCGGCTGGGCTTGTTCTTTAATTCCCAGGATTTTGATCTATTTCGCCAAATGCGTGAGGGATGCAGATGTCGGACAATCCCATCGACGTGATCGAAGCCGCCATTCGCTCCGCCTTCACCAGTTACCCAAAGGAAGACGACCCGGATTGGAGAAGTCCGCACTGGATCAAGTCTGAAGAGTGCACGCACTTGGCACAGGGCATACTGCTGGAATTGCACGCAAACGGATTTGAAATCGTGAAGAGGCAGACCTGATAGATCGGCGGCGGGCCCGCGCAATTGGTCATTTGAAGTGACCAGATCTCGCGACGTGACACAGGCTCGACCCAGGCGGCCAAGGCGCGCCGCTCGACCGGCACCTTGCGGGCGTTACCATTCTTGCCCGTGCGCTTCCCAACTGCGGCAGATGTCGCAGTTGATTTCTTTCGCTCGAACCTTCGTTGCGGCATCGCCTCTGCGCCAGTGCCGCCGGCCGCACCGCCTCGACCGCCTCGATCACGCCAGAGGCGCGTGGGAAAGGGAGGGAGAGCTTAAATGGAGCGGGCTGATGGCAAGAGCGGTCAGACGCGAACCAACGATGCCCCTATTTGCTTTCCGGGGTCCCTCGGAGACCAGGGCCAAACGGGGGTGATCGATTGTCGCACTTGCGCCACATGGCGCGCCGCCTTTGTGTACGGGACCGCATAAAAATTAAACCAGGAATGCGCGATGGCAAAAATCCTCGTTGGCGTTGTTGCGATGCGCCGAACAATGTACGCTCGGCGAGCGGCTCAGGCTGTATGTCGAAGAGAACTTCCATAATGCTTGAAGAAGTTATCAAGCTTCACTGGTTCGCCGGTATCTCGCCAGAACAGTCTTTTACCGAGGCTGGCCGCCACTGCGAGGCGGTGGTGGCCGCCGATTAAAGTATGGTCATCGGATGCTGTTGCGATGATCTCGCCGTCTTCGTCCACGATTTTCATGTGCTGCCTCCAATCCAGCGTGCGGCCAGGCCGCCGCGATGGTGCGCAATCTATCTAACCTTATGCGGGCCCTGGGCGTTCCAACCCATGAAGATCACGGCTTCCGTATTCGACATGCGCCACATCGCCGCCCTTTATGTACCAACTGGCAAGGCCCGATTGCAGAGGGCGCGCGCCAGCACTCGACGGTCCCGGACCTGGAAGCCGCCCGGCGATGACAAATGGGCAAATTGTTTGTTGTGGATCAATTCCAAGGTGCCCAGACAGTCGTACGCTGCGCCGAAAATGAGGGAGGTTCCACATGGCATCAATCTTCTCGACGCCCCATCCAGAAAAATGCCCTCAATGTGGTTCTGGGTTGGTCCATCTAGAGTGGCGTGAGCGCGTCAATGCCCAAGAAATCCATGACCTTTGGCGCTGCTTTAACTGCAAAAGCGAGTTTGTCACCGCCGCCACTCCTGATGAGAGAGAACCCTCGGTCGTCGAGATAACCAAGCCCTTCTTTACGAGCCTAGTAGTCTAATCGACTGGCGTGGCTCGCGCTTTACTTGACGCCTTGACCGCCGACGCGCGCCGTTCGGCGGAGATCGTGCGGCGTGAAGCGCTTGAGGCCCAATAAATCACAGAGCCGGGGCGTCTTGCTCTTGTCCTCGTTCCGGCGCCAAACGCCACTCTTTGCGACGATTGAGCAAATAGGTCCTTGCCGTTACCTACTGTGAGCTTCGTCAGGCAGGATGCGAACGAGCAAGCGCATCCGGTCCTCCACTGGCCCAGGAAACAGGCTAAGGTTGCAGCCCCCATCAAGGGTCAAAAGGACAAGCTCGATGACCACAATCAAGTTCTTGGCGACTGGATTGATCGCGATCACCGTCCTTACAACGACCGCCGTGGCTCGCGAGAAATTCGCAGCCGGGCCAACGCGCATCACGGTGTACGGCAAGCCCTGTCATATATTCAATACCGGCCCCGGCGGCTGCTGGATTGTCTGGGAGGGCATTCCAATATGGTTCGGTCCGTCGGTCCGGGGCGTGCCCGGCCGCATTTGCGACAATGGCGACAATCCGAGGATATGTTGAGATGCGGACGATAAGAGGCGCGCAGCGGTATCCGAGGCAATCGCTGCGCGGTTCGGCCCTCGGCGGCGTCGGTCAGCGCGGTGGCGGCGAGAAGTACGCGCGGGTGCTTGTGCTCGCGTTTCGGCACCGTCTCGCTGAAGTGCCGGATCGCATCGGGCAACGTGATGAGCTCGGTGCCGCTGGGTAGCACGATCCGAGTGTCAAAGCGGCGTAAGCAACCATCGGATTCAGCCATGCTGACGCCAGTCCGACGGTATCCGTTCGCCGCAATCAAAGCGCGCGTATTTCTCGCGAGTCCACGCCTCATGAACGCGCGAGGCCCGGAAATTGGCCTCTGTGCTTTTGGGCAGATATTCGCTCCATGCCACCTCGAACGCCGCGCGGGAGCCGCCTCGAACGACGGCGCCGAGCCTTTGCGGTGCTTGCCGGGCTTCGAGCCGGGATAGAAGCCGCACTGCCATTGCCAAACCTCGGACGAGTCTGGGGTTTCCGACGGCTTTTGCTATGCTGCCGACGTGATGTCGTCAAAGTGGATGTGCCAGCAATCGCTGCGGTGCGGATCGCGCCGGCGGGTGAGGACGGGCATAGGCGCATTTGAGCGGGGCCGGCAAGGTGCGGCGACCCGGATTGGCCGCGCCCGCTACTGGTCGAGCGGCCCCTTCCAATCTGTAAAGTCGTATACGGCCCACCATCGATGCAGTGTCTGCCCGCACGCTTTGCAATCGAAGCGCCCGCTTGCCACGACCGGCCGCCTTATTTGGATAGCGCTGTGAAGCGTCCCGCAAAACAAGCAACTAAAAAAAACGCGCATTGGTCATCGATCCCCGGTCGAAGTGCACCCCGTGCGTTGGGCCAACTGGGTCGCCATAGTAAAAAGGGCAGTTTGTATCTTGGCAGTTCAGGCCGAATATTTGTGAGTTCGCGCCAACGAGGGTCCTCGGTCGCGATGGGCCCAGGGTGCAGTGAGTGCACATAATTCACAAAGGACAAAAGGCCCGGCTGGGCCGGGCCCCATTGCACGCCACTCGCGTCGGTGACTTGTGAGTTCAGAGGCCAAAGGACCAACCGATTGCGAGACGCTGGCTCACTGGCGAATCAGTACCGTAATTTGTCGACACAATTGAGGCCAACGACGGTCGTCCCCGAGCATCTCAAGCTCGGCACTATGCGGCAGTCACGGCCATGGCAGCGATCCTCACGGCCTATCCCTTCGGCGGCTGCAATTCCCCAGCAAACCACCTGGCGACCTCGGGCGACGTGATCGGATCGGCTTCCTCGCAATGCAAGCATGTCGGCCGGAGTGGGCCCTTGCCATCCGGTCGCGCTATCAGGACCAGCGGCTTGCCGCAACGCGCACAATTTAAGGTTTTGGATATCCCGTCCATCGCCTCATTATGGCGCGTGGAACCGGAGAGTCCAGATATTGATGGCGATCTCCGCGACTGACACGCACACAAATTCGCGAATGCCTCATCAGGCTACCGCATCGTCCAGCCACAGTTCGAGCAGCGCGCGATCTGCGTCGCATCCCCTCGGCCGCCAAGAGCACCTGGGCGCGCGTAGGCGCGGCATGCACCTGCGGCAGGCCGGTAGCGCAAGCATGGATGACGCTTATTGCCGCTGGCTTCGCCTGGGATCGAATCAACATCTATCTAGCAATGGTTGGCCTGGGCCTAGCGGCGGCGTCTTGGCTGATCGGGTACGCGCTTCGATACGTTCTCACGGGCGGAGATGATGTCATGTCGAAATTGAAGAGAGGCAGTTGAATAAAGCCCACTTCAGTTGGTAGCTTCTGGACGTCGCCTGTTGGCCCTTAGAACGAGCTGACACCGGCCTCAAACGGCAAAGCGACGCGGATCACTCCATCCGGAACAGCCTCGAAGCCGCTTCTGCGCCGAAAAAGGCCAACTTGGAATGATCACATCAGGTTCACGCGCCTGAAGCTTTACTGGGCCATTGCCGTGGTGTTGCTCTTGCGAAGTCTGTCGAGGTCCTCATCAACCGCCAGAGCCATCGGCGTATTCCGCGGCGTCATCCGGTACGTCTGCAAAGAGGGGGCGGCCGCGACCAAAGCGGGCCACGCCGCCTCCGCGTCGGCGGCATGGCCGGTACGAATAAGCGACGATAGCCAGACCGCCTTGCAGACGCCTATCGCAGGTGTTCGATCCATACATTCGCGGGCGAAACGCAGCGCATCCTCGTAATCCTGCACGGAATAGCGCAGCCTTGCCCCGTAGAGCGCGTAGTGTGCTGGGCGTACCGGGTTCCAGGAGATCGCCTTCTCGAAGGCTTCAATCGCTGCCTGGGTTCGACCGGCATAATGCAATGCACCGGCAAGGACGACCCAGTTGTCCGGATCGCCAGGGCCGAGCTCGATCGCCCGCTCGGCCGCGCTCACCGCTGACTCAGGGTCCTGACCTGCGTCGGTTACTAAGGACAGCACTCGCCACGAACTGGCACGCAGCGGGTCCAGCGCAATCGCGCGCCTGACGTCGGCGATCGCCTGCGGCAAGTCCTGACGACTGAGCCCAGGATCGTGATGGCCAAAAATCAGCATCTTCTTCACCAGTCCGAGTCCCGTCCACGCGGGCGCGTAGTTCGGATCAAGGCGGACCGCCAGTTCGAGTTCCTGCCGCGCTTGGCGGAGGCTCTCGGAACTTGGTGCCATGGTCAGCGCAAGCGTGCGCAGCACGCGCGCATGCACATCAAGCGAGGCCGGCGCGCGGCTCCGTAACGCCGCCCGGTCCGACTCGCGCACGGTTGCACCAAGCGAGGCGCTGATCCGAGAGATCAACGTTTCAGTAACGTCGGGCAGGTCCTGCGCAGTGGGCTCGAACCGGCCGCTCCAGACGATGCGGTTGTTGCCGGAATCGATCAATTGCACGTGGAGCTGCAGCCGGTCGCCGCGTCTCTCTGCGCTGCCATCCACAAGGTAGCGAGCGCGGGTCATCGCGGCGATCTGGGCCGGCGACAGGTTCTTGCCGCTAAGCTCGGCTGTGGCGAGGGTTGAGACGATGTGCAGGTCGGGGTTGCGCGCAAGTTCGGAGGCAATCATGTAGGCTAATCCGTTGCCGTCCGGACTGCCTTCCTGAGAGGTGTTGAGTACGCGCAGGGGTAGAACCGCAACGTCGGCCACCATCCTGTTGTGTACCTTGGGGGGCCCGGAGCCGGCGCCGGGCAGTAGAAGTTGCCAGACCAGCATGATCGCGACTGCCACCATCGCAAGGGCGGCGGCAAGGCGATAGAATCTTCGCACATCGCGCGGCGCCGTGTCGGCTGCGTCAACGATCAGAAGGTAACCACGTCGTGGCATCGTCCGCACGACCTGCTGCCGGCTGTCACCGAGCGCGCGCCGGATCTCGACCACGCATTGCACGAGCGAGTCGTCGGTGACCGAAACGCCCGGCCACACTCGCGCACCGAGATCGAGTTTTGTAACCAGCTCTCCGGGACGGCGCCCCAATTCAAGCAACACTGCCAGAGCCTGAGGCCGCAGCTCAACGGCCTGGCCGTGCCGGTCAAATAACTGCGCCTGATCCAAATTGAGCGTGTATCCGTTCAGCCGCAGGCAGGTCATGCGCACACCTCCCGCCATTGATCTTAGCGGAACGGAAAGTGCGTCTCAAGGCAGCGGCAGAGCCCGATTTCGTCCTTTATCGTGCCTTTTCGTACGGTTTTCCCGCAGACCTGCACTACGTTGACAACCGGAGAGCCGCTGCCCTGAGCCCGCGGTAACCGAATAACGCGATACCGAGAAAGCTGCACCGCGCTCACAGGGCGCAGAGTGTGTCCAGTGCCAGACGGTGGTCTCTTTCTTCTCGCGAGATTGCAAATGCGGAAGAGATTTTCGATAGCCATCACAGCGGGAAGGGCGCATTGCGGCGGAGCCGACCGTCATTCGCGCGCGCGCCGGGGCAGCCGTTACTTCATTGTGTCGATACTGTGCGCGGCCTGCATCGTTCAGTTCGCAACCAATCCAGCGCGGGCTCAATGCACGGCTCGCGATGTCTTGCAAAACCAGCTGAAGCTCAAGACGCGCCCCGCCGAAGTGTCCCAGCAACTCATTCAGTCCGGCCGCGATGTGGCGACATGGAAGACCATTACCATTGGTACCTTCGCTGATCCGCTTGGACTGCGCAATAAGCTGGACGGCATGGGTTGCGGTATCGGGGGGCAGGCCGCTGAAATACTTGCTCGACCGACATTCATCCTTGGCTCTCGCAAGACAGACGTGGAGCTTATCCTCGTATCGCCAGCCCAGCTTGGATTCACGTCCGATACTGTGACCTTGGCTGATGTTTACGCGCGTGCTCGACAGCTCGGCTTCGAACTCGCGGCAGCCGAAGTCGGCCCGCAATTGCGCATCCAATATCTTGACCAGCCTATCGGTGAATTTCTCATCATCGGAATGGAGCCAATCAAGACGTGGAGTGGCGAGCCGATTGTTCTGAATGTAGCAAATGGCGGCGCCGGATTGATCCTCATCGGCCAGGACGGCAAAGCCGCCTCCGAAATACATGTGACATCTCGGTTCGTCTTCGCGCGCTCGCATCAATCCGCACCCGGCACTGGACCGATCGATCAGGCAGCGGCGTTTCTGCCACCATGAAGAGGAACCAGCAGCGAGGCCACCATGCTTCATCGTGTCTCCATCGCAGCGGCATTGATCGCCGGAGTGATCGCCGGAGGTGAAGTCGCCAACACGGCCGCCCTCAATTCGGGGTACCGAGTGGTTGCCGGCAGCGAGCAGCCATCGGTTGATGTCGAACTCGTTCTTGCTGTTGATGTCTCCTATTCAATGGATCCTGGCGAGCTTTTGCTTCAGCGCGAGGGTTACGCGGAGGCCATCGTTTCCAACGAATTTCTCCAGGCGCTCAAGGCCGGGCCGAACCGAAGGTTGGCCCTGGTCTATGTGGAATGGTCTGGACCGAACGATCAGAAAATCATCGTGCCGTGGAGATTGATCGACAGCCGCGAATCTGCAGCTGCGGTGGCGGCGGAAATCGCGAAAGCGCCGGTTCGCATGGGCTCACGCACCTCGATCTCTGGCGCGATAAATTTCGCATTGCCGCTGTTCGATGCGGATCCGTATCGTGGACTGCGGCGTGTGATCGACGTTTCCGGCGATGGCGTGAACAACGACGGAAGCCCAGTTACCATCGCACGTGATGCGGCGCTGGCAAGGGGCATTACCATCAACGGATTGCCGATCATGCTCGAAGGAAGGCTTCCGTCGCAAATGGACATCGACGACCTCGATCTCTATTACGAGGATTGTGTGATTGGCGGGTCAGGCTCGTTTATGGTGACGATCAGAAGCCGTGACGGGTTCAAGGAGGCGATCCGAACAAAGCTCGTGCTCGAGGTTGCCGGCGGCGTGCCCAGGGACCGGATCGTTTCGGTGACCGAAAGGGAGCCACGAATATCCTGCCTCATTGGTGAGGCAATATGGGCGAAACGAAGCCGGTGGTGAGCGCTTCGGTACCTTTTGGAAGGCGCACAGTTCGATCCGCGTTGAACGAGCGTAGTACGTCTGCTCACGGCCCTCAGCCGACATAATTGGCGTTATGGCTGACTTCCGCTTTACCGGAGATGTCCGACTTCATCATCAAATGCGGAAACCGCTTCCGTCGACCGGAAAGGCAAGGATCGTGGATGCTGTCCCCCCCCACTCATCAGCAGGCGAGCTTGCCTAACACCCTCGCGGGCTGTGCACGAACGAAAAGAGCACGTATCCGGTGTGGTCGTCGCGCTGGGGGTAGCGAAGCTCGCTCCGTGCTGTTGTATTGGCGCGGCAGCTTCGGGCCTGGTGACCCGGAACGGACCTCGTCAAGCGAACGCGGCCGTTGCAGACGATCTGCACAGCGCGTACCGTCGCCGATGCCGATACAAGGAGCCCCAATGACTGATCGAGACAAGATTCTGATTGCCCTTGGCGAAAAGCCTCTGAAGGTTTTCGAAATCATGAAGCGCGTGAACATAAAGCATGAGGACGATTGCCAATCGCTCTTGTTGAAGATGCGTGACGACGGCGCCGTGAAGTTCGATATTCACAAGGGATATTGGCACGCTGTCTGACAATTTTCGATTGATCACCAGCGGCTGGTAGAGTTGCTTGCAAGTTTCCTTAGCGAAGAGAAGACTAGCCGCGTTCAACGACACTCTGAGTCAATGTGGCGCCAGTTTCGACTGAGGCATGGCGCGTGGAACATCACCGACGTCGTCAAGATCGGGCGCCTGGCCGTAGCCCATGCGTTTCATCTGTTCGTGGACCTGTGCCATTTCGGTCTCGCTGAGGCGCGGAGGTTCGCCGATCGCCAGCGCGTGGACATACATCTTCGCCAGGGTCTCCACCTCCACGGCAAGCCAAAGCGCCTTTTCAAATGTCTGCGCCGTTATGATCAAGCCATGATGGCCGAGCAAGCAGGCATTTCGTCCTTCGAGCGCATCGACGGCATAATCCGACAGCGCTTGTGTGCCGAAGCAGGCATAAGGCGAACAACGGATATCGTTGCCACCGGCTACCGCGACCATGTAGTGGAAGCAGGGAATGCCACGCTCGTGCACGGCGAGAATGGTGCTGAAGGTGGAATGCGTATGAAGCACGACGTTTATGTCGGCCCGCGCTCGCAGAATATCGCGATGAAAACGCCATTCTGAAGAAGGGCGATGGTTGCCCTGGTAATTCGCGGCAAAATCCATCGCGACAATGTCTTCTGACCGCATGCGCTCGTAGGGCAAGCTTGTCGGTGTGATTAGCATGCCGTTTGGAATCCGGTGCGAAAGATTGCCGGAAGTCCCTTGGTTGAGACCGTTTCGGTTCATCTCCTTGCAGGTATCGACGATGCCCTGGCGGAGATCGGCATGATTGCGGTCTGTCATGATGGGTGCTCCGAAAAAGAAATCCAGGATTGATAGGCGGCGGAAAGGGTGCGTTTGCACTCATCCTCGCCGAGCGGCGTGACAGCTTCAAGCACCACGCTCGAAACCGGAATCGTACGCGAAAATCTCCGCCACAGCAGCGCCGCGCCGAGCGCCGTTCCATCCCGAGATTGGCTCACGGAGACGCTCTGCGATGGCCGCAACGCGGCCAGAGCGCGCGCGAAGGGCAGGTTGGCGGCGAAGCCACCGTCGATGACGATGTGTTTCGAGCTGCCAAGCGCATCTAGACAGCGGTTTGCGCTGAATGCGGCGTAGAGGACTGCCAACCCCTGCCATTCGGCTGGCGTCTCGGGCCGCGGTCCGATAATGCGTCCGCGGTGAGCTGCACCGGGGAACAGTCCATCATCCCCAACGAAGGAGGGGAGTGCCAGGGTTCCAAGGGCCAGTAGACTCGGCAATGCGGTGAGGACGGCTGCATCAGAAGCGTCGTGGTCTCTGCTGATCAAGTCGTATTCGCGGCCTGTCGCGATCAGCGTGGAGGGTACGTTCTCACCGTCGACATCGATATTGAGCACCATGCCGCGTGTGGCGTCGAGCTTGTCTAGCGCGAGGCCGCGCTGAAAGCCGATCATCCAGGTGCCTGTTGATAGGATCGAGGTATCGGCCATGCCGGCGGCCTTGTAGCGGAACAGGTTGGCGTTGGAATCATGCACGCCGCAGAGGATTTCGGTCGAGCGCGCCAGGCCGGTACGCTTGGCTACGGCCTCCGAAATCCTCCCTAGCACCGCACCGGCGGATGCCCGCTCCGGCAGAAGACGGTCCCAGCCGCGCTTGCGCATCAGGGAGGAAGGCTGATGGTGGAAAAGGTCCCAGATATGGCTCTGAGCCGCGAGCTGTGAAATTTCACTTGCAGCACACCCGCCGAGCCGCAAGGCGAAATACTGCGCAGTCGTAAGATAGGTTTTCGCGCGGGCGAATTCGGTGGGATATGCGCTTTCCTGCCAGAGCAATTGCTTGCCGAGCCGCATCGCGCCGCTGATACCGCAAAACACTTCATCATAGGCAGGCGCAATCCGGGCGTAGGTCTGGTCGATCTCAGGCGGCGAGACCGCATCATAGTCCATCATCGGCAGCACTGGCTCGTCACCTTCGACAAGAACGGCGCCACACCCATGCGCGGTCGCGATCACCGCGCCGATGGTGTGGCGTTGCGTCACCACGGCCAAAGTGTCGAGGAACCACTCTTCCAGCCCGGCAAGATCATAGGCGAGGTATGGTCCTGCCGTGGTCGGCACATTCGGGATCGAAAGTGCTTCGAGCGGCCAGCCGTCCTCACTCGCGACCAGCAGTTTCAGATTCGTCTTGCCAATGTCGAGAACCGCGATCCGGGGAGAGGCTTCCGATCTTGTCATCGTTGTCTACCGGGGCGCTTTGCCGCCCAGATGGGGAACCGCAGCAACGGCAATCAGGATGCCCCCCCAGATCGCCAGAGTGAGGAACTGGCTGAGATTGAGAAGGTTGAACGCCGAGGAGATCACCTGAAGGATTATCAGCGCAAGCAGCAATCCGCCGACCTTGCCAAAGCCGCCAAATGGATCGACGCCACCGAGCACTGCTGCAAGAATGGTGACGAGCAGATAGCTCTCGCCATATGCCGCGTTGGCTGAATTGAAACGTGCCAGCATGACGACCGCTGCGACACCGGCGAGCAGGCTCGAGAGGACATATAGCTTGAGCAGGACGGCGCGGGTATCGACGCCGGAGTAGCGGGTTGCCTTCTCGTTCGAGCCGATCATGTAAACCCTTGCCCCGAAGGGCGTTGCGTTTAGCATGAGCGCGACCGGCAACGCACAGAGCGCCAGCACGATCAGGGCAAAAGGCACCCCGAGAACCGTTCCATTGCCGATGAAAACAATGGGCTCCGGAAATCCGGAGATGACATTGCCGCGCGTCAGGCCGATCGCGAGTCCCTTGCAGAGTGTCATGGTGCCGAGGGTTGCGAGGATCGGCGAAACGCCGAGATAGGCGATGACAAATCCGTTGACAAGGCCGACCAGTGCCGCGACGGCAAACCCTGCCGCAATCGCCAGCACCTGTACGCCGACCCAGGCAATGCCCTGAGTGCCCGGAATGTAGTGCGTCAGCAGGAAGGCAATGGTCAGTCCAGAGAGATTAGCGGTGGCGATGATGGAAAGGTTGAGGCCTCCAGATAACAAGGCCAGCATCATCGCAAGCGAAAGGATGCCGAGCTCCGGCATCTGGAAGGCCATCGATTGCAGCGTGTTGACGGAGAAAAACCGGTCGCCGATGGTAATGGCGAACACCAACCAGAGCGCGACCAACAACAGCATCAGGGTTGCGATCGTCCCGCTGCCGGCAAAACGGATCAGGCGTCCGCGAAGGGCGAGGGTGGACTCATTTCTCATGGCCGCGCGCTCCGGGTCCGCCGTTCTCGCTGCGACCAGGCTGTTGCCGAGACCGAGATCAGAATGACCAACCCGACAAAAAATGGCGACCAGTAGGACGAAACGCCAAGCAAAATGATTCCATTCTGCAGGATGGCGAGCAGTGCCAACCCCAGAAACGTGCCGAGAACGGTGCCGACGCCGCCCATCAGGCTGGCGCCGCCGAGCACGACGGCCGCAACCACATCGAGCTCCTTGCCCACCAGCACCGTCGGAGCGACGGACTGTGCAAGCTGCGCCTGGACCAGTGAGGCGATACCGGCCATGACCCCCATGTAGCAATAGACCAGCATGTTGAGGCCGAAGACATGGAAGCCGAGTCGCTGCGCGGCATCGGTATTGCCCCCCATGGCGTAGATTTGACGACCGATATTGCTACGATTGAGCAGGAGCCAGGTGAAGAGAAATGAGAACCCGAGCGCGAGGATCTGCAGGTTGACGCCGTAGGACGTATCTTTGCCCCAATCGAACTCGAACCAGAATATCCCGGTCGCGAACCAGTCGGGTAACGAATAGATATATTTACCGCCCGTGAAGAAAATCAGCAGCCCATAGAAAATGTTCAACGTTGCGACGGACACGATGATTGATGGTATCCGAAGCTTCTGGATGAAGATCGCGTTGAGGGCGCCGAGCGCACCGCCAATGCCGATCGCGATCGCAAAAACGCAGATCCAGTTCGCGCCGTATGCGTTCGCCACCGTAAGCGTGACATATTGCGCCACCGATGCCGTCGCCGTGAAGGAGATGTCGATTCCGCCGGCGATCAGCACCACGAGCAGCCCGAGGGCGAGGATGCCTACGAATGCGTAGGAGGTCAGCAGGTCGAACAGATTCTGCATGGTCAGGAACTGGCCGTTCGCCGCGCCCAGGCTGACGCAGAGCACGAGGATCACGATCAACAGCCAGAACTCATGGCTGCGCCGAAACCTGCCAAATGAAGCAAACCGCGATTCAGGCATTGACTGCCTGCCGAAGCGCATCTTCGGAGGTGTCTGCGGCCATCACGTCAGTAGTCAAACGCCCTTCGCGCATCACCAGCACGCGATGGCTGTGATAAAGCACCTCGGGGATTTCGTCTGATATCATCAGCACTGCGACGCCCTCGCGGGCCAGCCGCCGGATGATCTCATAAATCCCATCCTTAGCGCGGATGTCGACACCGACCGTTGGGCTATCAAGGATAAGCACTCGTGGGTTGGTCGCCATCCATTTGGCGAGCACGATCCGCTGCTGATTGCCGCCGGAGAGCGTCTTGACCGGGTTGTTGGGATCAGAGACCTTGATTCCGAGTTCGGCGACCCATCGCGCAACATGGCTTTGCCGCGCGCGTGCGCCAATCAGGCCGAACGCGCCGGCGAGACGTTCCAACACAGTCAGCGTGACGTTCGACGTGATCGACTGGTCAAGGATGAGGCCAAGCGTAAGCCTGTCTTCAGATACGTAGGCGATGCCTCGACGGATCGCGTCTGCATTCGTGTTCAGCGCGATGCGGTGGCCGTCAAGCGCCATGGTGCCTCGATCGGGTGGGTTCATGCCGAACAGCGACAGTGCGAGCTCGGTTCGGCCCGATCCAAGCAATCCGGTAAGGCCCACGACTTCTCCGGCGCGTAATTGCAAGCTCACATCGTCGTAGTCACCATCGCGGCCAAGCCCCTGGACCTCGAGAACAACCGCACCCACGGCAAGGTCGGGCACCTGTTTCTGATACTCGAAAGCCTTCCCGGTCATCAGGTGACTGAGTTTGCTGCCGTTGATGGTCGCTGCGGCAAAGGTGCCTACCTTGGCGCCGTCCCGCAACACCGTCACGCGTTCGGCAATCTCAAGCACCTCGTCGAGGCGATGGCTCACGAATACGACGCAGATACCGCTTCTTTTCAGGTCGCTGACGAGCTTGATCAAGGTGTTGACCTCGTGGCGGGTCAGCGACGCCGTCGGCTCATCCATGATGAGAAGTTTGGCATCCGCCGCCAAGGCCCGGCAGATCGCGACCAGCTGGCGTCCGGCAATGCTGAGTTCGGAGACTTTTGTTTCTGGATCGACCTCAACGCCGACCTTCGCCATTGTGGCCATGGCGATGGCCCGCATAGAGGACCAGTTCACCGTGTGGACGCCGCCAAGATGGTGCGCCATGGCGATGTTCTCGACGACGGTGAGGTTGGAGAATAGCGATAGATCCTGATAGATGACCTGAATGCCGCAATGGGTGGAGTAGACCGGGCTTAGTTTTGGGTACTCCTTGCCGGAAATGACGATCCGGCCTCCTGGTTCCGGCGCCTCGACGCCGGAAATGATCTTGATCAGCGTGGACTTGCCGGATCCGTTTTCGCCGACAAGGCAATGCACCTCTCCGACCTCCAGCGTCAGATCGACGTCGCGAAGCGCATGCACGCCGCCGAAACGTTTTGATATGCCGGACATCTTCAGGAAAGTCGTCAAGGCTTCGTCCTGTAATGGGACCGCTCGTCAAGCGATCGCCTCGACGAGGATCGCATTCCCGGTCGGAAAGCCGGGAATGCAGCGCGACGAGGCGGCTGGGACCGGTGTAGTTCTAGAGTCCTCCGGCGATCAGTCCGTCGATGGTTTCTTTGTTGATCCGCATGATCTTGTCGACCTTGATCTGCTTGCCGGCCACATCGACCGCAGCCTTGCCGAGGCCGGGAACATCGACGCCATCCGTGATTGGCTTGCCATCAAGCACGAGCTTGGCAACTGCAACCATGGCGTAACCTGCATCGGTGGGATTCCACAGGAAACCTTCGCGGATGGTATCATCCGCGATGAGCGATTTCGCCTGGCTCGGCAGCACCGTGCCGACCACGGCGATCTTCTTGCCAAGGCGTTGCTGACGCACCGCATTGCCGGCCCCGATCGGCCCATTCGAGCCGAAGCCGAGAATGCCGCGCAGGTTCGGATAGGCCTTGATCACGTCAAGCGTCGTGCGCTGGCTGGTATCGATCTCGTCGGCGCCGGGGAAACGGTCGGCGACGAGCTTCATTTTCGGGAAATTCTTCTGCTGATAGGCAATCGCGGCGTCGGCCCATTTGTTGTGAAGCGGCGTCGTCAACGTCCCGACATAAACCACGTAATCGCCTTCGCCGCCCATGTCCTTGGCGAGACGCTCCATCTGCACTTCACCGAAGCGAACGGAATCGATCAATTCGACATTCCAGTCACGGCCTTCTTGTTCGGGGCCCTCATGGGTGATGACTTTGATGCCGGCCGCCTGGGCGCGCTTGAGCACCGGCTCGCACACTTTGACGTCCAGCGGCACCAAGCCGATCACGTTGACCTTTTTGGCGATCAGGTCATCGAGCAGCTTTACCTGTTGTGCCGGATCGACGTTCGCCGGTCCAACCATGGTGGCATTGATGCTGAAGTCCTTGGCGCCCTTCTGGATTCCCTTTTCAAGAGCGTTGAACCACGGAATGCCGGCGATCTTCACGACCGTGACCATTTCCTTTTGAGCCTGCGCAAAAGCAAACCCCGGAAAACCGGTACCGGCGATCGCCGCCGCACCACCAAGCATTTTGATTGTCTGGCGTCTGTCCATTGTTCCCTCCCAGGAAGCTATTTTTGGCCTCTGCTCCTTTACCCGGCACTCGCCTGGCGGAGCAGTTGGCCTTATTCTTGATTGGCGGCGAAAATTTCGCCTCCAGCCTCAGGACTTGCCTGGGGATTAGAGACCAACGCTACGAGAGGTGTCAAGCAAGCGACGTGTCAGCTAGCCCCGCCTGTGGCGATGTCCGGGCATGGCCGATTTTGTTGCAAAAGTCGGCTGTAACCGACGGATGTCTTTCGGCCATTCGGTAAGGCCGACCGGCTTTGATCCGCCGACCCTAACGCGCGAGGCGCCTCAGATTTTGAGCGATTGCAGCAAGAACAAACTCGTCCTGGGCGCCCGTGGGCCACGAAGCCGAAGCCGACCAAGCCTCAGGATGCGCTTGAAATGCGCAAACCGCATCTCGATCTTCTTGCGCTGACGTCGCGACGTCTCGAATCCCTCGGTGCCAGCGAACGACCGGGCGACGTCCCGGGCGTGCTCATGTATGTTGCGCGGGGATCCTGCGCGATGGTTCTTTTGGACAGCACTGCGGTTTAAGCGGGCATGCGTCGCAGTCGAGCTTGCTCGCACGATACAAAAGCGTTTTGCCCCCGTGCACGGTGCCGCTCGTCCCGAGCCGCTTTCCGGCCGGGGCAGTGGTAGACGTCGCCGGTCGGATCATATCGAAAGTCGCTGCGCGAGAAGGTACCGTCATCTCGCTTCGACTTGTCGAACACGGGGATATGTGGTGCGATGCCCTTCGCCTCGACCAGCCAGTTCAGCATCGGAGCAGCCCCGTAAGCGGTATCCCCGGCAAGCCGCTCCGGCTTGAGACCAAAGCGCTCCTCTGTTCATTCGATCATTGTCCTCGCCGCTCCGACCTCGGCCTGGCGAATTCCCATCCGCCCGGCTCGCCACGAGCCTTTGCGGGCACACTTCAGGAAATCAGGCAGATGGTCTAGTGAACTAATGTCGCTGCGCCGTTTTCGAAATAATTCCGCTTGGCCGACAGCATCTGGCAGGAAGTCTGCGCCTATCGCGCGGACTTAATCGGCATGTCAAAGATCTCGCCGCTCATGAGGAGAGCGATCTCGGCGGCGGGCAGTGGCTTCTGACATTCGGACAACGGATTGAGCCAGAAATTAGAGTCAGGCAACATTTCGAACAGATTGCGCGCAGCGGCGCCAAGGCACACCTCAGGCTGCTTTATATAGTCGTAGATGCGTTTCTTTGAGGTGAAGGTGGGGTGCCATCTCATGTTCTGGAAATCGACCGTTGCAACGTTGATCTCCTCCTGAAATTTGAGCGAGCGACGGCGTCCAGGTTTCATCGGCGCTTCCGGCGTCAGAATGTAGATCTCCGTCTCGAGCAACGCGCGATAGAACGCGGGAACGACGCTGGTGTCTCTTGCGGCAGCCTGCATCAGGGCTTCGAGACTGTTTTCCGGTTCAAACATGGCGACACTCCCAATTGAACCCGACGAGGGGCTGGACTTCAACGCCTCCAGTTACAGCGCAGATCGCGCGGTCGCCGCAGAGCCTTCGCCACGATTGTGCTAATCCTTGTTGCCGCGCAGGGCACGATAGATCGTATTGCGCGACACGCCCAGGCGGCGCGCGGTCTTGCTGATGTTGTTGCCCGTTTCCGCATACGCGGTCAGCACATGCGAGCGCTGAATCTCATGCAGATTGGCCTTGAGCCCACCACCCACCGCCTTGCCGGTCAAGCGCTCGCCGCCTGAATGTGCAAGTACGGACTCGACCGATGTCTCGTCGATCAGATCTCCGGGCTCGGCCAGCGACAATCGGGAAAGCACGTTGCGCAGTTCGCGGATGTTTCCATCCCAATCGAGTTCGGCCAAACGATCGATCGCCCCTGCGGTCAAATCCATCAAGGGATCGATCTTGTGGATCAAATGGCGTGCGATCTCGGCGAAATCGGAACGCTCGCGCAAAGGCGGTAACGTCACCTCCAGCGTGTTGAGACGAAACAGCAAATCGGATCGGAACCGGCCCTTCGCAATCGAGTCGTCGAGATTGGCATTGGTGGCAGACACCAGGAGAACGTCGACCTGACGTTTGGTGCCACCGACCGGCCGGACAGTCCAATCGTCCAGAAAGCGCAGCAGCACGGCCTGCAACGTCACCGGCATGTCGCCGATCTCGTCGAGGAAGAGCGTTCCGCCGTCCGCTTCCTTGAACAGTCCCGCCGCCCCGCCCTTTTTTGCTCCCGTGAAAGCGCCTTCGGCATAGCCGAACAGCTCCGCCTCGATCAGGCTGTCAGGGAGCGCTGCGCAATTTACCGGGACGAAAGCGCCGGCCCGTCCACTGGCAGTATGAGCATGGCGGGCGAGCTGCTCCTTGCCGGTGCCGGTTTCGCCACGGATCAGGATCGGCATCTTGCGGACCGCCGCGACTCCCACCCGTTGGACAACGGAAGCGATCGCCGGATCGGCGGAGACGAACTGGGTGAGGACGTCCTTGGGCGCCGACGGCCGAGGCCGCGAGATGGCTTGCATCATCGAGAACTGGCGCGCGTTCTCGATTGTTGCGACGAACTGGCTACCGACCTCGTCCTCGAGGCGCTGGCGTTCCTTGCGCCGGCCTTCATCGACAAAGGCGTTGAATTTCGTACGAAAGACGTCGGCGAAGCGACGACCCGGTGAGGCTGGCAGACCGTGCAGCAGGACGCTTGCGGCCCTGTTGGCTGCAAGGATCCTGCCCTCGTTGTCGACGGCCAGCAGGCCCGCGCTCAACGTATGCAGATACTCGCCGCGGTTATGGAAAGCGATCAGGATGTTTCCGCGGTGATGTTCACGGAACAGACCATTCTCGATCTGGGTTGCCGCCATCACGACGAGCGCCTGGGTATGCGCCTGCCTCGACATGCAGTCCGATGACGCGTCCAGTATTCCGGCCAGTTCGCCATCGGGCGCGAAGATTGGCGCCGCGATGCAAGTAAGATTGTTGTAGCGCGAGAAAAAGTGCTCGCCCCCGTGAACGACGATAGCCCGCTTGAGATACGCAGCGGTGCCGAGGCCGTTGGTACCGCAAATGGCTTCAGTCCAGATAGTGCCGGGCCGAATGCTCGCTGCGTTCGAGGCATCACTGAAGCTCGAGTCCGAGATGATGTCGAGCAGCAAGCCGTCGGCATTTGCAAAGGCGATCATGAAATTGGAGCCGGCAATCTGCTGATGCAGCGTGTGCATCTCCGCTAGCGCCAAGCCGCGAATCAGTGAACAGCGCTGCTGCTCCTGGCGCAAAACAGCGGCGCTCACTAATTCGGGCGAAGGAGGGCGCAATGTATCGAGACCAAGCGAAATGCAGCGCATCCAGCTGTCGTAGATATCGGCCGATAGAAGCTCTGCCGGCGGCGCGCCGCGCTGATCGAGCGTCATCCAAGCATTGTCCATGCGTCGGCTGGCGGTCAGCATCATAGCTCCTCCGGGAGTCGCGGCTTGGCGATTTCCTCTTGGTCGTAGCCCGGTTCGGGTCGTTCTCGCGCGTGGCGCGGTTCTCACGATCATAGATCAAACAATCAAAAATCCAAATTTCTGCTCACCCGCTGTCGCAGCCGTCGAACTGTTCCGTCTCGGAACAGTCGCTCGCAAAATCTGCTCCGAGGCGGATCGGCGCGAGCACTCCCGAGATCGCAAGAACAATAGAAAGATCAGGCCGTTGTGCGCGTGGCACAGCCCTTGCTCAACTGTTCAGCGGGATGGCGATCGCGTCAGATCGACAGAATAAGAATTTTGCCGGGGAGGCGTTTAATGAAAGCGGCGGTGCTTCATGAGTTCGACGAGAAGCTGACGGCCAAGGAGTTCGTCAAGTTCGATGACGTAACTGACCCGAAGATCTCGCGCCCGATGGACGTGATCGTGCGCATCGGTGGTGCCGGCGTCTGTCGCACCGATCTGCACATCGTTGAGGGCATTTGGCGCAGCAAGGTCGACGTCAAGCTTCCATACATCATGGGCCACGAGAACGCCGGTTGGGTCGAAGCGATCGGCCCGGGTGTCGAAGGGATCAAGGTTGGCGACAGCGTAATTTGTCATCCGCTGGTGACCAGCGGGCATTGTCTCGCGTGCCGGCGCGGCGACGACATGCATGCGCTGGACAGCTCGTTTCCCGGCATCAACGCCAATGGCGGCTATGCGCAGTATCTGCTGACGGGACTGCGCTCCCTGATCAAGCTGCCGAAGTCGCTCGCACCGAAGGATGTTGCTCCCTACACCGATGCCGGGCTGACGGCTTATCGCGCCGCGAAGAAGGCATCCCGTCATCTGTTGCCCGGCGAATATGTCGCGGTGATCGGCGCCGGTGGGCTGGGCCATATCGGCATCCAGGTTCTCGCCGCGCTCTGCGCGGCGGAAATCATCGTCGTCGATCGCGCCGAACAGTCTCTCGAACTCGCCAAGAAGTGCGGTGCACATCATGTCGTGAAGGCAGACGGCAACGAAGTCGAGGCGGTGCTGGCGCTGACCGACGGGCGCGGCGCGGAGGCCGTGATCGATTTTGTTGGCGAGGGTGACGCTATCGCCAAGGGCCTGTCGATGACAGCGAACGCCGGCTACTACTACATCGTCGGGTACGGTGGGAAGATCGATATCCCGACCATCGACATGATCACATCGGAAAAGACCATCGTCGGCAACCTGGTCGGCACATACGCCGAGCTGGTGGAGCTGATGGCGCTCGCGGATCGCGGCCTCGTCGAACTCCACACCAAGGAATACAGGCTGAGCCAGGCCAATGACGCGCTTCATGATCTGCATCATGGACGCATTCATGGCCGTGCGGTCCTGATCCCGTAGGGCATGTGCCGCGACATGCAAAGCCTCGGTCCAGATCATCGAACGAGAGTGGCGCGAGTGACAAAGGACAGCCGATGCCGGCCACCGATCACCGCCGAGGAAGCCGCTGAATTGCAGCGCGCCCGCGATCGGATGATTGCCCGGGACAGGCTGATCGACGAGATGGTCGATAACAACGAGATGCAAGTCAAGAATGAGTACGCGCGCGGCGGAGCCGAAATCGAATTCGCGTGCGCCGTGCGTAGCGCGGCGCGCGCCGACGCCGGAAGCGACGCGCATGCTGAACTGGAGCGAGCGATCGCGCGCCTGGAGATGCTCCGGGAGGAGCATCGACGCCTGGTGGCCGAGCGTGAATGGCTCGACACGTCCCTGCTGGAGATCGACAACGGTCCTTCGTCCGGCGACCACCAACGTTCGGGGCACGCATGATGAGCAGGAACAACGCAACCATGATTGCATCAAAGCAACAGGCACAAATGCCGTCTCCGCAACCGGACATGAGCGAGGAAGCCGGGTCGAAAGACGCCTTCTTCATTCAGCTGGCCGAGATCGCGGAGGCCATGATCGCCGCGCACGGCAGGGATTTCGCTACTGGTGCGTTGGTCCTCTCGGCGAAATTCGTTGCCGAAGGCAAACCTCTCATCAAACGAGCCAACGGAGGTGACGAGACCGTCAGCGCCGAGAAATCGGGCTGACGCGAAACGACGAGTCAGCAGATCAATCAATCCATTTAACGGACTTAAAGTGTGTTTTGCGGCGGAGAATTTCAACAACGCGATCCAGGGGTTTGACCCGGAACCGAAGCGAGAATGCCGAAGATAACGCAACGTTCAAAGGAGCTGGAAATGTCTGCAAGTCTGACACTGAACAAGATCACCGCGCAGAAGGGGATCAGCATCGCTGAAGCGGCCAACCGCGTCGCGGACCTTGGTTGGACGCCAAGCTACGTGCAGGAGGCGATGACGTTCCCGACCGACTACAAGATCTCGAAGACACCGCGCGACCCGATGAAGCAGGTCCTGCGGTCATACTTCCCGATGCAGGAAGAGAAAGACAACCGCGTCTATGGCGCGCTGGATGCGGCGTTGCGCGGCGACATGTTCCGCAATGTCGAGCCGCGATGGGTCGAGTGGATGAAGCTGTTCCTGGCGATCATCCCGTTCCCGGAGATCTCGGCGGCGCGTTCGATGGCGATGGTCGGGCGGTTGGCGCCCGGCGAGGAATTGCGCACCGGATTCACCATGCAGATGGTCGACGAGTTCCGGCACTCGACGATCCAGATGAACCTCAAGAAGTGGTACATGGAGAATTACATCGATCCAGCCGGGTTCGATATCACGGAAGCCGCGTTCGGCAAATGCTATGCGACCACGATCGGCCGCCAGTTCGCCGAGGGCTTCCTGACCGGTGACGCAATCACCGCGGCCAACGTCTATCTGACGGTCGTCGCGGAAACCGCCTTCACCAATACTCTGTTCGTGGCGATGCCGTCGGAAGCGGCGCGCAACGGCGACTATGCATTGCCAACCGTGTTCCTGTCGGTCCAGTCGGACGAATCCCGTCATATCGGCAACGGTCACTCGATGCTGATGGCGATGATCAACGATCCGTCGAACCACCAGCTGCTGGAGCGCGATCTGAAATACGCCTTCTGGCAGAATCACGCGATTGTCGATGCCGCGATCGGGACGTTCATCGAGTACGGCACGACCAACCGCGACAAGAACAAGGAGTCCTACGCCGAGCTCTGGCATCGCTGGATCTACGAAGACTATTACCGGACCTACATGCTGCCGCTCGAGAAGTACGGCATCAAGATCCATCACGATGACGTCGCCGCCGCCTGGGATCGGATCGTCAAGAAGAACTATGTCCACAAGACCGCGCAGTTCTTCACGGTCGGATGGTCGGTGAACTTCTGGCGGATCGAGGCCCAGACCGAGCGTGATTTCGAGTGGTTCGAGCACAAATATCCGGGTTGGTACGCCGAATTCGGCGATTTCTGGAAATGGCACGCCAAGCTCAGCGTGCCCGGCGAGACCAACATCCTCTTCAACAGCGAGGTGGGCTATTCATACCCGCATCGCTGCTGGAGCTGCATGGTCCCTTGCCTGATCCGCGAGGACTTCGTCTGCGACGAGGTCGACGGCAAGATCTACACTTACTGCTCCGAAGGTTGCCGTTGGACCCACAAGGTGGCGTTCGCCGCGGAATACGAGGGCCGCGCGACGCCGGCAATGGGCCGCTTCAGCGGTCGCCGTGAATGGGAGGACTGCTATCACGGCTGGGACGTCGCCGACGCGATCAAGGATCTCGGTTTTGTCCGGCCCGACGGCAAGACCATGATCGCGCAACCCCATCTGCGCTTCGACTCCAAGGACATGTGGACGCTCGATCACGTGCGCGGACACACGCTTGGTAGTCCGTTGCGTGGCTTCAGAGCGCTTTCGCCGATCGAGCGCGAGGTGGCGACGGCCGAATACCGTAAGGGCTTCAAGATCAATCCCTGCCACTAAGCAGATGATGAGGGGGAGGGGGGGCGGGGGGGGGGGCCCCCGGGGGGGGGCCCCCCCCCGGGGGGGGGGGGGGGGTTTAAAAAAAAACCCCCCCCCGGCGGGGGGGATTAGGGCGGGGGGGGGTGAAAATTGTGTTTTTTGAACGAGGGGT